>JAWLFQ010000004.1:0-80853 GCA_041685505.1 Nitriliruptoraceae bacterium
CACGAGGTGGAGCGCCAGCACCTCCTCGTTGTCGGCCAACTCCGACTCGGCCCGTGCCAGCCGCTGCTGGGCCCGTTCATGGGCGGCGATGGCCTCGTCACGGGCCTGCTCGGCGTCCTCGAGGGCGACCTCGGCGAGCGCCACCTGCCCCTGTGCCGCGACCAGCCGGGCCCGTGCGTCCTCCAGACGCGCGCCGACGGCTGCGAGTTCCTCCTCGGCACCATCCAGCTCGGCCCTGAGCCCCTGGAGCTGACCGGCGACGCCGTCCTGTTCCCGGGCGGTGTCCTCCAGCTCGCGCTCGACCTCATCGCTGGAGCGTTCCTGTGCGTGCCCCGGTCCCGCCGGCGCCACGATGCCGAGCATGGGCGGGAGCAGCGCGACCATGAGCAACGCCGCCAGGGTGCGCCGCCGCAACTGCACGATCCCCTGTGCCTCGGTCACGCACGCCACCGCATCCGGGTCCTCACGTCACGAGCCCTGTGTACCCCATCGTTGTTGTTGTTGCCAGTGTTGCAAGCTTCGGGCTCTGACACCAGTATCGACCACCGTGCCCACGGCTTTACAGGTGGATGCCCACCGCGCACGCACCGCCGGTCAGCGCAGGGTGGCGTAGCCCCCGTCGATGGGGATCACCGTACCGGTGACGTAGCTGCCCGCCCGCGAGGCCAGGGCGATGGCCATCCCGCCGACATCCTCGAGTCGACCGGCCCGACCCAGGGGGATGCGGGCGGTGACGGCCTCCTCGTCGTCGAACAGGAAGGCGGTCATCCGCGAGGGGAAGAGCCCGGGCGCCAGGGCGTTGACGGTGACGTGGTCGGGCGCCAGCGCCGCCGCGAGGTGGGTACTGAGCTGGTGGACCGCGGCCTTGGACGCGGAGTAGGCGAAGTTGTCGAACATCGGCACCGACGCACCGTCGACCGAACCGATCATCAGCACCCGTGCCGGATCCTCCGCGGTGGCTGCGGCCCGCAACTGGGGCAGCAGCGCCTGGGTGAGCAGGAAGACCGCCCGCACGTTGAGGTCCATGACCTGGTCGAACCGCTCGGCGGGATAGGCGCCCAGAGGCGCACCCCAGGTCGCGCCGGCGTTGTTGACCAGCACGTCGAGGTGGCCGGTCCAGCCCGCGACCTCCGTCGCCAGCGCCGCCACCCCCTCGGGCGTGGACAGGTCGGCCGCCACGCCAGTGCACCTCGCGCCGAGCTCCGTAGCCAGCACCTCGCAGGCGTCCCCGTCCCGCGAGGCGACCATGACCTCCGCGCCTGCGGCGACGTAGGCGCGGGCGATCATCTCACCGATACCGCGTGATCCGCCCGTCACCAGGGCGCGCCTGCCTGCCAGGGAGAACCAGGATGCGGTGTCCACGCTCGACCTCGTCGCTCTCTGGACCGCGACGCGAGCGGCCCGCGGACGGAACGGCGACACGATATCCGTTCCGTGCCCGCTACGGTCCCCACGGTCGATGGCATGCGACGATCGCGGTGGGAGGCGGAGATGGCCGGCAGCATCCAGGACGCGGCACCCCTGCTGGTGGGCAACGGCTCGGGGTTCTATGGCGACCGCTTCGAGGCGATGCGCGAGTTGGTCGACGGCGGCCCGCTGGACGTGCTGACCGGGGACTACCTCGCCGAACTGACCATGCTGATCCTGTGGCGCACGCGGCAGAAGGACCCCGACGCCGGCTACGCACGTTCCTTCCTGCGCCAGGCCCGGGAGCTGCTGGTGCCCTGTCTCGATCGCGGGGTGCGGATCGTGGTCAACGCCGGCGGGCTCAACCCCCGGGGTCTGGCACGGGCCCTGCACGAGCTGGCAGGCGAGCTCGACCGGCACCCGCGGATCGCCACCGTCGCCGGCGACGACCTGCTGCCCCGGCTCGAGGAGCTCACCGCGGCGGGCCGGGCGCCCGTCCACGCCGCGGACCACCGTCCGCTGGCGGCGCTGTCCACCCCACCGATCACGGCCAACGCCTACCTCGGCGCCCGCGGTATCGCACGGGCACTGGCCGCCGACGCCGAGGTGGTGGTCACCGGCCGGGTCACCGACGCGAGCCTGACCGTGGGACCCGCCCTGTGGCGGTTCGGGTGGCACGAGCACGACCACGACCGCATCGCCGGCGCCATGGTCGCGGGTCACGTGATCGAGTGCGGAGCCCAGGCCACGGGGGGCAACTACCCCTTCTTCACCGAGGTACCCGGCCTCGACCACGTCGGCTTCCCCATCGCGGAGCTGGCCGCCGATGGCAGCGCGGTGATCACCAAGCATCCCGGCACCGGTGGCCTGGTCAGCATCGGCACCGTGACCGCCCAGCTGCTCTACGAGGTGGAGGGGCCCCGCTACCTCGGTCCCGACGCCGTGGCGCGGCTCGACAGCGTGCGGCTGGCCGAGGAGGGCCCCGACCGGGTCCGCATCAGCGGGGTGGTCGGTGAGCCGCCGCCGCCCACGCGCAAGGTGGCGGTCAACACCCTCGGCGGGTTCCGCAACCGCGCCACCTTCCTGCTGACGGGCCTGGACATCGAGGAGAAGGCCGCGTTGGTGCAGCGCCAGCTCGCCCGCCGCGTCGACCTGGCCGCCATCGACCGCGTCCACGTCGAGCTCGTGCGCAGCGATCGTCACGACGCGCCCACCAACGCGCAGGCGGTGGCGACGCTGACGGTGACGGTGGAGGATGCGAGCCCCGAGCCGGTCTCGCGCCGTGCCTTCGGCGATGCGTGCGTCGCCCTCGCCCTGGCCAGCTACCCCGGGTTCACGCTCACCGCGCCGCCGAGCGAGGCCGAGCCCTTCGGGCGGTACTGGCCGGGGCTGGTGGACGCCGACGCGGTGCCGGAGCAGGTCGTCCTGCCCGATGGCAGCGACCTGCGCCTTCCGCCCCCCGACCCACCACCGACGCCAGCGGCACACGTGGAGGAGACCGGCGTCCCGGAGCTGCCCGCGGTCCCCGCGGGACCGCGGACCCGCGCTCCCCTGGGACGGCTGGTGGGTGCGCGCTCGGGCGACAAGGGCGGCGACGCCAACGTGGGTCTGTGGGTCCGTGACCACGCGCAGTTCGGCTGGCTGATCGAGGTCGCGGGGACCCCCGAGGCCGCGCGGGGCCTCCTCCCCGAGGCGGAGGGACTGGCTCTGGAGGTGCACCTCCTGCCCAACCTCGCTGCGGTCAACATCGTGGTCCGGGGGCTGCTCGGTGAGGGCGTCGCCTCCGCGGTCCGCCCCGACCCACAGGCCAAGGGGCTCGGCGAGTACCTGCGCAGCCGGCTGGTGGATGTCCCCCGGGCCTGGCTCGCGGGCGGGCACGGATCGTGACGGGCTAGGGGGCCTCGCTGGAGGCGGCCCGGTAGCGGGTGCGTTCACCCGAGCCGGTCCTGAGGACGTCACCGCGCGAGAACAGCTCGTCCAGGGCCGTGGCGACGGCGGCGGCATCGCGGCCGATCGCGTCGGCCAGCGACGCCGCGGTCGCCACCTTCTGGGCCCGCAGCTCGGCCAGCAGCGCCTCCTCGTCCGCGGCGGCAGCACCGTGCCCCGCCGCCAGCCGCCACGCGGCCGCAGCGCTGCGTTCGACCAGCTGCAGCAGCGGCTCCGGATCCTCGACCCCGGGCGGCTCGCCGAGCTGGCGCAGCAGCGCCGAGGGATCCTCCACCGGCGTGGGGTGCAGCGTGATGGCGTCCAGATCCCCGCGGGCGCGGAAGTGGTCCCCGGAGGCGTCGATGGTGGCCTCGTCACCCGCCGGAAGGGCCTCCCCGCGTCGCAGCGCGGCCAGCAGCTCCTCGGGCGCGCGTCCTGCCAGCCGCAGCAGCAGTGCCGGGTCACGGTCGATCTGTACCCCGGTGAGCGTGTGGACCGCCGCGGCGTGACGGCACCAGGCCACACGCTCCGGGCAGGAACAGCTCGGCTGCAGCTGGTCCAGGGAGGGCAGCAGATCGATGCCGACATCCGCGAGGGCCGCGACGAGCTCGGTGGTGACGGTCCGCTCCAGCAGGGCGGCCAGGGGGCGCAGGGTCGTCGACAGGCTCGCGACGGCACGATCCCAGCGCGCGTCGTCAGCGACCGGCCACCCGATCACGACCCGGTAGGGGCTGACCCGGTCCTCGGCCACGGTGGCCATGACCTCCCCCGGACGCAGGAGCAACTCCTCGACCGCACCCCGTCGCGCCAGGGCCTGGCCCCGTTGGACACGTCGCTGGGCGCCCGCTCCGGCCGCCGCGAGCAGGTCGACGACCCGTTCGCCCCACCAGTGCCGCACCTCGGTGCTGACCGCTGCGCCGTTCATCCGGCACCTCCCGGCAGCGCCACCAGACGGGGACGCCCCTCTCGCCCGCCGTCGGGCGGTGAGCCGTCCATCTCGCCGTCGTCGAGGCCGTCGACGTCGTCGAGGTGGTCCGACGACAGTGCCACCAGCTCACGCAGTTCGTCATCCCCGAGCTCGGTCACCCACGCCTCGCCGCTGCCCACCACGGCGTCGGCCAGGGCACGCTTGCGCTCCAGGAGGGCGGCGATCCGCTCCTCCAGGGTCCCGGCGGTGACCAGACGGTGCACCGTGACGGCTTCGGTCTGACCGATGCGGTGCGCCCGGTCGGTCGCCTGGTCCTCCACGGCGGGGTTCCACCAGCGGTCGTAGTGCACCACGTGGCTGGCGCGGGTCAGGTTCAGCCCGGTTCCACCGGCACGCAGCGATACCAGCAGGATCGGCGGCGCTTGCGGGTCGGTCTGGAAGCGGTGGACGAGCTCGTCACGAGCGGTCAGCGAGACCCCACCGTGCAGGAAGGGGACCTCCGGCAGGCCGAGACGTTCCGAGAGGTGGGTGGCGAGCAGCTCGCCCATCTCCCGGAACTGGGTGAACACCAGGGCACGTTCCCCGGCGTCGACGACCTCACCGAGGATCTCGGTCGCCCGCGCCAGCTTGCCGCTGCGTCCCGGCAGGGCGCCGTCGTCGCGCAGGTACTGGCGGGGGTGGTTGCAGATCTGCTTCAGCGCGGTCAGCAGGGCGAGGATGCGTCCACGCCGTTCGAAGGCGGTGCCCCCGAGCCCATCGGCCCCGAAGGCACGTTCGACCGTGGCCTGGTAGACCGAGGCCTGCTCGCGGGTCAGGGAACACGAGACCGTGACCTCCTGCTTCGGCGGCAGGTCCACGGCGACCTCGGGATCGTCCTTGCGGCGCCGGAGCACGAAGGGCGCGATCAACCGCCGCAGGCGTGCGGCCGTGGCCTCGTCATGCCAGCGCTCGACGGGAACGGCGAACCGCTCGTTGAAGGCCCGCTGGCTGCCGAGGAGACCGGGGTTGGTCACATCGACGATCGACCACAGTTCGGACAGCCGGTTCTCCAGGGGCGTACCGGTCATCGCGACCCGGGTCCTCGCGCTGATGGAGCGCGCCGCCCGAGCGCCCTTGGAGGCGGGGTTCTTGATCTGCTGGGCCTCGTCGAGCACGACCACGTCCCAGTCGACATCCTCGAGCATCCCGATGTCGCGGCGGAGCAGGGCGTAGGAGGTCACCGCCACGCTGCCGGGGGCGAAGGCCCGCGAGGTGACGGGACGCTGGGTCCCGTGATGACGGATCACGGTGACCTCGGGTGCGAACCGGGAGATCTCCCGCTCCCAGTTGCCGACCACCGAGGTGGGGCAGACGACCAGGTGCGGCCGGTCCTGAGGGCGCGAGGTCAGCAGCGCGATGGCCTGCAGGGTCTTGCCGAGGCCCATCTGATCGGCCAGGACGCCGCCCATGCCCATCTCGGCGAGCCGCTGGAGCCAGGCGACACCGCGCTCCTGGTAGGGGCGCAACTGCCCGTCGATCCCCACGATCCGGGCCGCGGTGGGAGCGTCGGCGTGGCGCAGACGTTCGACCAGGTCGGCCACGGCGCCGTCGGCGACCGCCTCCACGGCCCCGAGCCCCTCGAGGTGGTGCTGTCCCGACAGCGCCGCCGCCAGCGCCTCGGTCAGCTCCAGGGAGGCGGACCGGCCTGCCAACGCGGCGATCCGATCGGCGTCGCTGTGATCGACGTGCACCCAGCGACCGCGCCAGCGCACCAGGGGGGCCTGGGCACCGACCAGTTGGGCGAACTCCTCGGGGCTGAGCACGTCGTCACCGAGGGCGACCTCGTAGGACAGGTCGGTCAGGGCGGCAGCCGTGAGGCCATCATCGACCCCGGTCCGCAGCGCGGTCGGCGCCGAGCTCCCGATCCGCACCCGCAGGCGCAACCGGCGGCTGGAGGCCTCCGCGAGCTCGCTCGGGACCGAGACGACGACCCCCGCGGCGGTCAGGGCCTCGCGCGCGTCGCCGAGCAGCGCTGCGACCTCCCCCGGGGTGAGCTCGACCGCGGTGGGGGCGCGCTCGTCGAGGGCACGGTCCAGGGGCGGGTAGAGCCGGGCCGCTGCCGCCAGTCCACGGACCAGCGTGGCCTCTGGATCGTCCAGATGGCGCCCGCCGAGCTCCAACCGACCTCCGCCACGCGCCCACACCTGCGCAGCCGTGAGCTGCTGTCCGACATCGGCGCTGGCCGCCAGCGCCAGGTCGAGCTGCCAGGGGCGTTCAGGGGTGGCCGGGACCGGGGTGTCGCCGCTGCCGTCGTCATCCTCCCCGGCGGTCGCCGGCGGGCGCAGGCGCAGCGCGAGACGCGCCGCGGAGCGGCGTGGCCCACCGAGCACCGGCGCCGACCAGTCGGACACGTCGCTGACGACGTCCTCGGCCGGCACCCGTAGGTGGGTGATGGTCGGATCGATGCCGGACAGGGCGGCCGCCCACATCTGCGCCCACGGCTGCCGTGGTCCGCGCCGGCGCGGGTCCAGTTCCGGGCGCCGCCCCTCCCGTGCGAGGGCGTCGGCGACGGCGTCGAGGAAGCTGGACAGCAACTCGGTGGCCGTGATCGGCGCGCCGCTCGGCGCCCGCACCGCGTGGGCCGCGCGCGGCATCGCACCGGCCAGCGACGCGGGTCGGTCATCCGCCCCCGCGACCGCCCGCCACGCAGCCCGGATCTCCCCCGGGGTGTCGGTCAGGTCGACCACCGGCAGCAGACGTCCTGCGGCGACCAGCTCGAGCGCCAGCTTCGCCGCCACGCTCCAGGCCAGTACCGCGTCGCTGGGCCGCGCCCAGGCGGGGTGGTCACCGCCCGGTGGCATCGCGGCGAGCACGCGCACGGTGGGCAGGATCGGCAGACGCCGCGCGGGCAGATCGATGGCGTCGATGCGCGCGTCCCGCACGTCGAAGGACGGAAGGACCGCTTCCTCACCGGCCGGCAGACCGATGGCGGCAGCCGCGCTCGGCAGGTCCAGTGGCGCGTCGGCGGACCCATGTCGAGCGCTCACCGCACAGGAGTCCCACAGAGCGAACGTTCCACCCGCAGGGGCAGGTCCGCCCGGGACGAACGTCAGCTGGGCACGGCCGGACACGCGACCTCCACCTCGGGAGCGGGAGAACAGGCAGAGCCTAGGGGTTCGGGCCCGTTGCGCCCCACGGGCGGGTCGACCTCCACGCCCTGCGTCGAGGTACCGCAGGTCATGGACACCGAGGACCCGCCGGGTGCATCCTGGGAGGCAGTGGTATCGAACCATCCCCGCGGCCGACAGGAGACAGAGGCGACAGCCCGCTCCACACCGACCGCGAGCACCCGCTCCCACCGCATCTGCCGACCAGCAGGCGGCACCGCCCCCTCCCCCGCTCCCACCCCCCCGGAGGCGACCGTGACCGAGACCACGCACGCGACCGACACCGCGGTGGCCGAGCCGACCTCGACCACCGAGCGCGCCATCGCCTGGCTCCGCGAGGAGTTCCCGGGCTGGACCATCGACCTCGACGAGACCGCGACGTGGGAGGGCGACCTGCGCCCGCTGTGGATCGCGCGACGTGATGGGCACCACCCGCAGGCGGAGCTGTCCGCAGCCAAGCTGCACAGCCGTCTCAGCGACTACCTGCAGCGCGAGCAGCGTCGCCAGGCGTTCTCCAACTGACGCGAGGGCGCACGACCCACACCGACATCCCACGGCCCGGCTGCGCTGCAGCCGGGCCGTGTGCTGAGGAAGCAGCGAGCACGTGAGCCTGCTGGACCTGGTGCTGATACTGCTGTCGGTCACCGCCGTGCTCTCTGGCTGGCGCGTGGGACTCGTGGCGCGCGCAGGCCTGTGGCTCGGGATCGTGGCCGGGTTCGTCGCAGCGATATGGACGGTGCCCGCCACGCTGCGATGGCTGGAGGGCTACCCGGCGGGCGTGCGCTTCCTGTCCGCGGTGCTGGTGCTGAGCACCACCGTGGGCGTGGTCGCGACCCTGCTGGGGCGTCTGGGCGGCAGTCTCGGTCGGCGGCTGGCGACCACGCGGCTGCGCGGACCCGACCGGGCCGCCGGAGCGGCCGCGGGGCTCGCGCTGATCGCCACGGTGGCGTGGCTGACCCTGCCGCTGGCGGCCGCGATGCCAGGGCCCGTCGGCACCCACGTGGCAGGTTCCCGCACGACCGCGTTGCTCGCCGAGCATGCCCCTCCACCGCCGGACATCAGCGGATCGATCCGGGCGTTGCTCGTGGAGAGCCGGTTCCCCGAGGTGATCGCGGAGCTCGAACCCGTCCGGGCAGCCGGTCCGCCACCGGACGACCTGGCGGTGGCTCCGGACGTGCTGGAGCGGGCGCGCGCGTCCACGGTGCGTGTCAGCGCGCGCGGATGTGAACTGCGTTACGACGGCTCCGGCGTGACCATCGCGCCGGGCACCGTGCTGACCAACGCCCACGTCGTCGCCGGGTCCGACCAGGTCGAGGTACGCCGCCCCGATGGTCAGGTCCGCGCCGCACGGGTGGTGGCGTTCGATCCGCGACGCGACCTCGCGCTGCTCGAGGTCGAGGACCTCGGCCAGCAGGCCCTGCCCCTGGACACCGCAGCGGCCGGTCAGGAGGGCGCGGTGATCGGCTACCCCGGCGGGCAGGCCCGGCCCCGCATCACCCCGGTGCGTGTGCAGCAGCGTCGCACCGCCCTCGGCCGTGACATCCACGGTGTCGAGGAGACCGAGCGCGAGGTGCTGTTCCTGGCCGCGTCGCTGCGGCAGGGCGATTCCGGAGCACCGGTCATCGACGAGTCCGGCCGGGTCATCGGCCTGGTCTTCGCCGTGAGTCCGGACCGGGCGACCAGCGCCTACGCCCTCGACCGGGTCGAGCTCGATGCCATCCTCGCCGCTCCCCGGGTGACCGGCGCCACCGGCCGCTGCCTGGCTGTCACACCCCCCACGTAGCGTCTCCTGCACGGTGCCCACCGGACAGGAGACGCGATGCTGCTCACCGTGCTGCACACCACCTCGGCCGTCCCATCGGCCCTGGCGGCGACCGGCGGTCCGGTCCTCGACCTGCCGGCGATCGCCGTGGGGTGGGGCGTGGCGACGTGGTTGGCCGCACGTTGGCTCTCGCCGACACGGCGGCTGCACGCCGACGGCGGTGGGACCACCGGTGGTGGGTCAACCGATGGTGCGCCGCAGGAACCCGCGTACGCCGGCCCCGGCGAGCACCACCGTGGAGATGACCAGGGCGAGCAGCACGATCGCTGGTGACATGGTCTCGATGGAGGGGGTGATCGCTGCACGCAGCCCTTCGCTGACGTAGACCAGGGGGTTGAGCAGGACCAACCACTGCAACCATGGCACCGCATCCAGAGCAGCCCACGGGTAGTAGACCGCCCCGAGGAAGGTCAGCGGCAGCACCACCAGGGAGAACATGAGCCCGATCTGCCGCGGGCTGATGTAGGTGCCCAGCGCCAGACCCAGCGAGCCGGACAGCAGCGCGGAGGCGAGCACCACCGACAGCAACAGCGGGACGCTGGTCACCTCCAGATCCACCGGCGTCGCCGGGATCGCCGCCACCATCGGCAGCACCAGCAGACCGGCCATCACGCTCTGGATGGCGCCGAAGAGGATCTTCTCGACGGCGACCGTGGCGACGGGCACCGGCGCCATGATGCGGTCCTCGATCTCCTTGGTCCCGCCGAACTCCGTGGACAGCGGCAAGGCCACGGCGATGATGCCCTGGAAGATGACGGCGACGGCCACCAGACCCGGGACGAGGATGGTGGCGAAGTCCGTGCCGCTGCCACCACCCACGCCCTGGCCGATGCGAGGGAAGAGGAACGCGAACACGAAGACGAACAGCAGCGGCTGCATCACGGTCCGGGTCAGGAAGGCCAGCGCCTCACGCCGGGTCACCCGCAGGTCGCGAAGGAGCAGGCCGCCGATGGCCTGTGCCTGGGCGCGCAGCGGCGTCGGCTCCTGCGAGCGCGTCAGGGTGTCACTCACGCAGCTCCCTCCCCGTGAGGTTGATGAAGACCGCCTCGAGGGTGGACCCGGATGTCGAGGCGTCACGCACCCCGTCGTCCGCGGCGGCGTGGACCGCACGGGTCAGCAGGCCCTCCTGGTCATCGGCCATGATGCGGACACCGCGGTCGGTGGCCTCGACGGAGTGGACGCCCGGGATGCCCTCCAGGGCCGTGCGGACCCCGTCGGACAGTGGCCCTTCCAGCACCAGGTCGACCACGGCATCCGCACCGTGCGCCGCCTTCAGCGCGTCGGGTCGGTCACACACCAGCACCCGACCGTGGTCCACGATGGCCACGCGGTCGCACAGTTGATCGGCTTCCTCCATGTAGTGCGTGGTCAGGACCACGGTGAGCCCGTCGCCGCGCAGTTCGGCCACCAGTTCCCATAGCGCGATCCGGCTCTGGGGATCCAGTCCGGCGGTGGGCTCGTCCAGGAACAGCAGCTGCGGGCGGTGGGCGATGGCGCGGGCGACCTGGAGCCGCTGGGCCATGCCGCCCGAGATCTGGTCGGGGAAGGACCTCGCACGCTCGGCGAGGCGGAAGCGTTCGAGCAACTCGTCGGCACGGGCGCGGGAGGGTCGGGACCGCAGGCCGAAGTAGCGGCAGTGGTAGTAGAGGTTCTCCCACAGGGTGAGCGAGCGGTCGAGGGTGTTGGCCTGCGTCACCACCCCGAGCCGGCGTTTGACCCGCGCCGCCTCCTCGACGACGTCGTGGCCGAGGACCTCCGCACGGCCACCCGTGGGCCGGATGCGGGTGGTGCACACGCCGACCGTGGTCGACTTGCCCGCACCGTTCGGCCCGAGCAGACCGAACATCTCGCCCGAGGCGACCTCGAGGTCGATCCCTGCGATCGCGTCGACGGGCGGCGGTCCGGGGTAGGACTTGGTCAACGCGGTCAGGCGCAGGGCCGCGTCGCTGACCGACGCGCCCACGCTGACCTGCGGTTCCGCGATCGTCATCACACGTCCTTCATCGGCGCCGGACGCCAGGGCTTCCCCACGCGTTCGGGGCCGGGGGGCGAACGGACCATGCCGAGGTGGCGGCTCAGCCCGTCGGCGCGGTGGCTGCCAGCCGCGCGATCATGATCGTATGAACGATGACGGCCGCGATGACCAGGAGGTGGAACAGTTCGTGATAGCCGAAGACCGTGGGCCAGGGATCCGGGCGACGCAGGCCCACGATCGCGGCGCCGACGGTGTAGAGCACCCCGCCCCCGAGCAGCAAGAGCACCGTGACCGGGCCTGCACTGAACCACAACCACGGCAACAGCATCACCGGGATCCACCCCAGGGTCAGATAGACCGCGTTGTTGAACCCCTTCGGCGGCGCGAAGGGCAACCACTCCACGACGATGCCGATGAGACAACCGACCCCCACACCGATCAGCAGGGTCCAGGAGGTCCAGCCGCGTAAGCCGAGCAGGGCGAGCGCGACCCCGGTGCCGCCGATGGCCAGGTAGATCCCGGTGTGGTCGAGCCGGAAGAGCCGCTCGTAGGTGTGCGCGTCCCAGCGCTTGAGGTGGAGCAGCGCGCTGCAGGTGAACATGGCGGCGATACCCAGCGAGAACGCAGCGATCGCGGGGCGTGCACCGGCCGGTGCCACCGCCGTCCACACCACGGCGATGGGCACGGCGGCGATGGCGGCAACCAGGTGCGACCGGCCGCGCAGACGCGGTCGTGGCAGGGTCAGCGCGCGCTCGGTGTTCACCGAACGTGCCAGGATCGGTCGCTCGCTCACGCCCCTACCGTAGCGCGGGCGGCGGCTGGCGACACCGGGCGCTGCCTGCACCGCCACCCGACCCTGCACGTACGGGCGGTCCCGCACCGCCGGGCCGTGGGCATCCGCTCCTAGACTCATCCAACACATCGCGGTGTCACCCACGACCGCCGGCGACACCCTTGAAGGTTCTGCGAGCGGATCACGACGTGACCACCACAGCCCCTACGCGCCTGCCCGAGCTGTCGCGCCTGCAGACCATCGGTCTGGCGGTCGGCGTCGTGGCCTTCGTCCTGACGCTGGTGACCGATCTGCCGGGCATCGAGCCGGCGGCACAGCGGATGCTGGCGATCTTCGTGCTGGCCATCGTGCTGTGGGTGACCGAGGCCATCCCGCTGGTGGCCACGGCGCTGCTGGTCATCCTGCTCCAGGTCCTGCTGCTCACCGACCAGTCGCTGGTCCCGCTCGAAGAGAGCGTGGTCACCCCCGCGGAGACCTTCGCCGCACTCGCCGATCCCGTCATCATCCTGTTCCTCGGTGGCTTCCTCATCGCCGACGGTGCGGCCAAGTACGACCTCGACAGGAACCTCGCAGCCCTGCTCCTGCGACCCTTCGTCGCCGGCGGCGCACGGCGCACCGTGCTCGGGCTGATGCTGATCACCGCGCTGCTGTCGATGTTCGTGTCCAACACCGCCACGACCGCCACGATGTTCGCGGTGCTGCTGCCGGTGCTGATGGCACTGCCGGCCGGCAAGGCCCGCACCGGGCTCGCGCTGTCCATCCCCATCGCGGCCAACGTGGGCGGTATCGGGACACCGGTGGGCACCCCGCCCAACGCCATCGCACTGGGCCAGCTGTCCGCGCAGGGGATCACCATCTCCTTCCTGGACTGGATGCTGCTGGCGATACCGCTGATGATCGTCATCCTGCTCGGCTCCTGGTGGATGCTGACCCGGCGCTTCATCGCCGTGGACACGCCCTTCGAGATCGACCTCGAGGTCAGCTTCAACCGTTCGCCGCCCGCGGTGCTGTTCAGCGTGGTGGCCGGGCTGACGGTGGTGTTGTGGCTCACCGAGCCCCTGCACGGTCTGGCCTCCTCGACGGTGGGCTTCGTCCCGGTGGTCCTGCTCCTGGCCACGGGCGTGATGGGGCCCAAGGACCTCCAGGGGCTGCAGTGGCACGTGCTCTACCTGGTGGCCGGCGGTATCGCGCTCGGCAGCGGCATCGGCGCCTCCGGGATGGACGTGTGGTTGCTCGAACTGGTCGCATGGGACGCGTTGCCGAGCACCGCGCTGATCGCGCTGCTGGTGCTGGCCGGCCTGGCGATGTCCACGGTGATCTCCTCCTCCGCCGCCTCGAACCTGCTGATCCCCCTCGCGCTCAGCCTGGCCGTCGGGCTGGGGCTCAACGCCGCCCTGATCGCGGTCGTGGTCGCCCTCGGGTGCGCGCTGGCGATGTCGCTGCCGATCAGTACCCCGCCCAACGCCATCGCCTACGCCACGGGAGAGATCCCGCAACCGGCGATGATCACCACCGGGCTGGCCATCGGCGCCGTCGGCTTCGGGCTGCTGGCCTTCGTGATGCCCACGTGGTGGTCCTGGCTGGGCCTGCTGTGACCGAGGTCCTCCCGCCCACCGCGGTGCTGGTCGCCGGACCGCCGGGTCCGGTCCGCGACGCGTTGGTCGCCGAGTTGAGCGCCGCCTTCACCGGCCTGGCGGCGGTGCACACCGGCCACGATGCCACCGCCCGCGTCCGCCGGCTGCCGGAGGACATCACCCTGGGGCTGGTCGCCGTCATCGATGACAAGACCTCGGTGGACGACCGCGTCGAGGCGCTGTGTGCCGACGACCGCGCGGGCAGGGCCTGCACCGTGCTGGTCACCGAACGGCAACGCCACGAGGACCTGGCCCGCTCGCTCGACGAGGACCACCTCGCGGCCGTCATCGGCGTGCCCTGGACCTCGGGCTGGCTCGGTGAGCACGCCCGTTCACAGCTCGCCCGCTGGCTGCGCAGCCAGGACGAACACGACCCTCGCCTGCGCGTACTCGAGTCCGGTGAGGGCCGCCCGCCGCACCTGCCCTCCAGCACGCTGCTGCGGGATCTGGAACTCGATGAGCGGGCCCTGACCGATCGTCTGGTCGAGGCCCTCGACCGCGCCCTCGGCCCACGTCCGCGCCTCCGCCTCCCCGCGGGCACGCGCCTGACCCACCAGGGGGTCGGCGTGGACGGGGTCATCGTGGTCCTGGAGGGCTCGGTGGCCCTCGACCGGGACAGCGAGGTCGGCGAGCTGCGGCTCCACCACGCATCGACCGGCCCGGTGGTGGGTCTGCTGTCGTTGACCCAGCAGCGCCGCGCCTTCTTCACCGCCCGCGCCACGACGGCCGTCGAGGTGATCCATATCAGCCTCGAGCAGCTCGAGCACGCGCTGGCCATCGAGCCGGAGGTGGGCTCGGTGATGGCAGCGGCCACGGCACGGGCACTGGCGACCCGCCTGCGCCGCTCCGAGCAGCTCCAGGTGGAGAAGGTCAAGCTCAACGCCGCCCTCGAGCAGGAGCGTCGCCAGCTCTCCGAGACCCTCGAGGTCCTCGAGGGCACGCGCCTGGAGCTGGTCGAGTCCGCCCGCATGGCCACCCTCGGCGAGCTGGCCGCCGGCATCGCCCACGAGCTCAACAACCCCGCATCAGCCGTGGCCCGAGCCGCCAGCTTCATCACCGACGACCTCGGTCTGCTCCTGGAACGCCACCCCCGCGGGAGCGCTCTGCAGGCCGCGATCGAGACCGTGCGCGACCGCCCGCCCCTGGGGACGGCGCAGCAACGTCAGCTCCGCCGCACGCTGGCCGAGGCGATCGGAGACGACCGGACCGCCCGTCGACTGGTGTCGGCAGGCGTCGCCGATCCCGACCGCATCCTCGAACTCGCACGCACGCTCGATGCGGACGAGCTCGAGGAGCTGGTCACCGCCGCGGAGCTCGGCGGGGCGGTCCGCAACCTACGCCTGGGAACCCGACGTGTCACCGACCTGGTCGACAGCCTGCGCAGCTACGCCCGTCCCGCGGACGCCGCCGTGCGGGACATCGACGTGCGCCAGACCATCGACGATGCGCTGCACCTCGTGGCGCACAAGCTCGACGGCATCGAGGTGATCCGCCAGGACGCCGAGGATCTCCCCGGCGTCGAGGGATATCCGGGCCCACTGGGTCAGGTGTGGACCAACCTCGTGCTCAACGCGGTGGATGCCATGGACGGCTCGGGGCAGCTGACGATCCGGACATCGACGCGTGCAGACGAGGTGCTGGTGGAGGTCATCGACGACGGTCCCGGGATCCCACCGGAGGTGCTCCCCCGCCTGTTCGAACCCCGCTTCACCACCAAGCACGGTCGGGTGCGCTACGGCCTCGGGCTCGGCCTGGCCATCAGCCAACGCATCATCCACAGCCACGGTGGAGAGATCACCGTCACATCAGAGCCGGGCCACACGGTCGCCACCGTGCGGCTGCCGGCAGCCTGACCGATCGGGAGGCAGCATCGTGCAGCTCGCCGTACTGGTACTCGAGGACGAACCGGAGGTCCGTGACGCCATCGTCCGCGACCTCGACCCCTTCGCCGGCACCGTGCGGGTGGAACCCGCTGAGGACGTCCCCGATGCCCGGGCGGTGCTCGAGGAGGTCGCGCGGGACGGGGACGAGCTGGCCCTGGTCCTGGCCGACCACCGTCTGCCGGGGGTCACGGGCGTGGACTTCCTCGTGCAGCTCGGCAGCGACGAACGCCACGGCCGCTGTCGCAAGGTCCTGGTCACCGGCCAGGCGGACCAGCAGGACACGATCCGGGCGGTCAACGACGCGGGGCTCGACCACTACGTCACCAAGCCCTGGGATGCCGACGAGCTCCGTGCACTGGTCCGCGAGCAGCTCAGCGCCTTCGTGATCGCACAGGAACTCGACCCTCTTCCGCACCTGACGGCGCTGGATGCCGCAGCGGTGATGCCCGCACTGCGCGATCGTGGCGACCGCTGAGGGCGTCCACCGCAGACGGACCGCATGCTGAGGTCCACTCCCACCGCCCGACAGGAGTCCCGAGGTGAGCGACACCGAACGCCGTGGCGGGGTCGCAGAACGGATCTACGCCTGGCTGATCGACGGTGATGAGGACCGCGACCATCTGGCGCCCGAGGTCGCTGCGGCGGTACCCCGCAACGCCACCCGCCAGGTGACGGCGACGACCCTGCAGAAGGCAGGGGATCTGGTGGTCGACGCCAAGACGGTGCTCAGCTGGCTGCTGGCCACCCTCGGCGCGCCCGCGGGGTTCACGGGGCTCCTGGTGCCGATCAGGGAGTCGGGTTCGATGCTGCCCCAGGCGGCACTGGCGCCACTGGTCCGCCGCCTGGCGGTGCGCAAGTGGCTGTGGGTGGCAGGTGCGCTGCTGCAGGCGATCGCGGTCGTCGCCCTGGCGGTGATCGCTGCGACCCTCGAGGGCGCGGCGGCAGGGGTCGCGGTGCTGGTCGCCCTGGCACTGTTCGCCCTGGCACGATCGCTGTCCTCCATCGCCTCCAAGGACGTCCTGGGACGCACACTGCCCAAGGGCATCCGGGGCCAGATCACGGGCTACGCCACGATCGGCGCCGGGGTCGCCTCGATCACCGTCGGGCTGGGCATGCGGCTGTTCGGCAGCGAGGACGCCGATCCCACCACCTTCGCCTGGCTGCTGGCCGGTGCCGCGGTGGCGTGGGTGCTGGCGGCGGCGGTGTTCGCACGGGTGGAGGAGGCGCCGGGCGAGCACGACCGAGACGCGGGCGAGGGGCCCGGCGCCACCGCCCGCGCCGTGGACCTGCTGCGCCGGGACGCGGCCTTCCGCCGGTTCGTCACCGCGCGCACGCTGCTGCTCGTATCGGCCCTGAGCCCACCCTTCGTGGTGGCGCTGGCCACCGAACAGGGCGGTGCCGGGTTGCAGGGTCTCGGTGGGTTCGTGATCTCCAGCGGTATCGCCGCCCTGATCGGTGGACGCGCCTGGGGACGGCTGGCGGACCGCTCCGCACGCCGCGCGATGATGCTGGCCGCCGGTGCGTCCTCCGGGCTGGTGCTCGCCTTCCTCGCCGCCCTGATGATCGAGGGCGCCCGCGAGCTGACCCTGCTCTACCCCGCCACCTACCTGCTGCTGGCACTGGCCCACCACGGTGCCCGGATCGGCCGCAAGACCTATGTGGTGGACCTGGCGGAGGGCAACAGGCGCACCGACTACGTCGCGGTATCCAACACCGCCATCGCGGTGCTGCTGCTGGTGACCGGCGCCGTGACCTCCGCGCTGGCGGTGCTCGGCGCCGAGGTGGCCCTGGCTGTCCTGGCCCTTCTCGGCCTGCTGGGTGTGGCCGTCAGCGGCTCGCTGCCAGAGGTCAGCCGTAGCGCAGGCTGACCGCCACCAGCCAGGACGAGATCATGACCACACCGAGCACCAGCTCGACCAGCACCCCCGCGCCGTACCCGCGCAGCACGGCGGTCGTCGAGGCGCGCGCCGGGGCCCACTGCCCCAGCCGTGCCCGTTCCGCCAGCAGCAGCCCCGCGAGTCCACCGATGAGGAAACCGAGCACCGGCAGGACGAAGAACCCCACGACCGCACCGAAAGCCGCACCGGCGAGGGTGCTCGCGGGTGCACCCGCCTGCTGTCCGCGACGCGCCGGCAGCACCACCGTCGCCAGCGTGCCCAGCACGAGCAGCACCGTCAGCCACGCGGTGACGGCCCAACCCACGGCGTCGAGATCCTGCCACAGCAGGGTCACGACGCCGACGGCCCACACCACCGCGATACCGGGCAGGACGGGGATCAGCACGCCCACCATCCCGACCAGCATCAGCAGGAGCGCGAGCAGCAGGACAGCGAACTCCACGGGACGCCTCGATATGCGGGACATGCGGGCGGGAGGTCGACGCGGTGGGCCGGCCGGGGCTCGAAGGGGTGGGCCGGGCGGGGCTCGAACCCGCGCCTGACGGATTATGAGTCCGCTGCTCTGACCAGCTGAGCTACCGGCCCCTCGCCCGAGAGCGTACTGTCGCGTCCCGCCCACACCTCCCACATCCCCCTGGAGCAACGATGCGTGTCACGAGGTTCCCACAGTCCTGCCTGGTGGTGGAGACCGAGGCGGCCCGCATCGCCATCGACCCGGGGACCTTCGTCACGGCACGGCACGAGCTGTCGGAGCTCGGCGCCCTCGACGCCGTGCTCTACACCCACCGTCACGCGGACCATCTCGACGTCGAGGTCGTGGACGCCCTACGTGCCCAGGGTGCGGAGCTGTTCGGCAACGCCGATGTGGTCGCACTGCTGGGTGCCCAGCGGTGCACACAGGTGGACGCCGGCCGACCCTTCGCCGCTGCCGGCGTCGAGATCGCGCCCCATGACCTGCCGCACGTGGTGATGGTGGACGGGTCGCCAGGACCGCCGAACACCGGTTACCTGGTGGACGGCACGCTGTTCCACCCGGGCGATGGCATCGAGCTCACCGGGTTGCAGGCGCCGGTCGCTGCCATCCCGATCGCCGGTCCCTCGATCAGCTTCCACGACGCGTACCGCTTCGTCCGGCAGCTGGGCGCGCAGCGCATCGTGCCGATGCACTACGACGCCTTCGTGGCCGACCCGGAGCACTTCGCCCGGGTGTGTGACCTGGCGGCGGTGCACGTGCTCGCCGACACCGAGACCCTCGATCTGGCCAGCACCTGATCGATCCGATCCGCCGGGCACCGACCATCGGGCCCCGAGGGAGCCGTGCCACGTGGGAGTCCTGCTCGCCCTGCTCGCTGCCACCAGCTTCGGGCTCTCCGATGTCACCGGCGCCGTCGCGGCGAGGCGCGTGTCCGCCTTGACGGTCACCCTGGCGATCCAGGCCGTCGGCCTGATCGCCCTGCTGCCCGTGGTGCTGCTGGTCGGTGGGACGCCGAGCGTCGGCGCGTGGCTGTACGGCGGACTGGCCGGTGCCGCCGGTTCCGTCGGACTGGTGGTCTACCTCCGGGCGATGGCAGCGGGCCCGATCGGGGTGGTCTCTCCCATCGCCGCGCTGGTGGGCGCCGCGGTCCCGGTGGGCTGGGGCGTGCTGCTGGCCGGCGAACAGGTGGGCCCGCGGGGTGCGGCGGGGATCCTCCTCGGTCTGATCGCCGTCGGGGCCGTCGCCTACGTTCCCAACGGTGCCGTGGACGTCGCCAGCAGCGCCAGCGTGCTCGCAGCGGTGCTGTCCGGCATGGCCTTCGGCCTGTTCTTCGTCGCTCTGGACGCCACACCACCCGGATCGGGGCTGTGGCCGCTGCTCGGTGCCCGCATCGTGGCGGTGGGGATCATGGTGGGCGCGGTCGTGGTGCGTCGACGAACGCTGCTGCCCTACGGCGTCGGCCGGCTGATCACCGTCAGCGGGATCGCCGATGTCGCCGGCAACGCGTTCTTCCTGCTCGCGAGTCGTGTCGGGCTCCTGAGCCTGGTCGGGCTGCTCACCTCGCTGTATCCCGTGGTCGCACTGCTGGTCGCGCGCTGGTGGTTGCAGGAGCGCCTCACGGGGCTACAGGCCGCCGGGGTCGTGACCGCGATGGCGGCCACCGCCCTGCTGGCGACCGCCGGCACGTGAACCGCGCCACCCTTGCGATGCGCCCGGGGAGCGAGCGCCGGCACCCGCGCCGGGTCACGGCAGGTCGGGATCGACGTCAGGCGAGCGCACCCATGACCGCGACCATGTCGAGGTCGTCGTGGAGCTGATGCTGCAGCATGCACCGGCTGACCCCTGCCTGGCGGTAGGCATCGAGGCGTTCGTCGACCTGCTCCGGGGTCCCGATGATCCACTCGTCACGCAGCCCATCGAGCCAGGCATCGAGATCGTCCTCACGTCCTGAGCGCGCCATGAGCAGGGCGGCCCGGTCGCGGACCTCTGCCTCGTCACGCCCCAGCAGGCACCCGGTCATGATCGAGAGCGGCAGCGGCGCACGGCCGACCTCCTCGCACGCCCGATCGAGGTTGGCCTTGCGCGCACGGACGGCGTCCAGCGAGGGGAAGACGGTGTTGTACTCGTCGGCGA
The DNA here is from genome assembly GCA_041685505.1 of Nitriliruptoraceae bacterium. Classification (GTDB taxonomy): domain Bacteria; phylum Actinomycetota; class Nitriliruptoria; order Nitriliruptorales; family Nitriliruptoraceae; genus T1Sed10-7. The sequence continues at coordinate 20,021 of JAWLFQ010000004.1, forward strand.
AGCGCGCGGCCAGACCGGCGGAACGGGGTCCGGCGACACCACCGATGATCAGGGGCACGCTCGGTGACTGGAGCGGCTTGGGGTTGGCCTCGCAGGCCTCCAGGCGGTAGTGATCACCGCGGTGATCGAACCGCTCCTCGCTGAACTGCCGGGTGACGATCTCCACCTGCTCCTCGAGCACCTCGTAGCGGCCACCGAGGTCGTGGAAGTCGAAGCCGTAGGTGCGGTGCTCCAACTCGTGCCAGCCGGCACCCATGCCGAGCTCGATCCTGCCTCCCGAGACGTGATCGGCGGTCACCACGTTCTTGGCGAGGACCGAGGGGTGACGGAAGGAGGTCGGGGACACCAGGGTCCCCAACCGGATCCGCTCGGTGATGGCACCGAGGGCACCGAGGGTGACCCACGCGTCCAGCGAGGAGCGCTCGGTGCGTGAGGCCACCGATTGGTAGTGATCGGAGCGGAACAGGCCCTCGAGCCCCGCCTGCTCCACCGCCCGGGCGATCGCCACCCACTGCTCCCAGGTGACGGATTCCTGGCCCTCGATCATCAGGTTGACGCGCACGTGGTGATCCTCGTCGGGTCCCCATGACCGTAGGCGGCGACGCTGAAGGGTGGGCTGTCCGTCCGTCCGCAGCCCGGAGGGCGCCCTGCGACCCTGGTGCGCGTCTGCTCAGTGTTCGAGGACCGCGCGCAGGAAGCTCTTCGTCCGGTCGTGCTGCGGGTCGGAGAGGATCTCCGCGGGCACGCCCTCCTCCAGGATCTGCCCACCGTCGAACATCACGAGCCGGTCGGCGGACTCCCGGGCGAAGCCCATCTCGTGGGTGACCAGCATCATGGTGGTGCTGCCCTCGGCAGCGATGTCGCGCAGCACCTCGAGCACGTCGCCGACCAGCTCCGGGTCCAGCGCCGAGGTGACCTCGTCGAAGAGCATGACCTCCGGGTTGGTGGCCAGCGAGCGCGCGATCGCCACACGTTGCTTCTGCCCGCCGGAGAGCTGGCCCGGTGTGTGGTTGGCGTGGGCGCGCAGGCCCACCTTGTCCAGCAGCGCGAGGGCTGCCTCGTTGGCCTCGTCGCGCGAGTGCCCGTGGACCTTCACCGGCGCCAGGGCGATGTTCTCCAGCGCGGAGAGGTGGGGGAAGAGGTTGAAGTGCTGGAACACCATGCCCACGTTGGAACGCACGCTGCGGATGTGCTTCTCCCTGGCGGGCTTGAGCTGGCCGTCCTCCTTCTGTTCGTGGTAGAGGTGGCGTCCGCCCACCTCGATGGTCCCCGAGTCGGGACGCTCGAGGGTCATGATGGTGCGCAGGATCGTGGTCTTGCCCGATCCCGACGGCCCGATGATGACCACCCGCTCCCCGGGCGCGACATCGAGGTCGAGTTCGCGCAGCACCACGTTCTCGCCGAAGGCCTTGCTGACCTTGCGCATCCGAACGGCCTGGGTGTCGGTGGCACCGTTGGTGCCGGGGCCGTCGCTGGTCGCGTGTGCCTCAGGTGCGCTCATAGCCGATGCGCCTCTCGAGTCGTCGGAGCAGGTACGCGGAGGGCAGGCTCACCGCCAGGAAGCCCAGCCCGATGAGGGTGTAGAGCTCGATCGGTCCGAAGGTGCGGCTCGCCGTCGTGGTGGCGAAGAACAGCACCCCGGTGACGTTGATGGAGGCTCCGAGCGGAGCGTCCTTGTAGGCGGCGATCAGGAAGTTGCCGAGCGCCGGCAGCACGTTGGGGATCGCCTGGGGCAGGATCACGTTGGTCCAGGTGGTGGCGGCGCCGAGGCTGAGCGAGGTGGCCGCCTCCCACTGGCCCTTGGGCACGCTGTCGATCCCGGCGCGGTAGGCCTCCGAGCAGTAGGTGCCGTAGTGCAGCCCGATGGCGAGGATCAGCGTGGTCAGCGAGCTCCAGACCCGCAGCGGCTCCGGGATCCACCCGATGCGGGGTAGGCCGTAGAAGAGGAAGAACAGCTGCACCAGCAGCGGGGTCGAGCGCACGAACTCGATCAGGAAGGTGGTGGGCCACCGCACGATGCGCAGGCGCGACCGGCGCAGCAGCGCCAGGAACATCCCGACCACCAACGCCAGGGCGAAGCCGCCGACCGTGGCCTGGGTCGTGACGAACAGCGCCCGGAGGAAGTCGGGCACGTAGGCGAGCATGAACTCGACATCGAACAGCACGTCCGGATCCCGGAAGACGCGCGTCTCGAAACGGACCTGTCCCCCACCGGCACGCACCAGCAGGAACGCCACGGCGACGATCACCGCCAGGGACAGACCGACCTTCCAGGTGATCCGGATGCCGCCGATGCGCAGCCCACGGCCTCGCCCCGCGGCATCCGCATCCTGCTCCGAGGGCGCCTCTGGCGGGGTGGGGGTACCGGTCTCGGTCGCCATCAGTCGCTCGTCTCTGCGGGAGGCGCTCCCGTCGAGGAGCTGCCGGCGGACGCGGTGGCGGTGGCCGTCCTGCCCATGGGGGCGTCGACGGGTACCGCGGAGCGGCCCGTGCGCTGCTGGAAGCGCGCGGCCACGCTGCGCTCGGCCAGACGGAACAGCAGGCTGACGATCTGCGCCAGCACGAAGTACAGGATCAGCACGTTGATGAACAGCTCCGGCACACCGATGGGGACCTCCATCTGCGTGCGGGCGTTGCGCAGCAACTGGGCGGAGAAGGTCAGGTCACGCAGGCCCACCAGTGCCACCAAGGCGGTGCCCTTGAGGATCTCGATGGTCAGGTTGCCGAAGGGCGGCAGGATGACGGGCAGCGCCTGTGGCAGCACCACGTGACGGATCCGTTGCGGGGTGCTGAGGTTGAGGGCCGTCGACGCCTCGAGCTGGCCCTTGGGGACCGACAGGATCGCGCCACGGACGATCTCCGCGCCGTACCCACCCATGTTCGCCCCCAGCGCGAGCACCGCCATCAGCACCCGGGAGGGCTGGTCGATGTCGAGCAGGATGGGGAAGGCGAAGACGAACCAGAACAGCAGCACGATCGAGCTGATCCCGCGGAACAACTCCACGTAGACCAGCGCCACGCCCCGCAGCAGCCGGCTCTCCGACAGGCGCATGAGCCCGAAGACGAGCGAGAGGACGACCCCGACACCGAAGGACCAGAGCAGCAACTGCACCGTGACCTGCAGACCGATCCAGAGGCTCGCGTACTGCCCCGGGGTGAGCAGGAGATCTCCCACGGGCTGCTCCCTTGCGGATGACGCCCAACGGATCGGGCGGGAGGTGGAAGGGGCGTGGTCACGGTGCGGTGGCGCACCGGGCGGGCCGGGTGCCCCCGCAGGGGCCCCGACCCGCCGGAGCGATCAGCTCGCGAGATCCTCGACGGTGAAGTCGAAGGCCCGGAGCACGTCCTCCTCGGCGAAGCCGAAGCTGGTCGTGATCTCCAGGGCGGTGCCGTCCTCCTTCAACTCGTCCAGGACCTCGTTGAAGGCGTCACGGAACTCCTGGTCATCGAAGCCGAAGGCGCCGCAGCCGGGGATCTCGTTGCCCTCGGCGTCCACGGGGAAGAAGAACTCCGTGGCTTCGATCTCGTCGCTGGCCTCGGTCTGCTCGACCACGGTGAGCGAGGTCCCGCCCACGGCGTCGACCCGGCCGGCGGCCAGGGCCTCGTACTGGTCGTTGACGTCGTTGAACAGCTCGACCTGGTCCGCGGGCACACCCGCGTCGGCCGCGTAGTCCTCGTCCACCGCTCCGGAGAGCACGGCCAGGGTGGCGCCGCTCTCGACGATCGAGTCGAAGCCGGAGATGTCCTGGGGGTTGCCCGCGGGTACGGCGATGGAGTAGGTCACGCAGTAGTCGGGGTCGGCGAAGATGACCTGCTCGGCACGTTCGGGGGTGATGAACATCCCGGCGGCGATCGTGTCGAACTGGCCGGCCTGCAGGCCGGGGATCAGGGCGCCGAAGTCGACGACCTCCGCCTCGACGTTGTCGATACCGAGCCGCTCGAAGACCTCGTAGGCGATCTCGGGTGCCTGGCCGGTGACGTTGCCGTCCTCGTCCTCGAAGGCGTAGGGCACCTCGTTGGCGATACCGATGGTCGCCGTGCCGGCGGCCTGCAGCTCACCGAGCTTGCCGTCCGCCGCCGCGTCACCGCCGTCCTCGCCGTCCTCGGCACCATCATCGGTGTCATCGGCGTCGTCGGTGTCGTCGGTGTCACCGGCATCCTCGTCCTCGGTCTCCTCGACCGGGTCCTCGGTGTCGGCCTCCATGTCGTCCGTGCTGGCGCAGGCAGCGGTGATGAGCGCCGCCGACGCCGTGGCCGCGACGATGCGCAGCCAGCTCCTGGTCGTCCGTGCTGTCATGTGTCGATCCTCTGTGATCGGTTGCGGGTTGCCACCACAGGTATCCGGTGACCTGGCTGTCGAGCCGGGGGGTGTCGGCGGCGCGCGCGACGTCGAGAAGCGGCAGCCCCGACCCCAGCGGCCACCGGCCGGGCGGTTGCGCGGGCTGAGCATAGGAAGGGGCCCGGGATGTGTCCATCGGAGCACGACGGTATACAACAGCATCCACCCGCGGTCCCGCGCCGGTGGATGGGCGCGGCAGCCGCCGGGCTGACAGGGGTGCGGAACAGCGCCCCGTGCCACCTACGAGCCCAGTAGGACCCACTGCAGGGCCAGGAGCCGTGACCGGCACCTCCCCCGACGCTTCGACCCCGAGGACCCCCATGGAACACCATCCCGCACCCGGTTCCGGAGGTGTGCGTTGAGCGCGCAACTCTCCGGTTCCACGACCGACCGCATCCACCCGGATCTGCGCGAACGCATCGTGCTGCTGGACATCCCGCCGGGAACACGGTTGACCGAGGAGTCGCTGGCCCGGGAGTACCAGGTCAGTCGCACACCGATCCGCACCGTGCTGGCACGGCTGCACCACGACGGTCTCGTCGACCACCAGCACGGCGCAGGCGCGGTGGTCGCGCCCCTGGACACCCGTGTGCTGCGTGACGTGTGGCGCGTCCGGCTGCGCATCACCGAGCTCCTCGACGGTTTCCTCAGCCTGCCGGCTGACCCCGAGACCGTCGGCCAGCTGCGCACGCTGCACGCCCGCGCCCTGGCGGTGGGTGCGTCGCGGGAACTCGGTGTGCTCTACAACCGCTACCACGGCATCCAGCTCGCGCTGATCACCTCCGCGACCCTGCGCGGCATCCACGACAGCCTCTACCAGCAGACGATCCGCGCCTGGCTGTCCGTGCTGCCGCGGATGGACCTCGAGCAGGAGCGGGAGGTCGTCACCGAGGAGCTCGACCTGGCCATCGAGCTCACCCAGGACGGCTCGGCCCGCGAGTTGGTGGCCATGTGGCGCCATTTCGTCCAGCACCGCCTCGACCGGTTCAACGACCACCTGTCCCGACCGCAGGTGTGAACGCCGCCCCGTGGCACGGTCAGGCCGGATCGACGCGCAGGACCGCTCCCTCGAGGTCGAGGACGTACACCTCGCCGCGCGTGTCGGTGGCGAACGCGACCACCGCCCCCCCATCGACACCGAGATCCGCCTGCTCGACCACCTCACCGTCGTCATCGACCACGAGGCCACGGATGGCACCGTTGCAGTAGTCGGCGTAGAGGTAGACCCCGGTCAACTCCTCGATCGCCGCACCGCGGTAGACCACACCACCGGTCACCGCACACCCCTCGGGCCCGCCGCTGCGGTACTCGTACACCGGCGGTACGTGATCGGCCGGGGGGCTCCCGGCGAAGGTGCTCGTGCCCTCCATGAGGTTCCAGCCGAGGTTCGCGCCGGGGAGCTCGTCGAAGGCGAGGCGGTTGATCTCCTCCCGCGTGTTCTGCCCCACGTCGGCGATCCAGATCTCGTCGGTGACGGGATCGAAGGCGAAGCGCCACGGGTTCCGCAGGCCGTAGGCCACGATCTCCGGTGCGGCGCCGTCGGTGTCCAGGAAGGGGTTGGTACTGGGCACGGCGTAGGGATCACCGCCCTGCGGGTCGATGCGCAGCAGCGAGCCGAGCGGGGTGGACAGGTCCTGTCCGGCCTCCAGCGGATCGCCCGCGCCACCGCCGTCACCCAGACCGAGGTAGAGGAACCCGTCCGGGCCGATGTGGACGTCACCACCGTTGTGGTTGGCGTAGGGCTGCTCGAGGGTGAACAGGGTCCGTCGCTGTGCGGCCTGCACCTCGCCGTCGGCCACCGCGACCTCGGTGACCACGGTGGCACCCTCCGGGCCCGTCGAGGACAGGTAGAGCGCGGAACCGTCGGCGGCGAAGGCCAGGCCCAGGAGACCGCGTTCGCTCTCCACCGTGGTCTCCGCGGAGATATCCACCACGGCGGGCCCGAGACCCTCCGAGGTCAGCGGGTGCACCGTGCCGGCCCGCTCGGCGAGGTAGAGCGTGCCGTCAGGCCCCGTCGCCCCGGCCGTCGGTGAACGCATGCTGGCGACCTCGGTCAGCTGCAGTGCCACGGTGAGATCGGGGTCGACGGGCGGTTGTGCGTCAGGGTCGGACGAGCGATCCTCGCCGTCGTCTTCCGGGGGAGCATCCCGGTCGTCGGTGCCCGGCGTGCCGTCCCCGGCCGTCTCCCCCTCCTCGGAGGCCGACGGATCCCCGGGTTCGGGCGACGGGTCGACCTCGGTCACCGGTGGCGGGTCCGAGCGCTCCTCGGTGCCGTCGGCGCAACCGGTGAGCGCGAGCAGCGCCAGCCCGAGCAGCGCGAGGGTCCCAGGGGCGCGGTGACCGCCGCGAGGTCGACGCGGGGGCGGTACGCGCAGGTCAGGGCGGTCTGTGGGCTGCATGACCACAGGCTACCGACGGTCGGTCCGCGGCACCGGCGCGCGGGGGCGCGTGCGGGGCCCCGGCGCCGGGGGCGGTGGGAGCCGTGCGGTGATGACCACGGGCCGGCCGTGGTCGGACTGGGCCGTGGTGTCCGGCACCGTCACGAGCGCACCGGCCCCGGCGATGCCGTCGGCCACCCAGGCACACACCGCGGCGTCCAGCACATCGTCAGGGGCGATCCGCTCGTCGCCCGGGAACCGGTCGGGGAGGACGACGCCGAGTCGCTCCAACACCGCCCGCCGCGTGGTGATGCCGGCCCAGGACCGCTTCCGGGGCAGTGCCCCACCGGCGAGCACCGCGAAGGCGACCTCGGGGTGGACCTCGCGCAGGTCGTGCCCCGCGGCCACCAGATCGTCCACCTCGATGATGGCGGGAACCAGCCGCCAGGCCTGCATGCTGATGCCCTTGCCCATCAGCGCCACGGCCCTGGCGCTGGCGGCGGCGTGCTCGGTGAGCTCGCCGTGCCGGGCCGCATCGACGACGCCGCGTGGCGGTGCCGAGAAGACGCTGCTCGCCCGCCCCGGCAGCAGCCGGCGTGCAGCGCCGTCGGCCTCGCGCGGCGCATCGACCAGACCGATCGGCATGTCGACGGCCACCGCATCGGGAGCCGGTCCTGCCACCACCTCGTCCAGGGTCGCGACCACCTCGACCTCTGCGACGAGACCATCGAGCAGGGTGACCACCACCCAGCCCGGTGCACAGCCATCGATGCCCAGCACCCGGCGCGCGCTCACGGTGCAGCGTCACCGCTGTCGGGCGCGACCAGACCGAGGTCGCGCAGCGTGCGCGCGAGGTCGATCCGGAGCAGGGCCTCGCAACCCTCGGGGTACAGCCACCGGTGATGCCCGAAGACCTCCAGGCTGACCTGCCCGTGCAGCCGGCCCCAGGCCAGCAGCAGCAAGGGCCCCAGAGCAGGCGCGACGTGCGGCGGCAGGAGCGGATCCATCGCCCCCGGTGGTCCGAGGACCTCGGTGGCCCGCAGCTGCGGGTCCACACGGAGCACGCCGTCGTCTGCGGCCTCCAGCAGGGGGCGGGCCAGGGCGGTGCCCACACGGGACATCGCGGCCACGGTCGGTCCCGCCACGGGCGCCTCGTACCCAGGGATCGGGTCACCGAAGAGCAGGCCGAACTCCTTGGGGTGGGTCACCGACCACCAGCGGTAGGCCAGACCTGCGGCCACCAACCGCTGTGGCGTGCCAGCGTGCCGGTCGGCGATCTCGGGCACCGAGGGTGCAGGACGCTCGCGCGGTGGAAGGTCCTCCGGTGCCGCCCCCAGCGCCACCTCGAGATGATCGGCCAGGTCGTGGTAGCCGTCGGCGATCAACGCGGTCAGCAGCCCCTCCCGCGAGTCGACGTAGCGGTACAGGCCCGCCGGGCTCATGCCCGACCGGCGTGCGACCGACCGCAGTGCCAGGCCGGAGGGCCCGACCTCACGCAGTTCCTCGAGTGCCGCCGCCTTGAGCTCCAGCCAGGTGCGCCGGCGGACCGTCGCGCGACGTCCTGACGTGGCCGGCGGTGTCGCGGTGTCCGGCATGACCTTCCCTGCGTCCGACCATTCGCGCGGCCGGCGACCGCACAGCGCACACCCTACCGGACGATCGCGAACACCGCTTGCAATGCGAACGCTGTTCGCGCACTATCGCCTCTGGCCGCGAACAGCGTTCGCACCGATGCCGCCCGATCGGCGGCCACCCAGGAGGCAGCGATATGCGCATCACCGTCCTCGGCGCCGCCGGCGGCGCCGGTCAGGCCGTCACCCACGAGCTCGCGGCACGGGGACACCACGTGACCGCCGCCAGCCGCAGCGTCGGACAGCGCACGTGGCCTGCAGGCGTCACCCCCGTCGCCACCGACCTCGCGGATGCGGACGCGACCCGGGCGGCGTGCCGTGACGCGGACGTGGTCGTCATGGCCGCCCAGGTGCCCTACCCCCGCTGGTACCGCGAGCTCCCGGGCCTGGTCGCGCGTGCGGCGGACGCAGCAGCCGAGACGGGCGCGCGCCTGGTGATGGTCGACAACCTCTACGCCTACGGCTCCCCCGGCGTGCCGATGGGCCGGACCACGGCGGAGGCCGCCACCACCCGCAAGGGCCGCCTGCGTGCCGCCATCGGCCAGCGCCTGCTGGAACGGCACGCCGCCGGGGAGCTACGGGTGTCGATCGGGCGGTTCGCCGACTACTACGGGCCCTTCGAGGGCAACTCCCTGGTCAACCAGCTCATGGTGACACCGGGCGTGGCCGGCAAGCGCGCACGGACCTTCATCGCCGACGATCAGCCCCACACCTTCCACTACCTGCCCGACGTCGCCCGCGGTCTCGCGACCCTGGTGGAGCGCCCGGAGGCCGACGGGAAGGTGTGGATCCTGCCCGCAGCACCCGCAACGACCCAGGCCAGCCTGCTCGACCACCTCGACACCGCGCTCGGCGAGCCCGTGCGCCGCGGCCGGGTCACGCCCACGATGCTGCGGCTGATGGGACTGTGGAGCGCACAGCTCCGGGAAGCATGGGAGACCGTGCCGCAGTTCGACCGCCCCTACACCGTGGACGCGGACGCCTTCGAAGCCGCTTTCGGACCGCTCGCGGTGACCCCGCACGTCGAGGCGATCGCCACCACCGCCGCCTGGTTCCGCGACCGGACGGTCGAGCGCCCGTACGTCAGCCCGCGGGCCGGAAGGGCTTGAGCTCGCGGCGCGCCAAGGCCATCTCATGGACCTCGTCAGGGCCGTCGGCCATGCGCAAGGTACGTGCGTGGGCCCACATCATCGCCAGTGGGGTGTCGTCGGTGAAGCCCTGCCCACCGTAGGTCTGGATCGCCTTGTCGAGCACCCACTCCGCCATCGACGGTGCCACGATCTTGATGGCGGAGATCTCCATCCTGGCACCGGTGTTGCCCACGGTGTCCATCAGGTGGGCGGTCTTCAGGGTGAGCAGGCGGGCCTGCTCGATACGCACCCGGGCCTGGGCGATCCAGTGGTGGAACATGCCCTGGGCGGCGATGGGCTTGCCGAAGGGCGTGCGGGCCCAGGCCCGTTCGCACATCAACTCGAAGGCACGCTCGGCCATCCCGATCATGCGCATGCAGTGGTGGATGCGACCCGGCCCGAGGCGCTGCTGGGCGATGGCGAAGCCCTCACCCTCCCCGCCGAGCAGGTTCTCGACGGGGACGCGGACGTCGGTGAAGGCGACCTCCGGGTGGCCGCCGTGGCCGTCGTAGCGGCCGAAGACGGGCAGCTCCCGCACCACCTCCACGCCGGGGGTGTCGGTGGGCACCAGCACCATCGACTGCTGGTGGTAGGGATCGGCATCCGGGTCGGTGACCCCCATCAGGATGCCGACGGCACAACGCTCGCTGGCGGCACCGGAGGACCACCACTTGCGGCCGTTGATCACGTAGTGGTCGCCGTCGCGCACGATCGAGGTCCGGATGTTGCGTGCATCGGAGGAGGCGACGTCCGGCTCGGTCATGAAGAAGGCCGAGCGGATCTCCTGCTCGAGCAGGGGGTACAGCCACCGCTCGCGCTGCGCGGGCGTGCCGAACAGGTGGAGGATCTCCATGTTGCCGGTGTCGGGCGCGGCGCAGTTGGTCACCATCGGCGCGATCAGCGGCGAGCGACCCGTCAGCTCCGCGAGGTGGGCGTAGTCGAGGTTGCTCAGCCCCGCTCCGTGCTCCTCATCGGGAAGGAAGAGGTTCCACAGACCGCGACTGCGGGCCTCTGCGGTCAGCTCGTCGAGCACCGGGGGATGGTCATGGACGTCCCCCGCGGCGCGGATCTCCTCCTCGTAGCGGGTCTCGTTCGGCTCGACGCGCTCGCGCACGAAACCTTGCAGCTCGGCGTGCAGCCGCGCGCCCTTCGCGCTCATCCCCAGATCCACGACACCTACTCCCTCGTCGGCTCCCCCGGGACGCTAGGTGGTGGAGGTGGCGTCATCCGCATCGGCGCGGGCGTCCTGGTAACCCGCCACGGCTGCCGAGGCCAGCTCGCGACCCAGTTCCGCGCCGGACCTGGTCGCGGTGACCGCACCCTGCTTCGCCGTGTGGAGGGCGTCGCGGCGCAGCTCGCGACGACGGCGCTCGCCGCTGGCGGGATCGAGCAGGTACATCACGCCGGCGCCGCCGGCGGCGCCGACGCCGAGGGTCAGCCACGTCCGGATCCGCACCACGGGCCCTGTCGTCGCGGAAGGTGTGCGGCGACGAAGGCTAGTCAGCGTCGCGCTCTGCCACCGCCTGCTGCCACCCGACCTCCTCGGCGCGCGCCTTGAACGCGTAGCCCTCGGGCGTGTGCCGGGCCACACCATCGAACAACGTCGCCAGTAGCTGGGTGCTGGCCAACCCCTGGTTGGTCGCCGCCTGGTTGACGACCAGCTTCATCATCGCCAACTGGTTCGCGGGGACCGTCGCGATGCGTGCGGCCAGCCGGTCGACGTGACCGTCGAGCTCGGCCGCGGGCACCGCCTCGAGGATCAGCCCGATGCGCTCGGCCTCGGCACCGTCGATCACCGCACCGGTGAACAGCAGCTGCTTGGCCCGCTCCGGGCCGAGCCGCTGGATCCACATCATGGTGGTCGGCACACCCCACACCCGCGCCGGGGGGTAGCCGAACCGGGCATCCTCGGCGGCGATGACCAGATCGCAGCACAGCGCGATGTCGGAGCCTCCGGCCACCGCTGCGCCGTGCACCTTGGCGATGGTGGGGGTGTGGCACCGCCACAGCGACATGAAGTCCTCGGTGTTGCGGCCCATCATCCGCAGATCGACGGTCGCATCGAAGGGCGGTCGTTGCACACCCGGGTTCGGGCCCGGTGCCGCCGCGTAGACCTCCAGGTCGTACCCGGCGCAGAAGCCCGGACCGGCACCCGAGAGCACGATCACGCGCACCTGCGGATCCGCGTCCGCCCGTTCCACGGCCTCGCGCAGCTCCCGCGGCATCGGGTCGACGATCGCGTTGTAGCGCTCGGGCCGGTGCAGGGTGAGGTGGGCCACCGCACCGTGGTGTGCCACCTCGATGGTGTCGTAGCTGGCGTCCATACCACCCTCCTCAGGTGTGCCGGGCGCAGGTCGGCCCGCGGGTCGCCGTGCCGTGCATCCTCGGTTCGCGCCGGGACGCTAGCGTCGAACCGTCAGCCTTCCGGAGCCCACGTGTCCTCCCCACCTCCCCACGCCCCACGCCAGCGGCTGCTGCAGACGGCGGGTGGGACCAGCATCGAGGCCTTCGGTCCGGCCGAGTGGGGCCTGCTGGCGATCATCGCGACCATCTGGGGCTCGTCCTTCGTGCTGATGGAGGTCGGACTGACCGCCTTCGAGCCCGGCCTGATCAGCCTGCTCAGGGTCGGGCTGGGTGCCCTGGCCCTGCTCACCGTGCCCCGGGCCCGCCGCACGCGGATCGCACGTGAGGACTGGCCGCGGGTCGCGCTGCTGGGTGTGGTCTGGATGGGCGTGCCCCTGCTGCTGTTCCCCATCGCGCAGCAGTGGATCGACTCCTCGGTCGCCGGCATGATCAACGGCGCGATGCCACTGACCGTCGCCGCCTGGTCGGCGGCGCTGTTGGGGCGCCTCCCGGGGCGGACCCAGGCGGTGGGCCTGCTGGTGGGCTTCGCCGGCATCGTGGCGATCTCGCTGCCCGAGCTGCCCCTCGGACGACTGGCCGCCTCCGGCACCGCGCTCACCGCCGTCGGCACCGGGCTGGTGCTGCTCGCAACGGTGCTCTACGGGCTCGCGGCCAACATCGCCGTCCCGCTGCAGCAGCGCTACGGCTCCCTGGCGGTCCTCCTGCGTGCCCAGGGCGTGGCCCTGGTGGTGATCGCGCCCTTCGGACTCGCGGCGCTGCCCGGCTCACGGTTCGCCGTCGGGCCGGCCCTGGCGATGGTGCCGCTCGGGGTGCTGGGGACCGGTCTGGCCTTCGTGCTGATGGCCACGCTGGTCGGCCGGGTCGGCGGACCCCGCGGGGCGATCGCGATCTACTTCGTCCCGGTGGTGGCGATGCTGCTCGGGGTCACCGCCCTGGGCGAGGCGATCCATCCGCTGGCCGTCGCCGGCACCGGCCTGGTCCTGATCGGTGCATGGCGGACGTCGCGTCGCGAAGGGTGAGGTGGCGGACGGGGACCGCAGTGGTGTCAGCCGTCGCGCAGCTCACCGTCGAGGGCCCGCTCGACACGCTCGACCTTGCGCCGCAGGGTGTCGGTGTGCCCCGGCCGGTGATCGAACTTCGCGGTGATGGAGAGGCGGGGCGCATGACGCTCACCCTCCGCGATGCAGCGCTGGAGCAGGTCGAACACCTGCTCTGGGCTGCCCTCCACCGTGGTGAACATCGCCGTGGTCTCGTTCGGTAACCCGCTGGCGCGGACGACGCCGACGATACGGGCGACGGCATCGCCCACGGAGTCCGACGGACCACCCAGGGGGGTGATCGAGAACGCTGCCAACATGCTCGTGTCCTTCCTGTCGTGCCGGGAGTGCCGGTAGGGCGCTGCTACCCGGTCCGTGCGTGGCGGTGAGCCGTTCAGCCCTGCCCACCGACGCCCGCCCGGACCACGCCGTGCTCGTAGGCGTAGACCACGGCCTGCGCGCGGTCGCGGAGGTGGAGCTTGGCGAGCACCCGGCCGACGTGGGTCTTGACCGTGGTCTCCGAGACCACGAAGCTTGCGGCGATCTCCGCGTTGGAGCGCCCCCGGGCGAGCTGCACCAGCACCTGTCGCTCCCGCTCGGTCAGACTCGCGAGCTCCGGTGGCTCGGTCACCCCACCTGCGGGTGGCACGCCGTCGACGAACGCGGCCACCACGCGGCGGGTGATCGAGGGGTCGAGCAGCGCCTCGCCGGCGGCCACGGTACGCACCGCTGCCACCAGCTCCGCGGGCGGGGTGTCCTTGAGCAGGAAGCCGCTGGCGCCCGCACGCAGGGCGGAGAAGACGTACTCGTCGGCGTCGAAGGTGGTCAGCACGATGATCCGCGCCCGACTGCCGGACGCGATCAGTCGGCGCAGCGCCTCGATGCCGTCGAGGTGGGGCATGCGCACGTCCATCAGCACGACATCGGGCTGCGCCCGCTGCACCACCTCCACGGCAGCCAGGCCGTCGGCGGCTTCACCCACCACCTCGATGTCGGGTTCCTCACCGAGGATCATGGCGAAGCCGGCCCGCACGAGGTGCTGGTCATCGACCAGGACGACGTCGATGCTCACGCGGGATCCTGACGCGCGGCTGTGCGGTGGGACATCGCGCCGAGCGTCGCTGGCACAGGCTGCTCCCTGGCTGGTGCACCGTCGGCCGCAGGGCCCTCCTGCGGCAGCGGCAGCTCGGCCACCACCCGGAAGCCGCCCGCAGGCAGACGACCGGCGCGCAGCGCGCCACCGAGCAGCGCCGCCCGCTCCCGCATCCCCAGCAGGCCCGTACCGGTGTCCCCACCGTGGTGGGCCCCACTGGTGTCCTCGGCGGCCCCCGCGCCGGCGACCAGCGCCGGATCGGGCGGTGCGTGGGGTGGTGTCCGACCCCGCCCGTCATCGGACACCGTGACCTGCAAGGTCCCCTGCTGCTGCGAGAGCGTCACGATCACCTCGGTGACGGCTCCCGCGTGCTTGAGCACGTTGGTCAACGACTCCTGGACGATCCGGTAGGCCGAGACCGCCACCCCGGGCGGGACCGCAAGGTCGGCTGGCAGGTGGTCCCCCAGCCGCACGGGAACGCCCGCGTCGGCCAGCCGCGTGACCAGGGCCGGCACGTCCTCCAGGGTGGGCTGCGGCGCCGCCTGCCCGTCGACGGCTCCCTGGTCGCGCAGGACGGTGACCAGGCGCCGGAGCTCGGCCAGCGCATCGCGTCCGCTGGACTCGATCTCGGCCAGCACCGCCGCCGCGGCCTCCGGGTCCCGCTCGGCCACGCGACGACCGGCGCCGGCCTGCACCACGACCACGCTGACCGTGTGGGCGACGACGTCGTGCAGCTCCCGGGCGATCCGTCGGCGCTCGTCGGCGGCGGCCAGCGCGGTGGCCAGACGTTGGTGACGCTCGGCCTCCTCGGCACGGACCTCGAGTTGCGCGACCAGCTGGCGGCGCGCACGGGTGCGGTCCCCCAGGGCGAAGACCCCGGTGAGCACCACCGAGGTGACCACGAAACCGACCGCGTCCAGCTCACCGCTGCGCCACCACGCCGCACCGAAGCCGAGCAGCACGAACCCGGCGGTGATCGCCAGGGACACGCGGGCATCCTCGCGCGTGCCGTACGCCGCGACGGAGTACAACGCCAGGACCAGCGCCAGGCCCGCCAGACCGAGTTCGAAACCCAACAGGGTGAACACCCCGGTGACCGTCCCGCTGACGGCGATGGTGGCCAGCGGGGTGACCCTCCGCCACGCCAGTGGCGTCGCGATGAGGACGGCCAGCACCGCGCCCACGGCCACCGGTGCCAGGGCGTTCGTCCCGCCCTGCACCTGCGCAGCCAGCAACTCGCCGAGCAGCGCCACGCCCAGCACCACGGCCGTGGCGATGTCCGCGGCTGGCGGCTCGTCGAAGGTGCCGTCACCCACCGAGCGAGCGCGCCACCCCGTGCGCGGGGCCGCGCTCGGGTGGTCGACGGGCGCTGACGGCGCGGGCGCTCCTCGCCCCTGCGGCCCGTCCGCAGGCAGGTCGGAGCCAGACGCCCCTCGGGGCGAGCTGCGGGGTGATCGGAAGGTGGTACGCACGGTCCAACCGTAGAGCCTGGGTACCCTCCGCGGCCACCGGCCGTGACACCGGTCGCGTCCCGAGCGCCGAGGTGACGACGCACCGTGACCTGGTTCCACCGCTACCTCGGCGCGATCATCGTGCTGCTGTTCGCCCTCATCATGATCACCGGGCTCGTGCTGCGGCTGCGCGGTGCGGAGGACACCCCCACGCGACTGTGGGCGGTGCAGCACTGGACGGAGAACCTGCTCGTCGTCCAGGCGGTGACCGGGGTGATCCTGCTGCTCCTCGGTCGCCGCGCCGTCGGCATCCCACCCGCCTGGCTGCACTACCTCTACGGCTCGATCTTCCCGCTCGTCGCGGTGGTCGGCGGCCGGCTCGCCGGGCTGCGCCGCGAGCGACGGGAGTACGTCGGGCTGGCCTGGGGGGCGTTCTTCGCCTTCGTGCTCACCCTGCGTGGCCTGCAGACCGCCTGTGGAGCGACCATGGCCGCGCTCGGCCGGTGCCTGAGCCCGTGACCCCCGACGATCGCACCGACACCGAGGTACCCGTGACCCGCCGCTTCGCCGTGACCTTCGACTACCTGTGCCCCTTCGCCCGCAACGCCCACGAGCATGTGCTGGCGGGGTTGCAGGGCGGAGCCGACTGGGAGGTCACCTTCACGCCCTTCAGCCTGGCGCAGAGCCACGTCGAGGAGGGGGGCACCGCCATCTGGGACCGTGCCGCACCCCTGGCGCGCCCGGGGGTGCGCGCCCTGGCCGCCGGCATCGCCGTGCGGGAGCGGCTGCCCGACCGGTTCCCCGCCGCCCACGCAGCGCTGTTCGCCGCCCGCCACGACCGCGGCGAGGACATCAAGGATCCCGAGGTGCTGCGCCGCGCCCTCGACCGTGCAGAGGTTGACGGGGCGCAGGTGCTGTCGTGGGTGGAGGACGGCGTCGCGCTCGAACTGCTCCGTGAGGAGCACGAGCGCGGCGTGCTCGAGCACGAGGTGTGGGGTGTGCCGACCTTCATCGGTGCCACGCGCGCAGCCTTCGTCCGCCTGCTGGACCGACCCGCGGCGGACACGCCCGCGGCGATCGACACCGTCGAGCACGTCCTGACGCTGTTGGAGGCACGTGGCAACGTCCACGAGTTCAAACAGACCGACCTGCCGGTGTGAGGTGGCGTGCTCGAGCGGTGCCGCCCGCGGCCGGTGCCGCGGTGCTGTCGCGTCACGCCGTGTCGCTCAGCACCGGCCGCGGAACCGTTCGGCATGCTCGGCCGGTGGGTGGACGACGTCGACCAGCGGGGCCGCTGCGACCCCCGGCGCGTGGGCCTCGGTGACCTGGAGCTCGGCCCACCACCGGCCGGTGCCGTCGGGCAGCTCGGCATGGAGGAGGACCTTGACGTCGACGGGGGCCGGGCCGCTGGTGGCGGCGTCGGATCCCGCTGCGGGCGAAGGGCGTCCCGCCGTGGCCCCGAGTTCCTGCACCGCACGCAACCAGCCCACGATCGTCCGCGCCACCGCCGCGGGATCCAGTGCGGCCAGTGGCTCGCGTGCCACCGGCAGCAGGAGCAGATCGTCAGGACCCAGCGGCACCGGTGGTGCCACCAGCCGCAGCCCGTCGGCGTCCAGGACGCGGTGCTCCTCGGCCCATAGGACATCGAGGACCTCCGGTCGTGCCAGACGGTGTTGGACCGCGACGGTCATCGGCGGTATCCGCGTCGGGGTCAGGACCTGCGCGTGGGGGTGCTGCTGCGAGGCGCCGGCGCTGCTGCCGACCGCGGTGGTCAGCAGGGACCACCGCCCGGCGACGTCGCCGGCGAGGTGCTGCTGCAGCGCCAGCACGCTGGTCCAGGCAGCCACCGCGTCCCGATGCAGATGGGTGAGGGTCGGCCCGTGCTCAGGGCCCACGACCAGCCGCGCTGCTCCCGTCGCCTCTGCCAGTGGCGGGTACAGGTTGCGCATCGCGAACCACCGGCCCGCGCCGAACTCCACGCTGCCCGGGATCAACCGCTCGTCATCGGCCGGGGTGTCGCAGAAGGGACAGCGGTCCACGTCGGTGACCAGCTCCTGGCGGACCGGGCGGCGGCGGGGCCGCAGCTCGCGCGCGGGCGTCCACACACCGACCCGACCCGTCAGCGGACAGGTGGTGGCCACGGCGGCGCGGCGCTGGACGTCGGCGCTGCGCTGTGCGCTCAAGGGTCCGCGACCCCGAGCAGCGTCGCTGCGCGCTCGAGGTCGTCGCAGACGATCACGAGCTTGCTGCCAGCGGCGATGTAGGCCTGTTCGATGTTCACGCCCGCGTCGGCCAGGGTCCGGCAGGCCGCACCGAGATGGCCGGGTTCGTCGGGCAGCGGGACCACCACCACGCCGCGGGCGGCCTGCACCTCGATGCCGTCGGACGTCAGGGCCTCCAGGGCCTCGTCCGCACGGTCGACCAGGACGTGCACGATGCCCCTGCCCTGGCCCGTGAAGGCACTGATCGCCTCGATGTTGACCGCCGCGGCGCCCAGCACCTCGCCCAGGCGCGCGAGCTGACCCGGGGTGTCCTCGGGGATGATGACCAGATCCTTGCGCACCCCACCCTCCTCGTACGGTCCGCCCAGGCTAGACCGCGACCGGCCGGTCGGGGCGGACGGCGACGGTTGCTACACTCCGTGCCGCCCGCAGCCCATCCAGCGGGTCTGTCCGGGGTAGCTCAGTAGGCAGAGCGTTCGACTGTTAATCGAAATGTCGCCGGTTCGAGCCCGGCCCCCGGAGCCATCCCCCTGACCGCCCAGCACCGCCCGCCGTCCGACGGCGATCACCGTGGGTCTCGGAGCGCTCAGGGGCGCAGTACCAGCTTGCCGAACAGCTCCCCGTCGAGCATGCGTTGGAAGGCCGCGGGCGCCGCATCGAGCGGCGACACGGCGTCGATGGGGGGCCGCACGCCGGTGGCCTCGAGCATCCGCAGCAGGTCGACCAACTCGTGTCGGGTCCCCATCGTGGAGCCGACGACCTGCAGCTGGCGGAAGAACATGCGGCTCAGATCCGCAGGCGGGTTCGGTCCGGAGGTCGCCCCCGAGACCACCACGGTCCCGCCCGGTGCCAGCGCCCGCAGTGAGTGGGCCCAGGTGGCCTCGCCGACGGTCTCGATCACCGCGTCGACCCGGGATGGGAGGCGGTCGCCCGTGGGCAGCGTCACGTGGGCACCCAAGGACGCGGCGCGTTCGAGCTTGGACTCGTCACGGCTGGTCACCGTGACGTGCAGACCCGCCGCTCGCGCCAGCAGCAGCGCCGCCGTGGCGACCCCACCGCCGGCCCCCTGGATCAGCACCCGCTTGCCCGGGCGGAGCCCCGCACGGGTGAACAGCATGCGGTAGGCCGTGAGCCAGGCCACCGGCAGGCACGCAGCCTCCTCGAAGCTGATGCCAGCGGGCTTGTCCACCAGGTTGCGGCTCGGCACGGCGACCTGTTCGGCGAAGGTGCCGTCGTAGCGCTCGCTGAGGATCGAGAACTCCCCGCTGAGGGTCTCATCCGCAGCATCGGTGTCGGCGATCACCGCGTGGACCACGACCTCCCGCCCGGTCGCCGTGACCCCGGCAGCGTCGCACCCGAGCACGATGGGGAGCCGTTGCGGGTCGATCCCCACCCCACGCAGGGTCCACAGGTCGTGGTGGTTGAGCGCAGCGGCTCGAACGCTGACGACCTCCCAGCCCGGTGGTGGGTCGGGTGCGGGATGCTCGCCGAGGTGCAGCCCGGCGAGGGGGTCGTCGGGCGTGGCGGCGGCGGCGAGGACGGCGAACATGCCACCACCCTAGCGATGTCCCCGCTCCCGCCGTCGACGGCAGCGTGCACCTTCACGCCTCCCAGGCCGCCACCGCCACCGGTGCCGGATCGAGGGCGGCATCCACCCAACCGGCCACGGTCGCCGCGAGGCTGGGGTCGGCGATGCGGACCAGGAGCTCTACCCCATCGGCCGCTGCGACCCCCCGCTGGCGGGTCCAGCTCACCTGTCCGGGATCGAGACCCAGGGCGGTCGCGGTGCGGTGTCGCACCAGGTCGCCGGCAACCTGCGGACCCACGCGTGCGATGACCCGTGCCCGGCGACGGGCCTCCGGCTGCTCCGTGGCCAGCAGGTCCAGGGCCCGGGCGTGCAGAGCCGCGGGTCCCCCGGTGAGGGTCACGGCGTGCTCGTCCACCGCGGCGAGGCTCGCCAGGATGCCCACGCCCAGTGCGAAGCCGCCGTCGGCCTCGAGCCGCCGCCGCGCCACCTCGGCAGCCGCGGCACGGGCCAGATGGTGCGCGATGTCGGCATCGCCTGCCGGCGCAGCCCCATCGTGGCCCGACGGTGCGCCCTCCCCCACCGCCTCCATGGCGGTGGCGGTGTCCCCGGCCTGCGCACCCTGGCGGCCACGCGACGCACGCTCACCGACCCACGCCGTCACGGCCAGGGTGTCGGTTCGCAGCTGACGCGCGATCTCGCTCACCGGCACACCGGCGCGGCGCAGTGCCCGGGCGCGCGCCGGCCGGGTGTCACCGGGCTCGTCGAGGGCCCCGTCGACGCGGTCGCCGTCGATCCGGTTCCCGTCACCGCGAGCGCGGTCGGTGACCACGCTGAGCTCCGGCAGGCTCGCCGGTGCGACGGCGCGTCGCGCACGCGCCGTGAGCGCGAACCCGATCGGCCGCTCGTGCTCGCGCTGCGGGTCGGTGGCAGAGCTCGCAGCGTCGCCAGGCGGCGCGTCCTCGGGGACCTCGAGGACCTCGAGCGGCAGCTCGGCCTGCCGGGCGTCACCGTGCAGGGGCGCACCACCCTGGTCACGGGTGCGGTGGGGTGTGGGTGATCGTTCCATGTCTCGACACTACGCCCGGGGTGTGACAGCCCGGATCGCGGGGGATCTCGGGCCCACCACCAGGCTTCCGTCGAGCCGTGTGTCGGCGGTCAGTCGTCCAGGTAGCCGTTCAGCTGATCGACGTGGCAGGGACGTCGCAGCTTGGCCAGCGCCTTGGCCTCGATCTGGCGGATCCGTTCACGGGTGAGGCCGAGCTGGGCCCCGACCTGTTCGAGGGTCGAGGGCTGGTCCCCCACCAGACCGAAGCGCAGCTCGATCACGACCCGTTCACGGGGGTTGAGGTCCTCGAGGACCTCCTCGAGGTGGGCTCGCAACAGCAGGTGCGCCGCAGCCTCCACGGGCTCGGTGGCGTTGCGGTCCTCGATCAGCTCGCCCATCGCCCCGTCCCCGTCCTCGCCGATGGGTGCATCCAGGGAGGCGGGGTCGACAGCGATGCGGCGGAACTCCTCCACCTTGGCCATGGACAGTTCGGCGCCCTGGGCGACCTCCTCGAGGGTCGGCTCCCGTCCGAGCCGCTGGACCAGGTTGCGCTCGACCCGGGAGATGCGGTTCATGGTCTCGACCAGGTGCACGGGGATGCGGATCGTGCGGGACTGGTCGGCGATCGCCCGGCTGATCATCTGGCGGATCCACCAGGTCGCGTAGGTGGAGAACTTGTAGCCCCGCGTGTAGTCGAACTTGTCGACCGCCCGCATCAGGCCGAGGTTGCCCTCCTGGATCACGTCGGTGAACTGCAGTCCACGACCGACGTGACGCTTGGCGATGGAGACGACCAACCGCAGGTTGGCCTCGATCATGTCCTGCTTCGCACGCTGCCCGAGCCGCGCGATGCGGCGCAGGCGGGCGCGCTGCCCCGGGCGCAACCCGACGCCGGGACCGAGCATCGCCGCCGCTGCGAGGCCGGCGTCCACCCGCTTCGCCAGATCCACCTCGCGCTGCTGATCGAGCAGGTCGACCCGACCGATCTCGTTGAGGTACAGGCGCACCGCGTCGACCCCCGCAGCGGTGTCGACGACCGCGGCCGGCGCCCTGCGCTGCGTGTCGGGCGGTGGCCGCGCCGCATCGGTGGTCACCGGTGCGGCCGGTGCGGCCGGTGCCCGTGGCTGCCACGGGGGTACCTCCACCGTTACCTGCGGACCGGCCGTCGCGGACGTGACCGCGGGTTCGGACCTCGATGCAGCAGCACCAGGGACCACCTCCACCCCCAGACGCCCGGTAGAGCGCTGCTGTGGCCCCACGGTGGTCTCCCTCCCCCGCGCCGGGACGTAGCCCGCCCCGGCCCGCGGTCGATGCTACGGACGGTGACCACGGTCCGACCCGGTTCGTCGCCCGGCGCATCGGGCGCGCACCGACCGCGCACCGGTCGGCGGGTCCGCTCCCGCCGCCGGGAACGGGGTCGTCGGGGTCAGGCCGGCTGGCCCAGCAGGGCGCGGCGCCGCCGTTGGAGCTCCTCCAGTTCGCGCTGCACCGACACCACACGGTCCCGATCCGTCGCGTGGTTGAGACGCGCCAGCTCGTCGCGCAACGCCCGCGCCGAGGCATCCACCCGGTCGACGAGAAGCCGCCGCACACGCCCGGCGACCACCTCGGCGACCACCTCCCGGTCGGCGGTCTCCGGATCATCCTCCAAGGCCATCGCCCGCACCAGCCCCCGGATCCGGTCGTCCTCGGCGGCGTCGATGACCGTGCGCAGCTGCGCACCGACGCCACCGGCGGCACGCACCGCCCGCAGCACCGACCGTGCATCGGGATGGCTGAGGTCCTCCTCCTCGAGCTCCGCGGCCTCGGGCGGCAGGTGCTCGGGGTACTGGAGCACCGCGCGCAGCGCTGCCCGCTCGAGACGGGCCCGGGCCACGTTGACGGGAACGGGCCCGGACCCGCCGCCGCGCTGCACGCCACCACCGCGCCCTGCGGCGGATGAGGTCGCGGCGGCCACGCCCTCGTGGGCGTCGAGCTGGATCCCGAGCCGGGCTGCGGTCTCTGCCACGAAGCCGTAGGCGTACCCGATCCGTTCGGCGATCTCGGTGCGGGCCCACTCGCGCCGTAGGTCGGGGTCCGACTCCCGTCCCAGGACCGTCAACGCGTCCCGTAGCGCCGCGGTCCGCCCCGATTCGGAGTCGAGGTCGGCGTCGGCGAGGTGGTGGCGCAGCACGAAGGGGACCACCGGGGTGGCCTGGGCCAGCGCGGCGGCCACACCCTCGGCACCCACCTCGGCGACCAGGTCCGCGGGGTCGCTGGTCTCGGGCAGTACCAGGACCCGCAGGTCGAGGCTGACACCCTCGCCGTCACCTTCGAGCTCACGTGCCGCCTCCCAGGCGCGTTCGGCGGCCTTGACCCCGGCGGCGTCACCGTCGAAGGCCAGCACGACACGGCGGGCGTAGCGCGCCAGCGTCCGTAGGTGCTCCACCCCCACCGCCGTCCCGCAGGTGGCCACGCTGTAGCCCACCCCCGCCTGGTGCAGCGCCATGACGTCGGTGTAGCCCTCGCAGACCAGGACCTGTTCGGCCCGCACGATCTCCGAGCGGGCCTGGTGGACCCCGTAGAGCACCCGCGTCTTGCGGTACAGCGGTGTCTCCGAGGAGTTGAGGTACTTGGGTGGGTCGAAACCGCCGTAGTCGAGGCTCGGCAGGACACGGCCGCCGAAGCCGATCACGTCCCCGCTGGTGTCATGGATCGGGAACATCAGCCGACCGCGGAACCGGTCGCGGAGTCCGCCACGCTCGGTGCGCGCCACCAGACCGGTGGTGATCAGGTCCTGCTCGGGGAACCCCTCGCTGACCAGCGCACGGGCCATCGCGTCGAAACGGTTGGGGGCGTACCCCAGCTCGAAGGCCTCGGCATCGGCCCGGGAGAAACCGCGCGAGATGAGGTAGTCGCGTGCCACCTTGCCCTCATCGGCGTAGAGCTGGCGGACCAGGAAATCCCGGGCTGCGGCGGTGGCAGCGACCAGACGGGTCCGCTCGCCCACGGCACGACGCTCCCGGGCGCTCATCTGCTCGTACCGCAGCTGGAAGCCGGTGCGTCGCGCCAACGACTCCACGGCTTCGGGGAACTCGAGCCCCTCGATGCGCATCAGGAAGTCGTAGATGTCCCCGGAGACCCCGCACCCGAAACAGTTGTAGAAGTTGCCCTCGGGCGTGACCGTGAAGGACGGGGTGCGCTCGGTGTGGAAGGGACACAGGCCCTTGTAGGAGCGCCCGGCCCGCTTCAGCGTGGTGTACTCCCCCACCACCGCGACGATGTCGGCCTGTGTCCGCAGCGCGTCGATGTCGTCCTTGACGATACGCCCGGCCACGTCCACACCTCCCGGCGGGCCCCTCGGGGGGCACGCCGCCACCCGTGCGAGGCCGGATCACGGCCTGGCCGCCGGCCCCGCCCGCGGCCACGGTAGCCGCCGGTCACACCCCGACGTGGCCGTCGTCCCACTCCGGATCCAGCTCGACCAGGAAGGCGCTGATCCGCTCCACCTCGGCGTGCTCGCCGATCTCCTCGGCCGCAGCGCGCAGACGGACCAGGCAGGTCAGGAAGGGGCGGTTGGTCTCGTTGGCCCATCTGACGTAGCCGCGACCGCCCCACCCGGCGCCGCGCAGCGCGTCGAGACCACGGTGGTAGCCCACACGGGCGTAGGCGTAGCGCTCCACGGGATCGCGCCCCTCGGTGGCCAGGGCGGCCCAGGCCGCGATGGCGGTCGGCGCGTCGGCCGCCACCTCGGCCAGCGCCTCCCGACGCTGCGGGGCGGCCCGGTCGCCGGCGCGCGCGAGCGCCGCTCGCACCTGTGGGTCGGTGTCGGGCAGCACGGTCTCGTGCCGGTCGGCCATGGGAAGGTCAGCCACCGTTTCCACCTCGTCGTCGTTCACCGTCTCCCGGGCGCGGGCATCGCGACAGCCCAGGACCTCACGGGCGCCGAAGGTAGCGGTGCGGGGCTCGGTAGCCTGCGCCGCAGCACCGCCCCCACCGCCCACCCACCCGTCGAGGGACCTCCAGTGGCCGAGCCGATCCGCTACGAGGTCGACCTCACCGACCGGCTGCACCACCTGGTACGGGTCCGGCTCACGGTGCCCGCCGCACTGGCCTCGGGGGCCCGGCTGGTCCTGCCCGTGTGGACCCCCGGCAGCTACGTGGTGCGTGATTACGCCAAGCACGTCCAGACGATCCACGCCACCGACGACCAGCGCCGCCCGGTACCGCTCACCCGGCAGGGCACCACCGCGTGGTGCCTGCCCGCAGACGTGACGGGCGAGGTCGAGGTGGACTGGGAGCTGTACGCCAACGAGCTGAGCGTGCGGACCAACCACGTCGACGACCACCACGCCCTGCTGATCCCGGCGGCGACCTTCCTGTGCATCGATGGCGGCGAGGACCGGCCGCACGAGGTGCGCATCCCGCCGGTACCGACCGACCACCAAGTCTTCTCGCTGCTGCCCCCGTCGGACGCGCCGCACACCTTCCGCGCCGAGGACCGCGACCACCTCATCGACAGCGCCTTCGAGGTCGGCGCTCTGCCCTCGGTGCGTACCGAGGTGGAGGGCGTGCCGCACACCTTCGTCTGGGCCGGCCACGGAGGCGCACCCGACCTCGGACGCATCGGTGACGAGCTCGCGGCGATCGCCCGGCAGACCCTGGCGCTGTTCGGTGGCAGCCTGCCCACCGCCGACTACACCGTGCTGTGCACCGGCTGGGACGCGGGCGGCGGCGGCCTCGAGCACCGCGACGGCGCCGTGCTCCAGATGCCCGTCCACACCTTCCAGGACCCGGAGCTCACGGCGCGCTTCCAGTCGCTGCTCGCCCATGAGTACCTCCACCAGTGGAACGTCAAACGGCTGGTACCCCGCGATCTGGTACGCCCCGTGTACGACCAGCCGACGCACTCCGAGTCGCTGTGGGTGGCCGAGGGCTGGACGGCCTACTACGACGAACTGCTCCCCACCCGTGCCGGGCTGTGGCAGCCGCGCCAGCTGCTGGACACCCTCCAGGCCACCTGGGCCCGGACCCGTGACACCCCGGGGGTCCACCGTCAGAGCCTGCGCCAGGCATCCCACGAGGCGTGGATCAAGCACTACGTGCGCGACCACAACGCACCCAACGTCATGACCGACTACTACGGCCACGGGTCCCTGGTCGCCTTCGAACTGGATCTGCGCCTGCGCGCGCAGCAGCCGGCGGGCGATGGGCTGGACACGGTGTTGAGGCTGCTGTGGCAGCGGCATGCCCACGCTGCCCACGGGTTCACCGAACAGGACGTCCTCGATGCCATCGCCCACGTCGGCGGTGACGCGCTGGCCGTCCTCGCCGAGGCCCGCGTGGCCACCCCGAGCCTGCCCGAGCTCGACGAGGTCGTCGCCGCGGTCGGTCTGGCCTGGCACACCGATGCGCAGGAGGCCGTGCCCCACCTCGGTGTCCAGGTGCGCGACGCCGAGCGCGAGGTGGTGCTCGCTGCGGTCCTGCGTGACGGCCCGGCGTGGCACGGCGGGCTGTCCGGGGAGGACCGGCTGGTGGCGATCGACGGGCGTACCGTGGGCAGGGGCCAGCTGCGGACGGTGCTGGCCAGCCACGAACCGGGTGACGAGGTCGCGGTGACCGTGACCCGTGGACCGCGGCTGCTCACACGCCACGTACGCTTGGCGGCGCCCCGCCCGGCCCCACGGCTGGTCGCGGCCGCAGACGCCGAGGCGGATGCCCGTGATGCCTTCCGTCGCTGGTGTGGTGCCGAGCTGCACGAGGTGACGAGGTGATGGAGGCCCCCGCAGGCGCCGACCCGGTGCACCTGATCCACCTCGATCGCACGGAGTGGTTCCCCTACAGCCCGCAACACGTGTGGGCGTGGATGTCACGCACCGATCACTTCCAGCAGTGGTGGCGGTGGCTGCGCGAGTTCGAGGCCGAGGGTGGCGGCTTGACCACCGGCGGCGCGCTGCACGGCCTGGTGGTCCCCCCGATCCCCTACCGCTTCCGGGTCGGCATCCACCTCGACGAGGTCCTGCCCGCCGAGCGCATCATCGCCCGGCTCAGCGGTGACCTCAACGGACCCGCCGACCTGACCCTGAAACCCGCTCGCGGCGGCTGCGACCTCAACATCCGGTGGTACGTGGAGATGCGCAAGCCGGCGATGCGAGCGGCCGCCCGCTACGCCAAGGGGCTGCTGGTGTGGGGACACGACCAGGTCATCGAGACCACCCTGAGCCGCTTCAAGGACGTCATCGAGCGGCCGTGAACAGCAGGGTCACAGCAGCCGTGTGAGCTGCGTGAGGCGTGCACGGATCCGTGCGAGCCGCTCGACGAGTTCACGACGATCGTCGACGGCCAGGCCCGGGTCGCACAGACGCTCTGCGAGCACGCCGACCTCCACCGTGAGCAGCTCCACCTCGGTGCGCACCACCCGCACCTCCTCGACCGCTGACAGCGGGCGGTGGGCGATGGCCTCGGCCAGGAGCTTGCGCGCACGCTCATCGTCCAGCAGTTCCGGCTGCGCGTCAGCGAGGGCGAGGAGGTGCTCGAGATCCGGCAACGCGCGATCGGCGGGCACCCGTTCCAGCACGTCCTGGAGCCGCTGCAGGGCGCGCTCGCTGCGCACCCACGCCGGGAGCTCACCACCGGTGCCGCCGTCCGTCGCGTCGTCCACGACCCGCTCCTCGACGCGACGAAGGCTACAGCGCACGGGCAGCGCGCGCCCCGTAGATGCTCGACTGGCCACCGCGGCCGGGCTCTGCCACCCTGCCCCCATGGATCGGATCCCGACGGCATCGCAGCTGCAGATCGCGGCGCGCGCCTGCGTGCTGCTGGCCTACGCCGTGGGGCTCGGCGGCGTCGCTGCCGGCACCTGGTTGCTGCGCGAGGGGGACCTCGCGATGGCCGTGGTGCTGTGGCTGGTGACCTTCGCCGTCGGTGCCTGCCTGATGGGGATCTCCCTGCTGCTGCGGGCCGTGACCGGTGTCACCGCCCGGCTCGACCAGCTGCGCTTCGAGGTGGAGCGGCTGGCCGCCGATCGGGCGTACAGCGCTCCACCGCCGGGGCCCCCCGACCGTGATCCGTGGCGCAGGCACTGACGGGCCGCTCGGGTGGTTCGGACACCTGCAGGCGACCACAGCCCCGGGCGTGCCGTCAGCAACCCGGTAGTCGCTCCGTGAGGTAGGCCACGAGCGCATCGATCGGGATCCGCTCCTGCGACATCGTGTCCCGGTCGCGGACGGTCACGGCGCGGTCCTCCAGGCTGTCGAAGTCCACGGTCACGCAGTAGGGCGTGCCGATCTCGTCCTGGCGGCGGTAGCGACGGCCGATCGACTGGGTCTCGTCGTACTCGCTCATCCACCGCACCTTGACCAGGTCGAAGACCTCACGCGCGGTCGGGGTGAGCGAGTCCTTCTTCGACAGCGGCAGCACCGCCACCTTGTAGGGCGCCAGCCGCGGATCGAGCTTGAGCACGACCCGCTCCTGCAGCTGTCCCTTGGCGTCGGGCGCCTGCTCGACCCGGTAGGCGTCGAACAGGAAGGCCAGGGTCGCGCGCGTCGCACCGGCCGCCGGCTCGATCACGTAGGGGTGGTAGCGGTGGTCGTTGGGTTGGTCGTAGTAGGTCAGGTCCTGCCCGCTGGCCTCCTGGTGCGCCTTGAGGTCGTAATCGGTGCGGTTCGCCAGCCCCTCGAGCTCGGACCAGCCCATCGAGGGATCGGGGAAGTAGTAGTCGATGTCCACGGTGCGCTTGGCGTAGTGGGACAGCTCCGCCGCACCGTGCTCGCGGATGCGCAGGTTCTCCGGCCGGATGCCCAGGTCGGTGTACCAGCGCAACCGCTCGTCGATCCAGTACTGGTGCCACTGCTCGTCGGTACCCGGCTCGACGAAGTACTCCATCTCCATCTGCTCGAACTCGCGGGTGCGGAAGACGAAGTTGCCGGGGGTGATCTCGTTGCGGAAGGACTTGCCGGTCTGGGCGATCCCGAAGGGCGGCTTCCTGCGGGTGGTGCGTTGGATCGTGGCGAAGTCGACGAACATGCCCTGCGCGGTCTCGGGCCGCAGCCACACCGTGGAGCCCGCGGTCTCCACCGGTCCCATGTTGGTCTTGAACATCAGGTTGAAGCTGCGCGGGTCCCCCAGGGTGTCGGCCCTGCAGGACGGGCAGATCAGGTCGCCCTCGGCGTCCTCGGCACCGAGCTGCTCCTCACGCAGGTGATCCTCGCGGAAGCGCTGGTGGCACTTCGCGCACTCCACGAGGGGGTCGGAGAAGTTCGCCAGGTGGCCGGAGGCCTGCCACACCTCGGTCGGACCGAGGATGGCCTGTTCCATGCCCACGACCTCGTCGCGCAGCTGGACCATCGACCGCCACCACTGACGCTTGACGTTCTCCTTCAGCTCCACCCCGAGGGGCCCGTAGTCCCACGTGGAGCGCACACCACCGTAGATCTCCGCGGTGGGGAAGATGATGCCGCGCGTCTTGCACAGCTCGACGATGGTCTTGAGCTCCACGGTGACGCTGGGCTCGGTGGTCGCTGCGGCGGTGGCGTTGGTCGGGGGGAGGTCTGGCTCGCTCACGTTCGGCTCGTTGATCGGCGACGGACCCCGCCACTGGCGGTGGGGGGCGTTCGATGCGCGCAGGCGCAGCGCAGCGGTTGCGCACGGGTCGGCGGCAGCGGGCGCAGGGTAGCGAGCACCGCTCCCGGGGACGGGCCGACGGGTGTCGTCGGCTAGCGTGCCACGCCGCCCGATGCGGGGGTGCACCGAGGGGCTCGGCACCACGACCGGGGGTGCCGGGCACAGGAGGGAGCAGGGACCGTGGATCGCTTCGCTCGTGACACCGCGGTCACACCGATCGCACCGGGTGTCCACCGCGGCCGTGTCGACGCCGGCTGGGCCGTGGTGGACGGGGCCGCACCGAACGGCGGGTACCTGCTGGCGCTGGCCGCACGGGCGCTGCAGGCCGAGGCGGGCGACCGCCCCGACCCCGTCAGCCTGACCGGC
Source organism: Nitriliruptoraceae bacterium (assembly GCA_041685505.1). Classification (GTDB taxonomy): domain Bacteria; phylum Actinomycetota; class Nitriliruptoria; order Nitriliruptorales; family Nitriliruptoraceae; genus T1Sed10-7. The sequence goes on from JAWLFQ010000004.1 coordinate 49,206, forward strand.
CACTTCCTGCGTCCCCCGACGCCCGGCGACGTCGACATCGAGGTGGAGGTGATCCGTCGCGGCGGACGACACACCACCCTCCAGGGTCGGCTGCTGCAGGCGGGCACGGAGTGCGTCCGCGTGCTCGGCGCCTTCGGTGACCTCTCCGCCGCGCAGGGGCCCGAACGGATCGACCTGGTGGCACCCGACTACCCGCCCGTGGAGGAGTGTGTGGACGTGACCACCGCCGCCCTCGCCGGCGCGGCTGCGGGTCGGATGCCGAGCTTCCCGATCCAGGAACGCTTCGACCATCGACAGCCCGCCCACCTCGCGGGCTGGGCGCGCGGGCATCCCACGGGTCGCGGCGAGATGGGCGGTTACCTCAGGTTCGCCGACGCTCCCGAGGACCAGGCCATGGATCCCCTGGGCCTGCTGGTCGTGGCCGACTGCTTCGCGCCCGCGGTCTTCAACACCGCGCCGGGGTTGACCTCGTGGGTGCCGACGATCGAGTTGACGGTGCAGTTGCGCGGCCACCCGAGCCCCGGCTACCTGGCGGCGGCCCTGACGACCCGCGCGATCACCCGGGGCTACCTCGAGGAGGACGGCGCGGTGTGGGACGCCACGGGGAACCTGGTCGCACTGTCCCGGCAGCTGGCGCTCGCGCCACGTTGAGCGCCGGGGGTGGAGGGGGAGCCGGCGGCAGTACCGCCGATGCGGTGTGCTCGGTCCAGCGTTCACCGTCCCACCACCGCAGGCCTGAGACGACGTGCGGGTCGTCGTACCAGCCCGGCGCGACCATCCTGTGCCCCATGGTCCGTGCTGACGCGGGGTGCGTCGCGCTCGGCTCCTGCGCCCGCACCCTGGAGTTCGAGAGCACGCAGCAAGGCCCGTGCGCCACCTAGCCGGGTGCCGCGGGCTTACCCGGCGTCACCGTCACGTTCGCGCCGATCGTGCAGATGCACACGCGAGACCGGGTAGGTCAGCTCGACCCGAGGCTCGTCACGTAGCTCGGCGAGGACCCGGCGCCAGATCTGCTGGTCCACGGCCCGCCGTCGGCGCGCGTCGACGAGCAGCCGGCCGGTGAGCATGACCCCGCCCGGCTTGACCGTGAGGTAGACCGCCGGGGTGAAGTGCGTGTAGCGGATCTTGTAGGACATCGCTGCCCGGCGGATGCGTTCCTCCGCCTCCTCGGGGGTGTGACCACCCACCGCGTCCAGGGCCGACTGCAGGATCGCCTCGCCCACGTTGGGGTCGGACTCGAAGGTGATCAGCATCGGCACCTCGTGCCAGATGTAGGCGAAGCCCTCGGTGTAGTTGAAGATCTGGCGGTTGAAGACGTAGCCGTTGGGGATGTGGACGATGCGCCCGGTGGACTGGTCGGCGTCGACCCAGTTCTTGATCTCCAGCATCGTCGTGCGCTGCACGCGGATGTCGATGACGTCGCCCGCGACGCCGTCCACCTCGATGCGGTCGTCCATGCGGTAGGGCCGCCGCAGCATCAGGTAGCTCCAGCCGGCGATGTTCTTGAGCACGTCCGCGAGGGCCAGGGCGATACCAGCGGCTGCCAGGCCGAGGAAGGTCGCCAGTTCCCCCAGCGCTCCGACCCACACCCACAGCAGGGCGAAGAAGCCGACCACGACGGTGACGTAGCTGGTGATCTTGCGGGCGGGGTACCAGGCGGCGGGATCATCGATGCGCCGGGTCACGATCCGGACCACCAGCCACCACATGCCGGTCAGCACCACCACGATGGCCACCGACACCGCGACCTGGGCCTGCACGCGGCTGAGACCCAGTGTCTCCATCCACCACTCGAGGACCACCACACCTCCGGCCTGGGCCCGCGCCTCGGGCCACGTCGACACGGCCTGGACGGTAGCGCCACCGTGCCTCCCCTGGCCGGCGACCGCCCCGTACCCTCGCAGGTCCCGCTCCACCTCGACATCCGGGGTGGTCCGGTCCCGATCGTCAGGAGCCCCGTGTCCTCCCTGCGCGCGGTCGCCCGAGCCGCCGCCGACGCCCGTGTGGGCGCCTGGCCGCGTCGGGCGTTGATCGTGGTCGTGCTGGGGCTGGGCCTGACGCTGGCGCTGCTCGGCGACGCGCGCGCCGACGGCGAGGGCGCAGTGGTCGTCGCGCCCATCGAGGGCGAGATCGACCTCGGTCTCGCGCCCTTCCTCGAGCGCGTGCTCGACGACGCGCGCCAGGCTGATGCCGCCGCGGTGGTCCTGCCCATCGACACGCCGGGGGGACGGCTGGATGCCGCACTGGAGATCCGTCGCACCCTGCTGGCCAGCGATGTGCGCACCATCGCCTTCGTCGACGCGACCGCGCTGTCGGCCGGCGCGCTCATCGCCATCGCGGCGGAGGAGATCCACGTCGTCCCCGGCGGGGTGATGGGCGCTGCGACACCGATCGTCGGTGCGACGGGTGAGACCGCGGACGAGAAGGTGATCTCGGTGGTGCGCTCCACCTTCCGCGCGACCGCCCAGCAGCGCGACCGCGACCCGGACATCGCCGAGGCGATGGTCGACCCCGGTGTGGAGATCGAGGGGGTGACCGAGGCCGGGGAGCTGGTCACCCTCGACGACCAGCAGATGCGCGAGTTCGGCTACGCGCAGAGCATCGTCGACGACCTCGACGCCCTGCTCGCCGAGCTCGGGCTCGACGACCGGGCGCGCACGGAGGTCTCCCCCAGCCTGGCCGAGCGCCTGGTGCGTTTCATCACCGGCGGCGTCGTCGCACCGCTGCTGCTCTCGCTCGGGATCTGGCTGGTGGTCGGCGACGTGCTCGGCGGGGGGCTCGGCATCGGGACCGCGGTCGGCGCGGTGCTGTTGGGGGCGTTCTTCTACGGCCACCTGCTCGCCGGGCTGTCGGGCTGGGAGGACGTGCTGCTGGTCGGTGTGGGGGTGGTGCTGCTGCTGGTCGAGATCTTCGTCATCCCGGGCGTGGGCATCGCCGGGGTGCTCGGCCTGCTGTCGCTGTTGGGCGGCGGTGTGCTCGCCATGGTCAACCGCGACCTCGATCTCGTCCCCACCTCCGAGCTGCTCGCCGTGGCCGGGAGGGTCACCGTCACCTTCCTGCTGGTCAGCATCGCCATCATCACACTGCTCGTGCTCATCGCACGCCGCCGCGGCGGCGGGGAGGCCATCGTCATGGGACACGGACCCACCGGTGCAGGGGCACGGCCGACGCGTGCGCGCTGGCTGCAGTGGTTCGGCAGCTCCGACGTGCTCGAGCCCGACCGTGATCGTCGCACCCCGGCGTCGGGAGACGAGGATGCGTCCGGCTCCGCCGCACCGACGAGCGGGCGACCCGACCGGCCGGCACCGGGCGGCCTGGTGGGACGCACCGGGGTCGCGCTCACCGACCTGCGACCTGCCGGTGTCGCCCGCGTCGACGGTCAGCGCATCGACGTCGTGACCGAGGGCGAGTGGCTCGCCGCCGGTGACCCGGTGACCGTGCTGACCGATGAGGGCTACCGCCGCGTCGTGCAGCGCACGGAGGGCGACGACGCGCCGCCACCGGCCGGCTGAGCCGCACGCGGGCGGCCGCGATCGCACGGACCGGTACCGTCATCACGCGGAGTGGCGCGCCAGGCGGCACCCCGAGATGGAGCCCCGCATGGAACCCACCGCCCTGCTGCTGATCACCGCCGCTGCCGCGGTCCTGGCGATCGTCAGCCTGTTCTTCTACTTCGTGCCCGTCGGCCTGTGGATCACGGCCATCTTCTCGGGTGTGCGCGTCGGCCTCGGGACGCTGATCGGGATGCGGCTGCGCAAGGTGCAGCCTGCCGAGATCGTCCGTCCGCTGATCAGCGCGACGAAGGCCGGTATCGATCTCGACGTCGGCCAGATGGAGGCCCACTACCTCGCCGGCGGGCGGGTGGCGTCGGTGGTCGCGGCGCTCATCTCCGCGGACCGTGCCAACATCGAGCTGCCGTGGAAGCGCGCGACCGCCATCGACCTGGCGGGGCGGGACGTGCTCGAGGCCGTGCAGGTCAGCGTCAACCCGAAGGTGATCGAGACCCCCCGCATCGCGGCCGTCGCCAAGGACGGGATCCAGGTCATCGCCGTGGCACGGGTCACCGTGCGTGCCAACATCGAGCGACTGGTGGGTGGCGCCGGCGAGGAGACCATCATCGCGCGCGTCGGTGAGGGCTCGGTGTCCTCCATCGGTTCCGCCGACAGTCACAAGTACGTGCTGGAGAACCCCGACGACATCTCCCGACGGGTGCTCGAGCGGGGCCTGGACGCCGGCACGGCCTTCGAGATCCTGTCGATCGACATCGCCGATGTGGACATCGGTCGCAACATCGGCGCAGAGCTGCAGACCGATCAGGCCGAGGCGGACAAGAACATCGCCCAGGCCAAGGCGGAGGAACGCCGCGCCATGGCCGTCGCGCGCGAGCAGGAGATGCGCGCCGCGGTGGTCGAGGCCGAGGCGGAGGTGCCCAGAGCGCTCGCCGAGGCCCTGCGCAACGGCAACCTCGGCGTGATGGACTCCTACCGCCTCGACAACGTCCAGGCCGACACCTCCATGCGCAAGGCCATCGCCGACGACGAGTGAGGCCAGCGTGAGCGCCAACCTGCCGAGCCGCGGCGACCGCACCCAGGGTCCCGGCGGTCGCGAGGTCCAACACGCCGACCGCCCCGGCGGCGAGGCGGCCGAAGCGGCTGTGCCGCCGGGCCGCTCCCGTCAGGGCCGCTCCCGCGAGGGGCGCACCCGCGAGGGACGCTCGCGTGAGGGGCACCCCCCGCAGCGCCGGCAACCCGGCGCGATGGACACCTCGGCGATGGACACCGGCACGCCGGTACGCGACCGCCAGATCGGCCGCGACGGGACGCGCCAGGCACCGGACGATGCCGACCGGCGGCGGCTGCGCACGCGGCGGGCCCTGCGTTCGCCGCGGGCGGTCCGCCAGGCGATCCTGCTCCGCGAGCTGCTCGGACCGCCGGTGGCGCTGCGACGCCACCGCGAGGACCCGCCGAGCCTCAGCGACTGATCCCGGGCTCGTCGTCGATGTCCGACGCGAAGGGCTCGTAGCCGGTGTTGCGGGCACCGAGCGCCCCCGGATCCCGGTACAGGCGCGCGGCCCGTGGCAGCGACCCGAGGCGGCGCTGGAGCCGGTGCCAGCGCCGGCCACCGGCGAACACGTCGGCACCCGAGGTCGGCTGTGCCGGCACGGGTTCGCCCGGACGTCCGGTCACCAGCAGCACCACCGACAGCAGCACCAGCGCTCCGGCCACGGCGGTCCGGGTCGTGACCACCTCGCCGAGGATCAGCCAGCCCAGACCGACGGCCACCAGCGGGTTCACGTAGGCGTAGGTGCCCACGAGGGTGGTGCTGGCGTTGCGCAGCAACCAGCCGTAGGCCGTGTAGCCGACCAGGGAGCCGGCCACGGTCAGGTAGGCGAAGCCGAACCACGCTGCCGCGCTCACGTTGGCGAGCTGCACCCTCGACGCCTCGCCGAAGGCCAGCCCGAGCACGGCGAACAGCACCGCCGCACCCAGCATCTCCAGGCTGGCCGCCACCATGGGACGGCGCGGTCCGTTGCCGGCGCGGCTGCGCATCGACCCTGCCGCCCAGCTCGCGGCACCGGCCAGGGCCAGCAGGACGGCGCCGAGCTGCCCCCCACCGGGATCGACCATCACGCCGATCCCGCCCAGGCCGATCAGCAGGCCGAGCCAGGCGCGGCCCGAGAGCCGCTCACCGAACACCCCCCGTGCGAACAGGGCGAGGAACAGCGGGACGGTGGCGGCGAGCAGCGCCGTCAGCCCCGATGACAGGCGTGTCTGTGCCAGGACGACCAGGCCGGTACCGGACACCAGCAGCAGCCCGCCGGTGATCGTGGCCTGGAGCAGGTGTGCGGGCCGGATCGGGTCACCGGCACGGTCCCCGCGTCGGCTGGCCACGAGCAGCAGCGCACCTCCGGCCAGCAGGAACCGCGCGGCCATCACCAGCATCGGCGGGAGTTCGGCCACGACCACCGCGATGGCGAGGTAGGTGGAGCCCCACACCAGGTAGACGATGGCCAGCGCCACGCCGAGCAGCGCGGCGCGTCGGGGGATGCACACCGCAGCGGCACGGTCCCCGACCACGGGGAGGCGCTGCAGGGGCGTGGGCAGGGTGAGGAAGGTGTGGGCCGACACGACGCACCTCGGGGGGAGCTGTGGTTCGAGGCAGGGGTGCGCTGAACGCCACGATGTACCACCGACCCAGACGCCACGAGGACGTCTGTTACAGTACAGTTTTTCTATCGAGGCAGTACAGATGCAACAGCGAGCATACGAGTTCATCGGCAGCAACGCCGAGGAGCTGGTGCAACACGTCGAGGAAGGGGTCCTCACGGGCGCTGTGCGCCCAGGGACCGTGCTGCCCTCGGTCCGCGCCCTGGCGCGGCAGGTCGAACTGTCCCCCACCACCGTCGCCAAGGCCTACCGGGAGCTGCGCCGCAGGGGACTGGTCGTGACCCATGACCGTTCCCGCACCGTGATCGCCCACCGACCGTCGCTGCGGCGCAGGCTGGCGCCCTTCGTGCCCGAGGGGACGGTGGACCTGGCAACCGGCAACCCGGATCCCGAGCTGCTGCCCGCCCTGGACGGCGCGATCGCCTCGCTGCCCACGGTGCAGCACCGCTACACCGAGGATGTGCTGCTGCCCGAGCTGGTCACGGTCGCCGCGGCGGCGCTCGCAGAGGATGGTCTCGACCCCGCCCACCTCCTGGTGGTCGGCGGCGGACTCGACGGCATCGAGCGCGTGCTCGAGGTCCACCTGCGGCTCGGTGACCGGATCGCCGTGGAGGACCCGGGCTACCCCGGCTCGCTGGACCTGGTCCGCACGCTCGGCCTCGAGCCGGTCAGCATCGAGGTGGACGAGCAGGGACCCGTGCCCTCGTCGCTCCAGGGGGCACTGGCTGCCGGCGTGACGGCGCTGCTGGTCGTGCCGCGCGCCCAGAACCCGACGGGTGCTGCGATCACCGCCGGGCGTGCCGCCGAGCTGCGCGCGCTGCTGGACCGCTCCCCCGAGGTCCTGGTCATCGAGGACGACCACGCCGCCCCCATCGCCGGCGTGGGACTCCACTCGCTGACCCTCGGGCGTGAGCGGTGGGCGGTGGTCCGCTCGGTGTCGAAGTGGCTCGGGCCACAGCTGCGTGTCGCCGTGCTCCTCGGCGACGAGGGCACGACCACCCGCGTGCTGGCACGCCAGCGCCTCGGCACCGGCTGGGTCAGCCAGCTCCTGCAGCACGTGGTGGCAACCGCCTGGCGGCAGGCCCGCGACACCGACACGCTGCGGTCCGTCGCCGGGATCTACGACCGACGCCGGACCGCGCTCACCACCGCGCTGGCGGACCACGGCATCGCGTCGCGGGGGACCACGGGTCTCAACGTGTGGATCGAGGTCGATGAGGAGGTGCCGGTGGTGCAGGGCATGGCCGATCTCGGCTGGGCCGTGGCCGCCGGTGAGGCCTTCCGGCTGACCTCCGCACCGGCGGTACGTGTCACCACCGCTGCGCTGCCCGTCGCGCAGGCGGGCGAGGTGGCCGCCGATCTGGCAGCGGTCCTCGACCGCCACCTCCCGGGCCGCCGCGGCTGACCACCGCCGGTGCCCCCGGCCCTCGCAGGTGCGCCACAGCTACCCTGCGCCCCCGTGGACAACGAGGACGGACGAGCAGGGGAACACCCGACCGCGGCGCGGGTGGGGATCGCGCTGCTCACGGGCCCGAGCGGTGCCGGCAAGTCCGCCCTGGCGGCGCGCAGCGGCCTGCCCACGGTGTGCCTCGACGACTTCTACCGCGACGGTGACGAGGACGACCTCCCCCGGCTCGACGACGGCGGTGTCGACTGGGACCACCCCGGCGCCTGGGACGCCGAGCGCGCGGTGTCGACGCTGCAGTCCCTGGCCACCTCCGGGCGGGCCGAGCTCCCGATCTACGACCTGGCCAGGGACCGCACCGTCGGCACCCATCACCTCGATGTCCGGGGGGCACCCCTGGTGATCGCCGAGGGCATCTTCGCCGCCGAACTGATCGACCCGTGCCGGCGGCGCGGGTTGCTGGTGGACGCCCTGTGCCTGACCGGAGGACGGACCCGCACCTTCTGGTGGCGCCTGCGTCGGGATCTGAAGGAGGGCCGCAAGGCGCCGCTCACCCTGCTGCGCCGTGGGTGGCGCCTCCGGGCGGCCGAACCCGATCTGATCGCCTCCCACGCGACCTTGGGCGCACGCGTCGTCGATCACCGGCGCGCCCTCCAGCGTCTCGCGGAACTGGCGGCCACCGACCGCACCCGACGCGACACCGCCGCATGACCGACGTGCACCGCGGGTCGGGTGCGGGGGCGGATCGCGCGGCCACGGACCGCCTGGCAGCGCTCAGCTCCCACCTGGTGCGCCGTGGGGACCCACCCACCGCCAGCCGGACCCGCGACCGCTGGCAGGCCAGCACGGCGCTGGTCCTGGCACCGGGCGACGATGACGTCGAGGTGGCGATCATCGAGCGCACACAGCGGACCGGCGACCGGTGGTCGGGCCACCTCGCCCTGCCGGGTGGTCGGGCCGATCCGCCGGACCGGGATCTGGCCGCCACCGCTGCCCGTGAGACCGCCGAGGAGGTGGGGCTCGCGCTGGGGCCTCCTCTGGCCCGGATCGCGCAGCAGCGCGCACGGGTGCGATCGGGCGTGGTGGCCTGCTACGCCTTCTCGCTGACCGAGCGTCCGCAGCTCGTCCCGGAGCCGGGGGAGGTCGCCAACGCGTGGTGGGTCCCCCTCCACCACCTGACCGACCCGGCGAACGCGATCTCGATCCGCCACCGGGGGATCAGCTTCCCCGCCATCGACGTCCACGGCCTGCCGCTGTGGGGGCTCACCCTGCTGCTGCTCGAGCGCTTCGCGGCGCTGGTCGACATCGAGCTCGCCACCGGCTGAGGCCGCCGCCGGCACCGACGTCACCGCCGCGGGCCCTCCTCGGTCGCGCGGCCGGGCGCGACCGGCGGCGCCGCTGCCGAGGGCGGTGACGGTGCGGCAGGCGCGTCGACGGCACCACCGAACCGCCGGTCGCGCCCCTGGTAGGCCGCCACCACCTCGGCCAGGGTGTGCCGATCGAAGTCGGGCCACAGCGTGTCCACGAAGAACAGCTCCGCGTACGCCGCCTGCCACAGCAGGTAGTTGGAGATGCGCTGCTCCCCGCTGGTGCGGACCAGCAGGTCGATGTCGGGCATCTCAGGGTCGTACAGGCGTGCGGCGAGGGCCTGCTCGTCGATGCCGTCCAGGCGCCCGGCGGCCAGGTCGGCCGCAGCGGCCGCAGCGGCGTCGGCGAGCTCGGCCCGACCTCCGTAGTTGAACGCGATGCGCAGGGTGAGCCGGCGATGGCGGGCGGTGCGTGCCTCGGTGTCCTCGATCAGCCGGACCAGGCGCGCGGGCACGGGCCGGGTACGGCGGCCGATGAACCGCACACGGACCTGGCGCTCGTCCAACTCGCCGGCACGACGCCGCAGCAGGGACTCGTTGAACCCCAGCAGGAAGCGGACCTCACTGGGCGGGCGACGCCAGTTCTCCGTGGAGAAGGCGTAGACGGTCAGGTCGCTGATGCCGAGGGCGAGCGCACCCTCCACGGTGTCGAACAGCGCAGCCTCGCCCGCCTGGTGGCCGGCGTTGCGGGACAGGCCCTGTCGGTTCGCCCACCGGCCGTTCCCGTCCATGATCAGCGCGATGTGCCCCGGCAGGCGCTGCGGATCCAGCCCGTGGGAGATGAGCAGGTCCGTTGCGCTCACCTGTTGCTCCCGGTCGGTCGACGCCGGGACCGACGGTAGCGGGGTGTCACGCCGCCACGCGTGCGACCTACCCTGCCGCAGATGCGCGGCCCCGAGGTGATCAGCACGGTGCAACGCTGCACGAGCTGCGACACGGCCTGGCGTCGGCGTCATGCCCGCTGGTGCGCCCACTGCGGGGCCCGGCTCGAGCGCACCGTGCGCGACCGTGGCCGCGCGCGCCGCCTGCGGCGCGGCCGACGGTCGGCGAGCGGGGTCGGGATCGGCGGGCTGGTGCTGGGTGGGCTGCTGCTCGGTGGACTGGTCGCGATCGCCCTGGGTGGGGGCGGAGTGCAGCTGCCCGCACGCTCGTCTGCGCAGGCCGGCCAGGGCGCGGTCGAGCTCGATGGCACCGGTGAGGGCCTGCGACCGCAGCTGCGCGCGGTCGACCCCCTCCCGGGAGCCGGCGTCCCCGGTGCGGTGGCGCTGGCGGGCACGGGGTGGCAGGCCGAGCTCGGCGGCGTCAGCGTTGCGGCCACCGGCGACGGCGAGCTCGTGGTCACCGGAACCGACGACGGCATGGTGCACGCGCTGGATGCCGACACCGGCGAGCACCGTTGGGCCAGCGACCTCGGGACCTCGGCAGCCCAACTGGTGCTGCACGAGACGGTGGTCGTGGTGCGCCACGCCGGTGGTCGGGCCAGCGTGCTCGACCGCGGGGACGGAGGGTTGTTGTGGCGGCGCGGTCCCGGTCTCGAGGAGGATCGGGTGCTGGCCGTCGGCGCCGTCGACGAGGTGGTCCTGCTGGCCCTCGGACTCCCCGACCGCCCCCGGCTGTTCGCGGCGGGGCTGCGCGATGGCGACCGCCGGTGGGAGCAGTTGCTGCGGGACGGTTGGATCGCCGACGCGCGCGGTCGTGTCGCCCCCGTCGGTGTGGTCGACGGCTCCCTCACCGGCTTCGATCCGACCTCGGGCGGGGTGCGCTGGCAGCTCGGCCTCGATCCCGACGAGCGGCCGATCGAACGCATCGGCGAGCTCGTGCTCGTGCGTGGCAGCGACGGCTACCTGTGGGTGGAGCTCGCAACGGGCCAGCCGGCCTTCCGCGCCAGCCGGGAGCTCGGGTCCTGGTTGCGCCACCCCGACGAGGGGCTGGTGCTGGCCAGCGCCGGCGGCACGTCGCTGCTGCTGTCGGTCGACGGAACCGGGATGCAACGCTGGGAGCGCTCCCTGCCGCGCCCCGGGGGGCGGCCGGCCTGCTGCATCGGCCTGGCGGCCACCACCTCCGGTGAGGTGCTGGTCACCGACCGCCGCGGACCGGAGCCGATCGTCCGGGTGCTGCACCGCGACGATGGCCGGGTGGTCACCGACCTCAGCGCGTTGGAGACCGTCGACGGCCGGCGGGTGCTGACCGTGACCGCGACCACGGCCGTGGTGGTCGGGCCCGCAGGGACCCTGGGCGTGGACCGCGACACGCGGACCCCGCGGTGGCGTGTCCCCGCGCGGACCGAGCTGCTCAGCACCGACCCGGTGCTCCTGGCACCGGTGCGCGGCGACGGCAGCCGCGGCACGGGTGCGACGGGGAGCCTGCTGGCGCCCCCGTGAGCACCACTGGCGGAACGTTTCGCGCGCGAACGTTCCCCTCAGCGTCGTGGGCACCTAGGCTGACCGCCGGGCGCCCGGCAAGGACAGGGCGGGGCGGTGGGGTGACCAGGGAGAGCACCGTGGCCGGACAGGATGGTGCGCGCCACGACGTGGACGCGGTCGTGATCGGTGCAGGTCCGGCGGGCCTCGCAGCGGCGAAGGCGCTCCGGGACCGTGGCCTGACCTACCGGCACTTCGAGAAGGGTTCGATGGTCGGTGGCCTGTGGCGGATCGACAACGACAACGGTGCCGCTGCCGCCTACCGCAGCCTCCACCTCAACAGCTCCCGGCACCGCACCCAGTTCCCCTCGCACCCGATGCCCGACGACTGGCCGGACTACCCCTCCCACGAGCTCGTCGCCCGCTACCTGCGGACCTTCGCCGCTGCCCACGGGCTCACCGAGCGCATCACCTTCCGCTCAGCGGTCACGGCGGTCACGCCCCTCGCCGCTCCCGGACGGGCCGGGCACCCGCAGGGGCCGCCCAGCACCCAGGACGAGCTGCCCGGCGCGCACGGCTGGCAGGTGCGCACCGACACCGGCGAGACGGTCACCACCGCCGCCGTGCTGGTCGCCAACGGTCACCACGCCGTCCCGCGGACGCCCGATCTGCCCGGCACCTTCGACGGCACGCGCTTCCACTCCCACGCCTACACCGACCCGGAGGTCTTCGCCGGACGGCGTGTGCTGGTCATCGGCGTCGGCAACTCCGGGATGGACATCGCCTGCGACGCTGCCCGGGTCGCCGAGCACGTGCTCCTCTCGACCCGCCACGGCGTCCACGTCCTGCCGAAGTACGCCTTCGGGCGGCCCATCGACCACCTCTCCCTGCCCGCCAGCGCCTACCTGCCCTTCCCGCTGGAACGACGGCTCTACGAGACGATCACCCGGCTGGCCGTCGGCCGCCCGGAGGACCGGGGGCTGCCCCGACCCGACCACCGCCTGCTCGAGGCGCACCCCACGGTCTCCTCGCAGCTGTACGACCTGGTCGGTCACGGTGACATCGAGGTCGTGGGCGACGTGGCGGCGCTCGAGGGCGACGCCGTGCGCCTGGCCGACGGACGTGTCGAACCGATCGACGTGCTGGTGACCGCCACCGGCTACGAGATCGCGCTGCCCTTCCTGGCGCCCGAGGTGCTGGAGGTCCACGACAACCGCCTGGAGCTCTACCAGCGCGTGATCCCGCCGGACCGGGCGGGGCTCTACCTCGTGGGCTTCGTGCAGACCGTGGGTGCCAACATCGCCCTGATGGAACACCAGGCGGAGTGGATCGGCGACCTGCTCACCGGCCGCTGCGTGCTGCCACCACGGGAGGAGATGCACCGGTGGATCGCCGCGGACCGTGCTGCCATGGCCGCGCGTTACCAGCGCTCGGCACGGCACACCCTGCAGGTGGACTACTGGCGCTACATCCGCGCGATCGGTGCGCAACGGGCGCGCCGTCGCCGCCCGCTGCCTCGGACCGTCGCCCGTGCGCTGCAGCCGGTACGCACCCTGCGCGGGCGGAGCGCGTGAGCCCGGCGAGCGGACCCGGCGGCGCCGTGCTGATCACCGGTGCCCGGGGGTTCATCGGCGCGGCGGTCGCGGCCCGGTTGGCCGCGCAGGGCGTGGCGACCATCGGGATCGACACCGCGGCACCGCGGACCCCCGCACAGGGTCCCATGGCCCCCGTCCACCGGGGCAGCGTCACCGACCCCGCTGCCTGGGCGCACCTCCTCGCGGGCGTCGACACGGTGGTGCACACCGCGGCGATCGTGTCGAACGTGGCACCCCGGCGCCGCATGCACGAGGTCAACGTGGTCGGCACGGGTCGGGTCCTGGCCGCGGCGGCCCGGGCGGGCGTGCGGCGCTTCGTCCACCTGTCGTCGGTGGTGGTGCACGGCTTCGACCTGCCCGACTGGGTCGACGAGTCGCACCCGGTGCAGGTCAACGGCGACGCCTACGTCGACACCAAGGTGGCCAGCGAGCACCTGGTGCTGTCGGCGCACGCGGCGGGTGAGCTCGAGGTGGTGGTCCTGCGCCCCGGTGACGTGTACGGCCCCGGCTCGCGGCCCTGGGTGGTGCTGCCGCTGACCTACCTGGCCGCCGGGCAGGCGATCCTGCCGGCGGGCGGGCGGGGCGTGTTCAGCCACACCTACCTGGACAACCTGGTGGACGGTGTCGTGGCGGCCATCGCCACACCGGCGGCCGCGGGCAGGGTGCTCCACCTCACCGACGGGGTCGCCACCTCCTGTGCCGACTACTTCGGGCGGCTGGGCGCGCTGGTGGGAGCCCGCCCACGGTGCCTGCCCACCCCCCTGGCCACGGCGCTCGCCGGCGGTGTCGGGGCGGGGCTGCGCGCGGCACGCCAGGACAGCGAGCTGTGCCCGGCGTCGATGCGGCTGCTGGCCCGGACCGGTTCGTACCGCATCGACCGGGCACGTCAGGTCCTCGGCTACCACCCGGCGGTCGACCTGGACACGGGCCTGGAGCGGGTCGCCGCCTGGGCCGGGCAGGTCGGGCTGGTCCCTACCGGCGGCGTGGCACCCACCACCGCCCGGAGCTAGGAGGTCGTCGTGCGCGCCGTCGTCGCCGAGCTGACCGTCCCCCGCTACCTGACGACCGCTGCCAGATCCCGGTTGCAGGACGACGCCGGCTGGCGGCGTGGGGGTCTGCTGCGCGCCGAGCACCACGTCGCCCCGCCTGCGCTGCCGGGACCGGGATGGGTGCGGCTGCGCACGGAACTGGCCGGGATCTGCGGCAGCGACGTCGGGCTCGCCCACGCGCGCATCTCGCTGACGCTCAGCACCTTCTATCCGGCCCGCCGCATCATCCCGGGCCACGAGCTGGTGGGGGTCGTCGAAGCGACGGGCCCGGGGGTCGGCCGCCTGCGCGAGGGCGATCGCGTCGCGCTCGATCCCGTGCTGTCCTGCGTCCACCGCGGCTTCGACCCCGTGTGCGGCAGCTGCGCCCGGGCACGGCCCTACACCTGCGAGCGCTTCGACCTGGCCGGCACCAGCGGGTGTACGGGGGTGGGCCAGGGCTTCGATGCACGGCTCGGTGGCGGGTTCGGAGAGCTCGTTGTCGCCCACGAGGATCAGTGCGTCCCCGTGCACGACCTCCCGTCACGCCGTGCGGTCCTGCTGGAGCCGGCGGCCGTCGCACTGCACGCCGCGCTGCGGTGGGAGGGCGGCGGTGAGCGGGCCGTGGTGATCGGCCCCGGCACGATCGGGCTGCTGACCACGGCCGCACTGCGCCGGTTGCACCCCGAGCTCCACCTCACCGTGGTCTCCCCCGACGAGTTCGGGGACGGGCGCGCCACCCGGGTCGGCGCCGACCGTGTCCTGCGTGGCGGTGCCAGCGCCGTGCACACCCTGGCCGCCGAGGACGGCGGACGGGTGCTCAGCCCCGACCGCACGGCGCTGCCGATCCTGGAGCGTGGTGTCGAGGTGGTGTACGACTGCGTCGGCACGCCCGCCACGATCGATCTGGCCCTGCACCTGCTGCGGCCCGGTGGGACCCTGGTGCTGGTGGGCGCTGCGGGCCGCCAACGTGTGGACTGGTCGCTGGTGTGGAACCGTGAACTGACGGTCCGCGGCACCATCAACGCCGGCCCGGAGGCCAGCCTCGATGGACGGAGGACCTGCCACGAGGTCGCCGAGTGGCTCGCGGACCCGCACTACCCCGTCGATGGCCTCATCACCCACCTGGTGCCCCTGGAGCGCTTCGGCGACGGGCTGGCGGTGGCCTCCGCAGGCTCCCGTGCGCGCGCCGGCAAGGTGGTGCTGCGACCCGGTGACGACCCGCCGCTGGTCGGCACGCTCGACGCGTGCGTGCCCGTACCGGCCGCGGGCGCTCAGGGCCGCGGGACCGCCTCGTAGGCGCGCAGGCGCCGGTCGAGATGGTGCTCGACGAAGGCACGGGCGTAGGAGGCCGCACGTGCCCGGGCTGCCGGGTGCGCACGTGCCAGTCCCGGCAGCGCCGACCACTCCCCCGCCCGGGCGAGCAGCGCGACGGCCTCGATCACCTCCCGGTCGACGGCGCGGGTGCCCGTCGGTGCGCAGTCCGGGCACAGCACGCCCCCGGCCTTCACGCTCAGGAAGACGTGGGCACCGGGGGCACGGCACACGGCACAGGCCTCGGTGAACACGTGGAAACCCACCACCGAGGCGAGCCGCAGGAGGAAGGCGTCGACGAACAGTGCCGGGTCGTCGGGTCCGGCGTCGAGGGCCTGCAGCCCGGCCCGCAGGAGCAGGAACAGCCCGTTGTCCCGCTCGCCCTCCTGGGCGACGTGGTCGACGACCTCCACCAGCACCGACGCCGCCGCGGAGGTCGCGTAGTCCGCGCGCACGGTGGCGTGGGGTGCGAGCAGCTCGGCCTGGGTGATGGTGTCGAGGTTGCGTCCCTCGTAGAGCTGCAGCTCGACGTGGCTGTAGGGCTCCAGCCGACCGCCGAAGCGGCTGCCCGGGCGGCGCACCCCCTTGGCCACGGCCCGGACCTTGCCACGCCCCTGGGTGAGCAGGTGCACGATCCGGTCGGTCTCGCCCAGCTTGTAGGTGCGCAGCACGATGCCCTGGTCACGGTAGGTGGCCATCAGCCACCACCGGCGGGCACGACCGGGGCTGCCGCGTTCACAGCAGCGGCCACGGGTAGGGGTGGGCGACCTCGGGATGCGGGAAGCACGCCGCGTCCAGCAGCTGCACGCACCTGGCCTCGAGCGCAGCGACCTCCTGCTCGGTGAGCAGGAGCCCCAGCCGTGCCGCGAGATCACCTGCCAGGGACGCACGCAGGGCGTCGACGTCGGCCAGCAGCTGACCGGGGATCGGTTCCCCGGCACGTTCCCAGGCGACGGTCCGCAGCTTCGGCTCGGTGTGGAAGCACACCCCGTGGTCCACCAGCCAGATCCGGGGTTCCTCCGTGTCCTCGAGCAGCACGTGACCGGCCTTGCGGTCCGCGTTCTGCAGCAGCGCATCGAAGACCACCATCCGGTCGAGCTGACCGGCCACCGCCGCCGTGGCTGCCTCCTGCAGGGTGAAGTAGTGCTGCTCGGGATCGTGGACCACGAAGGCCTGCACCGACCCGTGCCCGAAGGGCCCCTCGGTCCGTCGCACGGTGGTCGGCACCTGCTCCCACCCCAGCGCCAGGGACACCTCGTAGGCCGCCACCTCGCGGCGGTGCAGCGTGCCGACGGGGAAGTCCCACAACGGGCGCTCCCCCCGCTCGGGTTTGTAGACCACGAGGTCGCGGGGATCGAGGTCATCGAGCGCCGGCGTGCGACCGAGTGCGGCGCTCAACGCGTCGAGGCTCCGCGGATCGCGGTCGGTCAACCTCGCCAGCAGGGTGGCGTTGGAGGCGTCGGCGAACCGGCCCACCACCTCCAGCGGGGCCTCGCTGAGCCGCTCGGCGTGTCCTGCGCTCCCCGCCGACGTGCTCACCGGGTCAGGGATCCGTGGCCGTTGGTCGCCGGACAGACGTGCGCGCCGTCCAGCTCGGTCGGACGGCCGCACAGCTCGCAGGTGGGGCGGCCCTGATCCACGACCTCGACCGCGTGGGCGGCCAGGCGACGGGCCTGGTCACGGTCCAACCACACGCTGGCCGTCGCCGCGGGCAGGTCGACCTCCTCGACCACCAGCTCGGTCAGTTCGATCAGGAAGCGGCCCTGGTCGGCGTCGAAGCCGAGCGAGAGCTCCCCCACCCGCCAACGGGCGTCCAGCGGTACCCGCAGCGCCATGGCCTGACGGTCCCAGTCGGTCGCGGGGGTGTCCTCGATCCGGGCCAGCAGCTGGGTGAGCAGCTCCCCGATGCCGCGAGCCTGGCCCTTCTCGAGGACGAACTCGACGCGCTCGCCCCCCTCCTCGGCCTGGAGGTAGAAGGTCCGCTGTCCCGGTACCCCGGTGAACCCCACGGTGACGTGGTGGGGTGCCTGCAGCTCGATATCACTCACGAGGTGGCCTTCGCCTTCAGGGGTGGACCGGCGGTGCCGGTGTCGTTGCAGGTCAGCAGCACGGGGTGGCCCTGACCGGGCAGATGCAGCACCGTGATCGACGCCGGCGAGATCACCAGCCGCTGGAAGGTGTCCAGCGGCATGCCGAGGTGGTGGGCGACCACCGCCTTGATGACGTCCGCATGGCTGACGCACACCACCTGCGCACCACGGTGCTCGACGGCCAGTTCCTCGGTGGCATCGACCGCGCGGGCCTGGGCACCGCGGATCGTCTCACCACCGGGGAAGGCCATGCGCGACGGTGTCGACTGGACGACCTGCCACAGCTTGCGGCGGCGCAGCTGGCCGAGGGGTTTGTCGGTCCAGTCGCCGTAGTCCACCTCGCCGAGCCCGCGCCGGGAACGCACCCGCAGCCCGTGGGCGCGGGCCACGATCCTGGCGGTGTCCTGGGTGCGTTCCAGCGGCGAGCTGTACACCGCCGCGATGTCCGCCGTGGCGAGCCGCTCGGCGGTCGCCTCCGCCTGGGCGACACCGGCATCGTCGAGGTGGACACCGGGGGTCCAGCCGCCGAGGCGCTTGCCCGTGGCCGCGGTGGTGGCGTGGCGTACCAGCACCAGGGTCGTCCCGTCGTCGCTGGCCACTGCTCGTCCTCAGGTCGCTGGTCGGGTCGCGGGCTGATCGGGTCGCGGGCTGATCGGGTCGCCGTCGGGGACCGGTGCGTGGGCGTTCGCGGCCCGGCGCGCCCGCGGACGTGGTGTTGCCTGCAACCTAGCGAGGGAGCCCGCCCGACAGCGCAGGCCACCCCACCGGGCGGCCCCGGCGCACGCCGCAGTCGGCACCTTCCGTCGACGCTGCGGGTATCTGCCGAGGGTCGTCCACCACCAGGTCGACCCGCACGACGGTCGCGCCCACCGCGCCCTCGACCCGAAGGGCGTCGGCGACAGCGGTCACCAGCTGCCAGCCGTGCCCCCGGCACGCGAGCGGTTCGCAGCGGTGTCGGTCGCCGTCGGGTCCCTGCCACAGCCCGTCCACCGCGCGATCGGTGACCTCGATCCGGATCGTGTCACCGTGACCGCGCCGCACCCGCAGGTCGATCGGCAGCGCGGGGTCGCCACCGTGCCCATGCTCGAGGGCGTTGGCCAGCAGTTCGTGCACCGCGAGCGCCACCTCGCTGCGCCGGGCCGCACCGACACCCAGCTGCACGGCCCGGTCCGCCGCGCGCACGGCCGCCGGCCGAACGCTCCCCACGCCACCGGTCACCTGCCACCGCATCCCGGATCAGTAGGCGCGGGCGAAGGCGACACGCGTGCCGTGCGCGCTCGGTTCGCCGCAGCGCACGCACGCGCCCTCCTCCGGGGTGCCGTCGGTGGGGATGCAGCGGGGGGTTGCCCCGGTGGCGGCCTTGAGCTCGTCCTCGCAGGCGGCCTTCCCGCAGTGCAGGGCGTAGCTGAACCCGACCTTGACCTGCGCCGCGAAGGTGTCGAGGTCGTCGGCGATACCGCTGTGCGCGTCCCGATAGGCCCGCGCACGCTCCACCAGGTGGTCGTGGTAGGCGTCGAGGCGCTCCTGCACGCCCGCCAGGAAGGCATCGAAACCGACGGTCTCCTTGACGGCTCGCCCGCGGTCATCGACCTCGCCGATGCGCTGGGCGACCAGCACGTGACCAGCCTCGAGGTCGCGGGGACCGAGCTCGACCCTGAGCGGCACGCCCTTGAGCTCGAGGTCGTTGAAGCGGAAGCCCGGTGACGCATCCCGGTCGTCGACCTGGACGCGGATGCCCTGGGCGATGAGCTGATCACGCAGCTGATAGGCCTTGTCGCGCACCGCCTCCGCCTGGTCACCTCGGCCGATCGGCACGATGGCGACCTGGACGGGGGCGAGCCGCGGCGGCAGCACCAGGCCCTGATCGTCGCCGTGCGCCAGGATCACCGCCCCGATCATCCGCGTGGACATCCCCCACGAGGTCGTGTGGACGTGGCGCAGCTGGTTGTCGCGGTCCTGGTAGGTGATGTCGAAGGCCTCGGCGAAATTGGTCCCGAGGTAGTGCGAGGTCCCCGACTGCAGGGCCTTGCCGTCCCGCATCATGCCTTCGATGGTGAAGGTGCGCCTCGCGCCGGCGAAGCGCTCACCGGGGGTCTTCTCCCCCCTGACCATCGGGATGGCGGCCACGTTCAGTGCGAACTCCGCGTAGACGTCGAACATCCGCAGGGTCTCCTCCATCGCCTCCGCCTCGTCGGCGTGGGCGGTGTGACCCTCCTGCCACAGGAACTCCGTGGTGCGCAGGAAGATGCGGGGGCGCAGCTCCCAGCGCACGACGTTGTTCCAGGCGTTGATGAGCACCGGCAGGTCGCGGTAGGAGGAGATCCACCGGTGGTACATCTCGCCGATGACCGTCTCGGAGGTGGGGCGCACCACCAGCGGCTCCTCGAGCTCCTTGCCGCCGCCATGGGTGACCACGGCGAGCTCCGGCGCGAAGCCCTCGACGTGGTCGGCTTCGCGCTGCAGGTAGGACTGGGGGATGAACAGCGGGAAGTAGGCGTTCTCGTGCCCGGTGTCCTTGAAGCGCTGATCGAGCTGTGCCTGGAGCAGTTCCCAGATCCGGTAGCCGTAGGGCCGGATGACCATCGTGCCCTTGGCAGGACCGCGGTCGGCGAGCTCGGCTCTGAGGACCAGCTCGTTGTACCAGGCGGACACGTCCTGCGACATCGGCGTGACACCGAGCTCGTTCTGCTTGCCCACGGGGGACCTCACGGGTGCTGGCAGGGGTGACGGGAGCGGGAGTCCATGCCGTCGTCGCTCTCGGTGCGTGGCGGCGCGGCGACCTGCGGCCGGACACCTCGCAGGCTAGCGAGCACGACCGTGGAGACCGTCGCGGTAGCGTGCGCGTCACCCGCAGCCGGGCGCGTCCCCGGCACGCCCCCGCACCAGCGGAGACCCCCGATGACCTCGCCTGCCGGGCCGGAGTACGACCATCGGGTGCTGCTGCTGGCCACCGCCGTCGCCATGGCGGCGATCGTGGCGCTGCCCCTGACGGCCGCGGCGGACCCGGCGGTCGCTGCCGCGTTGTCCCTGGCCACGCCCGTGGTGCTGCTCCTCGCGGGCCGACTGCGCGGCCAGCGCTGGATGGTGCTGGTCGGCACCGCCCTGCTGGTGGCGCTCGCCGGGCTGTTGGCGGCGGACCTGGCGGGCGTGGGCATCGGGCCACTGGCGGGACTGGTCGTGGCGGTGGTCCTGGTCGGGCCGGTGGTGGCCGTGCTCGCGGTCGGGCTGCCGCTGCGCGAGGTGGACATGGTCGCCGGCGGTGCGTTCCTCATCACCGCGACGATCGCGGTCATCTCGGGGTTCGCAGCTGCCGGCACCACCGGCGCGACCGCGTTGATCCTGGGCGTGGCCCTGGTCGGGTTCACTGCGGTGGCGTTCCGGTTGGGGCGTACCGCGCCCGACGAGCAGGATCGCCGCTGATCCCAGGCGCGGCCGTCACGGACCGCTACCGGGGTGGAAAAGCCCGTGCGGAGCCCGTAGGGTCCGCTCCGACGACGGCCCCGGCGGGCCGCCGATGGGGCACCATCCGCGGCGTTGAGACACCGCATGTCGCGGCGGATGGTGCCGCTCGCTGCGCTGCGCGCGTGGCCCCGCTGGAGGCCCACACGCCGACGGAAGGTGCAGTGAGATGGCAGCGATCGAAAAGGCCCGGGAACACATCCATCCGGTGGTCTTCCCGGTGTCCGCCGTGGTGATCCTCGGGTTCGTGCTGTGGGGCTCGCTCGCCCCGGACGGCGCCGGAGAGGTCCTGGGTGCCGTCCGCGTGTGGATCACCGAGACGCTGGGCTGGTTCTTCATCGCTGCGGTGGCAGCCCTGCTGATCTTCCTGGCCTACATGGTCCTCGGCCAGTACGCCAAGGTCCGCCTCGGACCGGACGACTCCCGGCCGGACTACTCCTACCTCACCTGGTTCGCGATGCTCTTCAGCGCCGGGATGGGCATCGGGCTGGTGTTCTGGGGCGTTGCGGAGCCGATCTACCACTTCATCGACGCGCCCCGCACCGAGGGCGGCAGCGAGGCCGCGGCGCTCGATGCGATGACGCTGACCTTCCACCACTGGGGGCTCGGTGCGTGGTCGGTGTACGCCACCCTCGGACTGTCGCTGGCCTACTTCGGCTACCGGCACAACCTGCCGATGACGATCCGCTCCGCCCTGTACCCGCTGATCGGGAACAGGATCCACGGCTGGCAGGGCAACCTCGTCGACATCCTGGCCATCTTCGGCACCATGTTCGGCATCGCCACCTCGCTGGGGCTCGGCGTGGCGCAGATCAACGCCGGGTTGAACTCCGCCTTCGGCGTCCCCGTCGGCGAGGGCACCCAGGTGCTGCTGATCGCGATCATCACCATCGCCGCCACGATCTCCGTGGTCAGCGGTCTGGACAAGGGGATCCGCCGGCTGTCGGAGTTGAACATCACCCTCGCCGGTGTGCTGCTGCTGTTCGTGGCCGTCACCGGGCCGACCATCCTGCTGCTCAGCGCCTATGTGGAGAACATCGGCAGCTACCTGTTCAACTTCGTCGACCTGATGTTCTGGTCGGGCAGCTACTCCGCGGACGAGGCCGGCTGGCTGTCGTCGTGGACGATCTTCTACTGGGCGTGGTGGATCTCGTGGGCACCCTTCGTGGGCTCCTTCATCGCCCGTATCTCCCGTGGCCGCACCATCCGCGAGTTCATCCTGGGGGTGCTGCTGGTGCCCTCGCTGGTCTCCTTCCTGTGGTTCACCGTGATGGGCAACACCGGCATCCTGTTCCAGGGCGATGGCACCGCGGACATCTACGGCACGATCGTGGACGCCGGGTTCGACGAGTCCGTGGCGATGTTCGCCGTGCTCGACGTGCTGCCCTTCAGCCTGGTGACCACGGTGGTGACCATCTTCGTCATCACCGTGTTCTTCGTGACCAGTTCCGACTCCGGGTCCTTCGTCATCGACATGATCGCCTCGGGTGGGAGCCTCAACCCGCCCGTCGGTCTGCGCATCTTCTGGGCGCTGTCGGAGGGCGCGGTGGCAGCCGTGCTGCTGCTCGCCGGCGGTCTGGGCGCGCTGCAGGCCGGGGCGATCGCCACCGGTCTGCCCTTCACCGTGGTGCTGCTCATCGTCATGGCGGGGGTGTTCAAGGGGCTGCGCTCGGAGCGCGACGGTGTGACACTCGACGATGTGGTCGCCGGACCCCTGTTCGAGGGGCAGGGTGAGACCGAGGTCTACACCCAGACCCCGCAGCACGCACCCAAGCGCCCCGCAAGCGATCCGGACGAGCCCGCTGGACAGGCCTGAGACCGATCCCACACACGGGCCGCGCCGCCACGGCTGCGGCCCCGCACGCCGGAGGACAACATGCAGATGCACCGCATCCTGGTGGGCGTCGACACCTCGGACGCCTCCATCCAGGCGCTGACGCGCGCCGCCGAGGAGGCACGTCTGCGCGACGCCATCCTCGAGGTGGTGTACGTGTTCCAGCCGCCCGAGCAGATCACGGCCTTCCCCGTGCCCCCCGAGAAGGGCAAGGACGAAGCCAAGGACCTCGAGGAGGTGCGCGCCCAGTACACCGAGAAGCTCGGCAACTGGCTCGAGGAGGTCGACGTCGATCTCGACGACCTCGACGTCGAGTGGTCGGTGCTGGCCGACCGGCGACCGTCACGCGCCCTGGTCGAGCGCTCCAGCGACGCCGACCTGGTGGTGGTGGGCTCACGCGGCCGCGGCGGGTTCCGCGGGTTGCGGCTCGGTTCGGTGTCCGAGCAGGTCACGCGCCACGCCCGCGCCCCCGTGTTGGTGATCCGCGAGAGCACCAGGGACTGACCGGCCCACAGCCGACGGTGGCCGCACCCGCCCGTGCGGATGCGGCCACCGGTGTGGGGACCCCGACGACGCGCTAGGGGGTCAGGGCGCGGGCCAGCAGCTGCGCCGGGTGGTGCACCTCCCAGCCCTCCCGGGCGATCTGCATGGCACAACCCGGGTTGCCGGAGACCACGCCCCCGGCCCCGGTGCGCTGCAGCGACGCGTGCTTGCTGGCGAGCAGGGCATCGCCGAACTCCGGTTGCACGTAGGAGTAGATCCCGCCGGAGCCGCAGCACTGCTGCTCGTCGTCGGGCTCGAGCAGCGTGAGACCGGGGATCGCCGCGACCAGTGCCCGCGCCTGGTCGGCGAGGCCCTGGACGTTCTTGAGGTGGCAGGGCGCCTGGTAGGCCAGGGTCAGATCGACCTCCTTGCCCCGCGAGGCCACCTCCTCGGGGCTGATCAGCTCCGAGAGATCCTTGACCCGGGCGCTGAACGCCGCTGCCTCGGGGGTGCCGAGCAGCTTCCCGTACTCCTTCATGGCACCGCCACACCCCGCCGAGTTGACCAGGATCGGGCCCGTGGTGCCGGCGTAGGCCGCGATGGTCGCCTCCGCCATCGCGTGCGCCTCATCCTCGCGTCCTCCATGGGCCGAGAGCGCACCGCAGCAGGCCGGGGCCGGCTCGAAGCGTGGCCGGTAGCCCACGGCCGCCAGGACCTGCGCGGTCGCACGGTGGACGTCACGGAACATCCCGTCCATGACGCAGCCGCGGAACAGGTAGACGTCACCCTGGACCGCCGCACCGGGTGGCGGCAGCCGGTAGCCGCGCAAGGTGTCACCGAGGCGCACACGTCGTGCTGGCCGTAGCCGCGAGGGCAGGACACGGTCGAGCCGCAGCGTCTGCGCGACGGCCAGCAGGATCGTGCCCAGCCGCAGCAACCAGCGGTGCCTGAGGCCGGTGAACAGCACCTCCTGTGCACGTCCCTGCACACCCGAAGGTGGCTGCTGCTCGCTGATGGCGGCACGGGCGGTCTCCATCAGCGACCCGAACTCCACCAGCGACGGACACACCACCTCGCACGCCCGGCACTGCACACAGGTCTCGAGGGAGTCCACCACGTCCGGGTCGTCGATGGCGAGCTCACCCTCCTGGACCAGGCGCATCGCCAGGATGCGGCCGCGGGGGCCGTGCTCCTCGAGGTGGGTCGTCTCGTAGGTGGGACACGAGGACAGACAGAAGCCGCACTGCACACAGGCGGCGAGCTGGTCGGCGTCGAAGATCGACATCGGTTCGGGTTGGGTCATCGAGGCTGCCTCGCATCGAGCAGGATCTGGTCGGGATCGAGAGCGGCGCGGACCCGCAGGCCCATCGCGTCGAGGGCGGGGGCCGGTGCGCCCGGACCGCTGTGCGGGTCGAGATGCAGCAGGGCACCACCCAGTGCCTCCACCTGGCGCCCTGCGGCGGCCAGGGCGTCGGCATCGCCGTCGAGCAGGCAGACACCGACGCCTTCGAACCCCACTGCGGTCAGACCCGCTGCCCATGCCCACTCGGTCAGCTCCGACACGCGGGCCGGATCGACCGCAGCACGTGCGGTCGTGGGGAAGACCGGTGGCTCGGCGGCGCGCAACCCGGCGGCGGCGGCCTGGGCCGCCACGTCGTCAGGGTGCTCCTCGAGCCGGACGAAGGTGCCCGCGCTCGTGCTGACCACCGCTGCCGGACGGTAGAGCCCGGTCAGCACCTCGGACGCCGGCCGGTCGGTGGTGAACCACTCGCTGGTGACCGGGATCGGACGGAGCTTGAGGGTCACCTCGGCGATCACCCCGAGGGTGCCCCAGGATCCGGTCGCGAGCCGACACAGGTCGTAGCCCGTGACGTCCTTGACCGTCACCCCACCAGCGGTCACCACGCGCGCGTCGGCGGTGACCATGCGGACCCGGAGCACCCAGTCGCGCACGCGGCCGGCCTGCAGCTGCCGGGGGCCTGCCAGCGCGGTGGCGAGCCGCCCTCCCACGGTGGAGCCGTGGCCGGCCAGCGGCTCGATCGGGCACTCCTGTCCGTGGGCCGCCAGCAGCGCGGACAGCTCCTCGACCGGGGTACCTGCCCGGACCGTGACCACGAGGTCAGCCGGCCGGTGGTCCACCACGCCGGTCAGCGCGGCGGTGGACAGCACCTCGCCATCGGTGGGCGGCAGCCGATCGAGCACGCTGCCACCACCACGGATCACCAGCGTGCGCTGGTCGCGCCGCGCACCCTCGATGGCGTCCACGATCGGGGCCAGCTCGGCGGTCATGGTCGACACCTCGCTCATACCCACGCACCTTCCGGCACCATGCTGGCTTCCTGACAGCCGACGGTGGTCGGCAGCATCTTGTCCGGGTTGGCCAGGCCCGAGGGCTCCATCGCCGCACGCACGGCCTGCTGCACCGCCAGATCGTCGGCGGTGTAGACCTGCGACAGGAAGTCGCGCTTCTCGATGCCGACGCCGTGCTCCCCGGTGAGGGTGCCGTCGAGAGAGAGCGCGGTGGTCACGATGTCGTGACCGGCGGAGAAGACCCGGTCCAGCACGCCCTCCTCGCGACGATCGAAGAGCACGAAGGGGTGCAGGTTGCCGTCGCCGGCGTGGACGACGGTCAGGATGACCAGGTCCTCACGCTCGCTGATCGCGACCACGGCATCGAGCATCTCGCCCAGCCGTGACCGCGGCACGACGATGTCCTGCAGGAAGAAGTCCGGCGCCTGCTGGGCGATCGCGCCGGCGACCGCCTTGCGACCCTTCCAGATCCGGGCGCGTTGGTCCGCATCGGCCGCACGCACCACCTCGGTGGCACCGTGCTCGGTGGCCAGCCGTGCCGCGTCGTCGCCGCCGGCGTCGACCCCCGCGGGCAGTCCCTCGTACTCGAGCAGCAGCACCGCCGCGGCGTCGGTCGGGTACCCCGCCTGGGCGTAGTTCTCGACCAGGCCGATGGCGCGGGCATCCATCAACTCGACGGCGTCGGGCAGCCGGTCGGAGGTGACCAGCGCACCGACGGTGGCCGCCGCCGCCTCCAGGGTGTCGAAGCCGGCGAGCAGGGTGCCGATGGCCGGTGGGGCGGGCAGCAGCTTGAGCCACGCACCGACCACGATGCCGAGGGTGCCCTCACCGCCGACGCTCAGACCGCGCAGGTCCAGCCCGGTCTGGTCGGGGAGTCGGCTGTCGAGCAGGTGGATGCGACCATCGGTGTCCATCAGCTCGACCGCCAGCACGTGCTGGCTCATCACCCCGTAGGTCAGGACGTGGATCCCTCCGGCGTTGGTGGCCACGTTGCCGCCGAGGGTGGCGGCGATCTGGCTCGCCGGGTCGGGGGCGAAGCGCAACCCCTCAGCCGCAGCGGCCCGGCCCAACCGGGCGTTGACCAGACCGGGTTCCACGTGGGCACGCCGGTTGACCACGTCGAGCTCCAGCAGACGGTCCATCCGGGCGACGCTGATCACCAGCGGCCGCACGCCCGCGACCCCCGTCGGCGTCGCGCCGCCGGCGAGCCCGGTGCCCGCGGCTCGGGGGGTGTAGGGCACGCCGTGGTCACGGCACGCCCTGAGCACCCCCGCGAGCTGCTCGCGGTCCGCCGGCAACGCGATGGCCAGCGGATCGGCGTTGAGGAAGGACGCATCGCGCCGGTAGGTCGCGCGCGACAGCGTCGAGGTCTTGAGGCCGTCGTCGTCGAGGACGCGCCGCAGTTCGGCCAGCAGCGCGGACTCCGCAGCGGTCGGGGGTACGTCCCGTCGGGCGCCTGTCACTGCCGTGGGCTCCATCAGCGCTCCTGTGGTGTCGAGGTGACACCGGGTAGCCGGCGGACCAGGTACTCGGCGAGGTGGAGCACCTCCACCTCACGTCCCGAGGCGTGCATACCACCGCGCAGATGCAGGATGCAGCCCGGGTTGTCGGTTATCAAAACCGACGATGCCGTCTGGTCGACACAGTCGAGTTTGCGGTCGAGGATCCCGGCCGACAGCTCGGGGTTGCGCACCGAGGTCGAGCCGCCGAAACCGCAGCACTCGCTGGCCTCCGGCAGGGGCACGACCGGCACACCTGCGACGTCGCGCAGGAAGGCCTCGATCGCATCCGTGCGGCCCAGGGTGTTGGAGGCCTGGCAGAACCGGTGCACGGTGACGGGGGTGCGGTCACCGTCGTCGAGGCTGCCGGCGGGCAGCCGTCCGGGGCCGCTGGTCAGGTAGCTGATCAGGTCGTAGGTCCGCCCGGCGAGTTCCTGGGCCCGCTCCACCTCGTCGAGGTCGTCGCGCAGCAGGTACGGGGCGTCGTGGCCGAGCATCGCCAGGCAGGACGAGGCGGGCGTGACCACGTCCGCACCGTCGGCGAGCGTGTCCATGGTCTGTCGCACCATCGACCGCGCCGTGTCCTGCTCGCCGCTGTCGTAGGCCGGCAGACCGCAGCAGTGCTGGTCACGGGGGACGGTGACCTGCGCCCCCGCAGCCCGCAGCAGCTTCGCCGCCGCGATCGGGATGTCGGGCGCCATCCGGTCCGAGACGCACTGCAGGAACAGCTGCACCTTGCGGCCCGCCAGCGGCTGCTCGGCGAGCCGGGGGGGCTCCTCCAGGCGGCCCGGTCGCAGCGTGTCCCGGGCGGGACGGGGCGGCACGGCCGGCGGGGTGCGCCAACCGACGCGGTCGGCCAGGGGCCCACGTTCGGTCAGCGCGGAGGGCAGCGCGGTCACGCCGTCGCGGCGCAGGGGCGTGGTGACCACGCCCACGGCACGCATCCCGAGGTCCACCAGCGTCGGGTGCTGGAAGGCCCGCAGCGCGGCCCGGGTCACCCGCCCGGCAGTGCCGGCCTCGCCGGCGCGTGCCACGGTCTCGCGCACCTCCAGGATCTGGACCGGCAAGGGGATCTCCACCGGGCACACCGTGGCGCACGCGCCACAGGACACGCACAGCGACTGCGGGCCGGCCGCGGCCTCGATGCCGTGGTGGAAGCTGGTGTTCACCAGCCCGATCGCACCGGTGTAGACGTGGCCGAAGGCGTGTCCCCCGACCACCCCGTAGGGCGGGCACACGTCGGCGCAGGCTCCGCAGCGGATGCAGCGCAGGGCCGCGGCCACGTCCGGGTCCTCGGCCATGGCGGTGCGGCCGTTGTCCAGCAGGATGATCAGCTGCTCCTGGCCGGGACGGGGCCCGCTCAGGAAGTTGGTGTAGACGGTGATGGGCTGGCCCGTCGCCGAGCGGCCGAGCAGGCGGACCTGCTTCATCGCGTCGGCGTAGGTGGGCAGCAGCTTCTCGATCCCGGCGGTGACCACGTGCAGCTTGGGCAGCGCGACCGACATGCGGTTGTTGCCCTCGTTGCACACCAGCATGATCGAGCCGCCCTCGGCGATGAGCGCGTTGGCGCCGGACAGCCCGACGCTGCTGGCCAGGAACCGTTCCCGCAGTTCCGTGCGGGCGACCTTGACCATGCGGTCGATGTCGTCGGGGGGGAAGGGCCGCTCGAGCACACGCTCGAACAGCGCCGCGATGACCTCCTTGCGCTTGTGGATCGCCGGCATCACCAGGTGCGAGGGCGTCTCCGCCGCCAGCTGCAGGATCCACTCCCCCAGGTCGGTCTCGACCGGGGTGATCCCCGCGGCCTCCAGGTGGCTGTTGAGCCCGATCTCCTCGGAGACCATCGACTTGCCCTTGACCATCAGATCCGCACCGGCGGCCTGCATACGCTCGGTGATCAGGGCGTTGGCCTCACCGGGTGTGGCGACCCGCACCACCTCGGCGCCCGCGGCGGTGGCGTTGGCGGTGAAGGTGTCGAGATGGTGCTCCCAGTCGGCGCGCACCCCGTCCTTGATGGCGGCGAGCTCGGCGCGCAGCTCATCGAAGCTGCGGCCCTCCTGCGCCTCCAGGTCGGCGATCGCGGCGTCGCGGCTCTCGCGCCATCCACGCTGGAAGGCGGTGAGCCCGGAGCGCACGTCCGGGTCGGCCAGTGCGGTGGAGTAGCGCTCCTCGAAGGAACGGATCTCGCTCATGACGTCGACTCCTCGGTCGCGACGACGGCACCGGTGAGGACGAGCACGTCGACCTCATCCGGTCCCTGGACGCCGATGGTCAGGCTGCGTTCGATATCGGCGGTCCGCGACGGCCCGGTCATCAGTGACGCGAAGGCGGCCTGCCCACCTCGTTGAGCGAGCCAGCCGGCGGCGTCCTCGAGCCGGTCGACGATGTCCTCCACCGCCACGACCTGCAGCAGCCGCTGGCACAGCATCGTGACCACCCGGTCACGCAGCTCGTGTTCGGCGACCAGCACACTGCCGGTCTCGGCCACGGCCATCACCCCGGCGACGATCGCGACCGGGACGTCGGCGACATCGGCTGCGGGATCGTCCACACCCGGCACGACCACCGTGCAGCCCTGTTCCTCGAGGGTCTCGGCGAGCGCCGGGAGCCGGGCGTGGAGGCTCGGCGCGACCGCGACCCGGTCCCCCAGGCTGGCGGCATGTGCCGCCACCTGCTCCCAGCCCTCCACCTCGTGGTAGGTGCTCGCCGCCGCCTCCACCTTGGTGCGCAGCAGCGCTCGCTGCGCACCATCGGCGTCGGGACCGGAGCGTGTCACCGCAGCACCCATCAGGCGTCCTCACTGGGGCGGTCAGCGTCGGTGCGCTGCGCCTGCCCTCTGGTCGTCGGTCCCTCGGCGGCCGCGCGCTTGCGCTCGCGGGCAGCGCTCACCAGCAGGGCGATCGCGGTGGCCGCCAGCAGGACGAGCACCACGGTGCCGGCGTTCGCCCCGAAGCCCCACACCAGCAGGTAGGTCAAGGTGCCCGCGGCGAGCAGGTAGTAGGCACAGGGGATGGCGACCTTGCGCATCAGGTCGCCCTCACGTCCGACCAGGCCGACCGTGGCTGCTGCGGCCACCACGTTGTGCACGGTGAGCATGTTCCCTGCAGCCCCTCCGACGGCCTGTGCCGCGACGACGGGCACGGTGGCGACACCGATGCCTTCAGCGGTGGCGAACTGGAACTGGGAGAACATGATGTTGCTGATGGTGTTGGACCCGGCTGCGAAGGCGCCCAGCGCCCCCACAACGGGGGCGACCAGCGGCCAGGCGGAGCCCACGGCGGTGGCCGCGCCCTCGGCGAGTGTCAGTGGCATCGAGGCCAGGTCACCGGTGGAGAAATCGGTCCCGGAGTTGATGAAGATCCGCACCAGCGGCACCGCGATCAGCATCGCGGGCGCGGCCTTGACGATCTGCTTGCCGGCCGTCCGCCAGGCCAGTGCGATCTCCGAGCCCTTCATCCGGTGGAGCGGGTAGCTGAACACCACCGCCACCAGGAACACGAAACCGGGCAGGTAGAGGAACTGGAATCCGGCGCTCAGCCCCTGGCCGAAGATGTCGGACCAGGTCGGGTTGACGCTCTGCAGCGCGGACTGGATGCCGAGTTCCGGGATGCGGGTGATGACCAGGATGGCGGCGAGCACGCCGTAGGGCGCCCACGCACGTGCCGTGCTGATGACCTGGCGGGGTGCGGTGTCGTCCGGGGTGAGGTCACCCATCCAGTTGTCCAGCCAGCTCTCGCGCGGGGGGAAGTCCCAGGGCTCCTTGGGCTGCAGGAAACCCTTGCGGGTGGCGGTGATCACGATCGCCAGGCCGATGAGGCCACCGAACAGCGACGGGAACTCCGGGCCGAGCAGCCACGCGGTCAGCCAGTAGGGCACGATCATCGCAGCGGCGGCGAACAGCGCGAAGGGCCAGATCGCCAGCCCCTCGCTGAACCGCTTGTTCGCCCCGAAGAACTTGGTCAGCAGGCTGACCATGAACAGCGGGATGAGCAGGCCGACGATCCCGTGCACGGTGGCAGCCGACAGGGCCACCTCACCGAGGTAGGCGTCCACGGTGCCGCCCCCGGAGGTGATCGCTTCCTCCGCGGCGGTCCCACTGAGCCCGGTGTTGACCCCGATGATGATGGGGGTACCGAGCGCACCGAAGGTCACCGGCGTCGACTGGATGATCAGACCGCTCATCACCGCTGCCATGGCGGGGAACCCGAGGGCCAGCAGCAGCGGTGCCGCCACCGCCGCAGGGGTACCGAAGCCCGACGCCCCCTCGATGAAGGAACCGAACAACCAGGCGATGATCACCGCCTGGACGCGCCGGTCGGGGCTGATCCGGGTGAAACCGGCCCGGATGGAGGCCATGGCGCCCGAGGCGTTGAGGGTGGCGAGCAGCAGCAGCGCGCCGAAGACGATGTAGAGGATGTCGAGGGAGATGCCGAGCCCCTCGATCACCGAGGCCGCGATCGCGATGGGCTCCACGTCCCACACCAGCCAGGCGACCACCGCGGTGACGATGAAACCGACGGCCATCCCGTCCCGCGCGGGCCATCGGAAACCGACCATCAGGACGCCGATCGTCAGGATCGGCAGGAAGGCGAGCAAGCTCAGTAGAGCGAGGTTCTCCACGGTTCAGCTCCCAGGTACGACGGCTCCGGCATTCTCCCGCTCGGCAGTCAAGCAGGCCCACCATCCGGATGTCGGCGCAGCGTTGTCGGTGTCACCGACCGGGCCACACCGCCGACCGGC
>JAWLFQ010000095.1:0-3831 GCA_041685505.1 Nitriliruptoraceae bacterium
CCACGTCGTCGCCACTGAACTGGAACGCTTCGGCCACAGCTCCTGGTTCACCCTGGGCGACCGCGACCTCGCGACCCACCTGCATCGCACCCTGCGGCTCCGCGAGGGCGCGAGCCTGTCGACGGTGACCGAGGAGGTGACCCGTGCCTTCGGGGTGGACGTCCGCCTGCTCCCGGCGACCGATGACCCCGTGGAGACGCGGATCACCACCACCGACGGTCGGGACCTGCACTTCCAGGAGTACTGGGTCCGCGAGCGTGGGCGTCCCGAGGTCGCAGCGGTGCGCCTGGCCGGTGCCGAGGCGGCCGCCCCGGCACCGGGGGTCATCGAGGCGATCATCGATGCCGACGCCGTGCTGGTCGCGCCGTCGAACCCCGTGGTGTCCATCGGGACGATCCTGGCGGTGCCCGGCATCCGTGAGGCGCTGGCCACGACCCCGGCCCCGGTCGTGGGCGTCTCTCCCATCATCGACGGCGCGGTGGTCCGCGGCATGGCCCACCGCCTGCTCCCAGCGGTGGGAGCCGAGGTCTCCGCCGTCGGCGTGGCGAGCCTCTACCGGGAGTGGTTGGACGGCTGGGTGATCGATGAGCGGGACGCGGCCCAGTGTGACCCCGTCCGCGACCTCGGTCCGCAGTGTGTGGCGACCGACACGCTGATGGACGAGGCCACGGTCGCGGCGGCGCTCGCCCGGACCTGCCTCGAACTCGCGGGCCGGTTGCGCTGATGGCTGGCTCGTTGACCGTCACCGCGGTACGCACCGATCACCGTTTCCGCCCCGGCGACGAGGTGGCGACGGTGCTGGTGGCAGCGCTGCACGACGACGGTTCCGCGCTGCGCGATGGCGACGTCATCTGCGTGGCGTCCAAGGTGATCAGCCTGGCCGAGGGACGCACGGTGCCCCTGTCAGCCGGCGATGCGCGTCTCGCCCGCCAGCAGCTCGCACGGTCGGAAGCCGCCGAGGTGGTCGCTGACGCACCCTGGGTGGTGATCACCCGTACCCCCCATGGTTTCGTGGCCGCGAACGGCGGCATCGACACCTCGAACGTGGCACCGGGTACCGCCCTGCTGCTGCCGGAGGATCCCGACGCCTCCGCCGCGCAGCTCCGCGATGCCATCGCGGCGGCGACCGGCGCGGACGTCGGGGTGATCGTCACCGACACCTTCGGCCGTCCGTGGCGACACGGCCAGACCGACGTGGCGCTCGGTGTCGCCGGGCTCCCGGCCCTGCGGGACGAGCGCGGTGGTCGGGACCTCGACGGCAGCGTGCTCGAGGTCACCGAAGCCGCGATCGCCGACGAGGTGGCTGGCGCCGCCGATCTGGTCCGACGCAAGGACAGCGCCGCACCCTTCGTCCTGGTGCGTGGCCTGGAGCGGACCGGTCAGCGGGCCGGGACCGCGAAGGATCTGGTCCGGCCACCCCAACAGGACCTGTTCGCCGCCGGCGGCGCCACCGCCGTGGAACACGCCGTGGCGGCACGCCGAACGGTCCGACGCTTCGACGCCGCGCGGGAGGTACCACCTCCGGTGGTCGAGGCCGCGGTGCGCGCTGCCGCGACGGCTCCCGCACCCCACGGCAGCAGACCCTGGCGCTTCCTCCAGCTGACCGCGGACACCCGGACCCGGCTGCTGGACGCCATGGCCGCGCAGTGGCGGGCGGATCTCAGCGGCGACGGGGTCAGCGAGGCGGCCATCGCGCGCCGCCTGTCCCGGTCCGATGCGATCCTTCGGACCGCTCCGCTCGTCCTGCTCCCGCTGGTGAGCCTCGACATGGCACACCACTACCCCGACCCGAGGCGGACCACGGCCGAGCGTGACCTCTTCCTGCTGTCGGCGGGGTCGGCGTTGCAGAACCTGCAGGTCGTCCTCGCCGGGCACGGCTTCGGTGCCGCGTGGATCAGCTCGACGGCCTTCTGCCCCGACACCGTCCGCGAGGTGCTGGACCTCGCATCGACGTGGGAGCCGGTCGGCCTCGTCGCCGTCGGCGCCCCTGCCGACCCACCGTCGCCGCGTCCTGAGGTGGATGCCGCGCACTTCCTCGACATCCGCTGACCGACGAAGAGCGCGTGACGTAAGGGGCAGAGGTCCCCCGAGGAGCGGGCCGGGATACCCTGCCCTCGGCGCCATCCCGTCGTCCACCCGTCGACCGCTGGAAGACCGACGGGAGCGGTCCGGGTTGCAGTGCTGTCGACACGGACGAGGTGGAGTGGTGGCGGAACGCGAACGCATCCCGAAGAAGCAGCGACGCGAGCGGGCGCGCCAGGAACGTCAGCGCCAGGAGGAGGCGGCGGCAGCCCGCGCGCAGCAACGCAGTTGGCGTACCGGGCTCATCAGCTTCGTGGTGGTGGCCGTCGTCGGCGCCGTCGTCTACCAGGCCTTCGCCGGGGGCACCGACCCCCTCGAGGACGCCATCCTGGTGTCCTCCAGCGCTGCCGAGGAGGCCCAGGCCGCCGCTGGCTGCGAGGTCATCGTCGACCGCGAACCCCTCTCGGACCGGACCCACTTCGACAACAGCGCCCAGGTGGATGCCGCCAGCGTCTACACCGACACCCGACCGACCCACTCCGGTCCACACACCGCGGGCGTGCACCCGATCACCCCGGCAGCCGATCGCCAGATCGACGAGGTCTCAGCGACCCACAACCTCGAGCACGGGACCGTGATCGTGTGGTGGGACCCCGAGCAGACCGATCCCGATGCCGCCGGTGAGCTCGGCAGCTGGGCCCGCCTGATGAACGCCAGCGGTTTCCGACGCGACGCCGCGGGTGTCGGCATCATCACCTCGCCCTACACCGACCCCGGGATCGACTCCGGCAAGGCCGTGGCCTTCCGGGCCTGGGGCGTGGCGATGGACTGCGACCGCTGGGACGAGACCGTCGCCAACGCGTTCCTGCTGGATCACTTCGGCAGCCACGGCATCGGGCCCGAGCGCAACCTCGCAGCGTTCCCCGCCGAGGTGTTGGCCTACAGCGACCGCGACGTCGACGACACCAGCGACGCCGATGCACCCATCGAGGGCACCAGCCCGGAACAAGGCAGGCAGGAGCTGGGACCGGATGAGCGCGAGGGCGTGGTCGAGGACGAGGACGCCACGGGCTGAGACCGCCCTCCACGCCGCGCGGCAGCGGTCAGGACCGCACCCGACCGCCGCCCACCACCCCCGGGGCGCGACCACGGATGCGCGCCCACCACGTCCGCACCCAGGGCCCCCAGCGGAAGGGCACGGCCCAGCGACGCTCGACCTCCGCAGCCGTCACGCACGCGCGCGCCCCGAGCTCGCGCCGGCGCGTCACGGCGCCCGGGAGGCCCCGACCCAACTGCCACAGGCTGCCGGGGACGGCGCGGGGCACCGTCACCAGCAGCTCGAGGCTCTTCAGCGCGGTGGTCGAGAGGATCAGGAGCCAGCTGCGCATCGGTGGCCGGTCGCAGGTCACGGTGATCAGGAGCCGGTTGGCGTGGTTGAGGGCCTCGACCCTCGGGGTACGTCGGGGTCCCGCCCCACCGCGCTCGTGGATCGCGACGGCGCTGGGCTCGTACCACGCCTTCCATCCGAACCGCCGCGCCCGCCAGTCCAACTCCACGTCGTCGAAGTACGCGACGAGGGGCTCGGAGAGCACCTGCCCATCCGACCACGCGAGCTCCGCGAGCATGGCGCGGCGGTGGAGCACGCAGGCGCCGGAGGCCCCGAACACCTCCCCCGCCGGGATGGCACCGACGTCGGCCGTGCCCTCGCCGCGGTTGCGGTAGAGCCGGGCGGTGGTGAGCTCGTGACCGGTGGTGTCGAGCAGCGGGCTGCCGTCCGCATCGGCGACGGCACGGCGCACCCGCGGTTGG
>JAWLFQ010000095.1:3931-7713 GCA_041685505.1 Nitriliruptoraceae bacterium
TGCCGTCCGCATCGGCGACGGCACGGCGCACCCGCGGTTGGACGCTGCCACAGCCGGGATCGGCCAGCAGACGCGCCACGCAGCGGCGCACCAGGTCCGGTGCTGCGACGACGTCGGGGTTGACCAGCAACACCGCTTCGACGGCCGGGTCGAGACGACCCAGCACGGCGTTGACGCCACCGCAGAAGCCACGGTTGCGTGCCGAGTGCAGGAGCCGCACGGGGTGGGCGAGGGCACCCGCCGCCGCGGCGCGCACCACCTCGACGGAGGCGTCGGTGGAGGCGTTGTCCAGCACGACCACCTCGAGGTCGGGATGGTCCTGCGCGTCCAGGCTCTCCAGCAGTGGCCCGAGGTGCTCCGCGCTGTTCCAGGCGATCACGATGGCGGCGACACGCACCCGCCTCAGCCTCGGGCCTGGCGAGGCTGCGACCGCAGAGGGATCGGGCCGGCCTTCCCGTCGCCGATACGCAGCGCGGGGCCATCCGCGACGACAGCGCTCGCCGACAGGTCCACCAGGCCCGCACCGCCGGGCGCCGGCTGCACCACGAAGCGGGCGGCGTCGGCGACCACTGCCCAGGTCTCGCGGCCGGACGCGTCGGTCACCGAGCAGGCGATGGCGTAGTGCCCGGACAGCAGGTGCGCGGTGAACCGGACCTCGACCACAGCCTGCTGATCGGGCCCGAGCGGGCCGACGCCCACGCCCTGCCAGGCCGTGTGGAGCTCGTAGAGGTGCGTGCCGTCACCGCGGGAGACCACGGCACCCACCGAGCACACCTCGACCTCGGTGAGCGCGCGCAGGCGCACCCGCAGGACCAGCTGGCTGGAGGGGGCGACCTCGCTGACCAACCGCCCGTCGGTGCCCAACAACTGGACGTCGTCGATGGCGACCTGCCGGGGACCGCGATGCCGATCGATACGGGGCGCCGCGCTGGAGACCACCCGCTGTTTGTACAGCTCCACCCCCTCGGTGACGGGCCCGTCGAACAGCACGCGCCCGCGGTCGAGCACGATGGCCCGGTCACACATCTCGCGGACGGCATCGAGGTCGTGGCTGACGAGCACGAAGGTCTTGCCCTGGTCACGGAAGGCCCGCATGCGCTCGAGGGACCGATCCTGGAACTCCGCGTCACCGACGGCGAGCACCTCGTCGACCAGCAGGATGTCGGGGTCGACCATCACCGCCACGGCGAACCCGAGCCGCACCTCCAGACCGGAGGAGTAGGTACGCACGGCGGTGTCCAGGAGGTGTTCGACCCCGGCGAAGGCCACGATCTCATCGAACCGCTCCGCGATCTCGGTCCCCGACAACCCGAGGATCGCCCCGTTGAGCCGGATGTTCTCCCGGCCCGTGAGATCACCGTGGAACCCGGCTCCGAGCTCCAGCAACGAGGCCACACGGCCGTTGGTCAGCACCGTGCCCTCGTCGGGGGGAAGGATGCGTGCCAACAGCTTGAGCAGGGTCGACTTGCCGGAGCCGTTGGGGCCGATCACAGCGACCGACTCGCCGTGATCGACGGTGAAGCTGACGTCCTCCAGGGCGTTGAAGTCGGTGTAGGAGCTGCGGCGCAGGCGGTAGAGACGCTCCTTGAGACCGCTCGGACGCTCGTGGAACAACCGGAAGGTCTCCGTGACCTGATCGACGACGATCGCCGGCTGCGCAGGATCGACGTTGCCTGCGGCCAGCTGTCCGATGCGTGGGCGGTGTTCCACGCTCACACCTCCTTGGCGAAGGTGCGGGCACGCCGCAGGAAGATGGCGTAGCCGGCGACGAAGGCGGCAACGGCCCAGCCAGCGGCGACCAGCGCCGCGGTCGCCGCCGGCCATGCGGGTGGTCCGTCCACCAGAGGGCTGATCACGTCACCGGTGGCACTGACCGGACCGTAGAGCCCGAGGCGCGCCAGTTCGACGAAGGACGTGGACGGGTTCAGCGCGATCAGCTGTGCCACCCAGGAGAATCGCTCCCCCATCTGGGCGGTCACCAGCGCGAGCGGGTAGAGCACCGGCGTGGCGTAGAACCACACCTGGAAGATCACCACGAACAGCTCCTGCAGGTCGCGGAAGACGACGTTGACCCCGGCGAACCACATCGCGACCCCGGAGGTGAACACCGTCAGCAGCGCGATGGCCAGCAGCGTGGTGGGCAGGTGCACCAGCACGCCGACACCACGGCTGTAGATCAGGTAGGGGCTGAGCACCAACAACGCCAGCAGCAGGTGGATCAGCTGGGAGAACACGTGGGACAGCGGCAGCACCTCGCGGGGGAAGTAGACCTTCTTGATCAGCTCGCCGTTGCCCACGATGGAGTGGATCGCACCCTGGCACGAGTTCTGCAGGAACTGCCACACCAGGAACCCGGCGATGAAGAACGCCGGGAAGTCATCGACCGGGATCCGCACGATCTGGGTGAACACCACGCTGAACACCGCGGTCATCAGCACCGGGGTCAGCATGGACCACAGGAACCCGAGCGCCGAGTTGCGGTAGCGGACCTTCAGTTCCTTGCGCACCAGCTGGGCCAGCAGCTCACGGGCACGCCACAGCTCCACGAGCTTGCTCGAGGCCCACACCGTGGCGAGCCGGGACGCGCCGGGCAGCGCGGCGGCATCGGCGCCACCTGGCTGGGTCGTCACCTCGGCCCCCCCGGGAGACAACGCCACGTCCGACGGCCGTGCCACACGCCCACCGTGGCCGCGGGACGTGCGGGCCCGTTGTAGCACAGCAGGCCCCGTGCACCCCCCAGGTGCCTCCCATGTCGTGTGCCCGCCGCACCCCCACCACGGGTGACCGACGACCAGCTCATGCGGACACCGTCCCGTCCGATCCGGGCACCGCCTCACCGTCGCCGAGCAGCGACGGCCCGGCGATGACCGCGCCGGCGCCGATCCGTGCGCCCTCGCCCGTCGCACATCCGCGCACCCGGGCCCCGGCCCCGACCACCACCGCGTCGCCCAGCACGCTGTCGGAGACCCGTGCTGCCGACGCCACACGGGTACCTGCCCCGAGGACCACGTCCGGGCCCACCCTGGCCCCGGCCTCCACGCGGGCGCCATCGCACAGCAGTACCGGCCCGACCAGTTCCGCACCGGGATCGACCTGTACCCCGCTGCCGCGTCGCACGCCCGCCGCATCCGGCTCCGCGCCGATGCGCGACGGCCAGGAGAGCACGCCACGCAGGGCCAGACGGTGGCCGTCGAGGTAGCGCTGCGGTGTCCCGAGGTCGGCCCACACCGCGTCGCTGACGAACCCCTCCACGTGAGCACCGTCAGCCACCAGACGTGGGAACACCTCGCGTTCGAAGGACAGCCGGCCCACGGGGAAGCGCGCGAGGACACCCCGTGACAGCACGTAGGTGCCCGCGTTCACGCTGTCCTGACCCGGCAGCGTCCCCGGGGCCGGCTTCTCCACGAAGCCGGTGATGCGTGTGCCCTCGAGGACACACACGCCGAACGCCGAGGTGTCCTCGACCCGGGTCAGCGCCAGGGTCGCATCGGCTGCCGCATCGAGGTGGTGCCGGATCACGGCGGCGAGGTCGAGGTCGGTGAGCACGTCGCCGTTGAGCACCAGCACATCACCGGGACACCGGTCGATCACCGACCGCACCCCACCCGCGGTGTCGAGGGGGGTCGGTTCGGGGACGGTGCGCAAGGACAGGCCCAGCTCCGCCGCCGCCGGCTCCAGCACACGGAAGGGTGCGGGGTCGGGTCCGACCACCAGCCAGACCCGCTCCACCTCGGCAGCCGCCAGCCGACGCAGCACGGAGACCAGGAAGGGCTCACCGCACA
>JAWLFQ010000096.1:0-7687 GCA_041685505.1 Nitriliruptoraceae bacterium
ACCACTGCGTCCGAGCGGGCGGTACTCCATGGTTCTGGACTCCGAGGTCGATGACTCTTCGAACCTAGTCATCACCCGACGTCCCACGTCGGCTGCGGCCCGGCCGCCGGACCGGGGCCGGCGCGGGCCCCACGGCGGTGCGGGTGTCGGGCGTGTCAGGCGAGCGGGAGCACGTAACGCCAGATCGCGATGACGTGCACGGCGCTGGCGAGCACGACCATCACGTGGAACACCTCGTGGAAGCCGAACCATGCCGGCCACGGCTCCGGCTTCCGGCGTGCGTAGACCAGCCCACCGACGATGTAGATCGCGCCACCCAACCCGATCAGGGCCGTCCCGGCGGGATCGAGCGCACCGGCGATGCGGACCAGGGGGATCACGCCCAGCAATCCGAACGTGATGTATGCCGCGACGGACAACCGTGCAGGGGGCGTGGTCGGTGACATCGCCACACCGGACCCCACCAGCGCGATCGCCCACGAGATGACGAGGCTCGTCGTCCGCCACGCCCCGTC
Organism: Nitriliruptoraceae bacterium; assembly: GCA_041685505.1. GTDB lineage: Bacteria > Actinomycetota > Nitriliruptoria > Nitriliruptorales > Nitriliruptoraceae > T1Sed10-7. Next base: position 516 of record JAWLFQ010000096.1, read on the forward strand.
CAGCGCATGCACCGCCACCGGCGTGAAGGTCGCCGCGATGAACAGCTAAATCATCGCGCCGTCAATCCGCCCGAGCCATCGGCGTCCACGTACCGACCACTTGCCCATGTGGTACAGCGCAGAGATCGAGTACAAGCCGACCAGAGCGACGCCGAAGAACACTGTGCTCACGCGTGACGGACCGGGCGAGGCGGCGCCCCACAACAGCACCGCGACCACGACCGCGACAGGCGCCACGGCGCCGTGGACCCAGCCACGCATCCGGGGAGGGAGCTCACCACTCGGGGCGGCAGCCGTCCGGTCGGTCAGGGACATCGACGGTCCGCTCCTGGTCGCATCCCACCCGCCACGCAGGTCAGGGCGTCGCTCGGGCAGCGTCCCGGCGGGTCCGCCCTGACCGGTGGATGGAAGGCAAGCATGACCGTGGAGGCGCCGGTTGTCGACCCGGGCCAGCAGGCCGAGGGCGCTCGTGACACGTGACACTCCTCAGCTAGGGCGAACCGAAGTACCTCCGCAGCATCGGGTCCGGCAGGAGGCAGCGGGCGAAGCTGCGGCTGTCGACCCGGTGGGCGCACCGTCGGCACGTGGGGCGTCGCGGGGGCTCGTAGGGACCCCAGTCGCCGAGGTCGACCAGGTGCGGTACGGCCACCGCCCAGTCGTACTGTCGCCCGGTCCAGTCCCACAGCTCCACCGCCCCGCGTGGACCCTCGATCTGCGACGGGTTCGCATCATGGCGGCCGTGGACACCGAGCACGACATGGCCCCACGTGCCGCCGACTTCGGCCTCGCGTCGCCAGACCTCGCAGGCGCGTGAGATGTCCACCTGGCGGAGATGGTGATCGACGAAGAGGTACACCTCGCAGGCATCTATCCCGAACCTCTGGAGCAGCTCGCAGAGTTCACTGGTGACGTCCTGGCACGTGTTCGGGATGGCCTCCGGGTCTTCGCCGTTGACGACGCCGCCGTCGCTGGTCGGCAACGCGGTGGGATCGATGGTGGCGAACGCACGAGCGACCGCGGGGTCGCTGGGTCGGGGCGCGGCAGCCGGCAACGGACGCCTCGCATCAGCGACCGCGGATCATCGCGGTGAGCAGCCGTGGGAGGTGTCGCCAGCAGGGGTCGGCGGCCAGCACGGCCATCTGCCGCCAGGCGTCGGGGCCGATGGGGTGGGCGGCTGAGTACAGGGGGTGGAGGGACAGCTGCGGCTCGCGGTAGCGCCAGGCCTGGGGCGCCAGGTGGAAGCTGTTGCGGATGATGGTCTTCTCGGGCCGGTCGAACATGAGGCTGTTGTGCACGAAACCGCGGCCGCTCTGCACGTCGTTGAGGGGTTGGCCCGGCGCGCCGCCCCAGGCACACTGTGGGAGGAGCGCAGCCCAGGCGTGCATGTCGTTGACTCCGACGGCGCCGTAGCGCAGGTCCTCGATGGCTCGTCCGAGCCGACGACCCAGCCGCTGCTCGGTCTCCGGGTGGACGAGCAGGGTCGCGGCCAGCGTGCCGAACAACCGCTCGTTGGCGAAGGCGACGGCCTCGTCGAGGTACGCCTGCGGGGTCGGGGCGGACAGGCTGGTCTGGGCCAGCATCGGCCCGAAGGCCTCGGTGGTGAAGGCGGGTTCGTCCTCCGCGTCGGGAGCCAGATCCCACAGCAGCGTGCGCGGCACGTTGATGCCGTCGATCTCGATCGCCTCGGGGTGGGCGTCAACCCATGCTCGTTGGCGCTCTGCGGCCCCCGGGTAGTAGGCGCGCTGCGGGGGGATCGACCGCATGAGCCGTTCGATCTCCGCAAGCAGCGCCCTGCCCGGCGGCCAGTTCGAGGGCAGGACGAGTACCTGGGGGGACAGGCAGTTGTGGCCGCTGTTGTTGAGCTTCATCCCGACGATCTTGTCGGCCTGGGTCGCGATGTCGGCTCGGCGCCAGGGTCCGGGTACGACGATGATCGGGCTCACTCCGCCCAGCTCGCTGGTGACCCGCTTGGCGATCCGCGGCCGGTTCTCCGCCTTGCGAGCCGCCCCCTGCCTGCCGGTGCCGAACACGATCGCATCGTGGGTCGCGATCCCGCCGGTGAGGTGCAGTTCGTCGACGTCGGGATGGTCGACGAGGTAGGCGCCGACGTCGGCCCCGCCGGAGATGATCCGCACATACCCCTCGGCGACCCACGGCGCCAGGATCTCGGCGAGGACGGGGGTGAGGTAGTCGACCACGGGGTTCATCTTCAGGGCGACGACCTGCCCGTCCAGGTACAGCTTGTGGAGCAGGTCCAACAGCCCCAAGGCCGCGACGTTGCCTGCGCCGAGCACCAGCGCGACCTTCCCGTCCTCTGCGCTCCGCCGGTACGCCGGGGCCATCGTGTCGGCCATGGTCCTCTCGGTCACGCCGGCTTGCATCCAGACCTCGGCCGTCGTCGGCCCGGTCAAGACACGATCCAGCATCGTGTCCGGATACACGGTCGCCACAACGCGACCATCCGGCCGTGTGGTCACGCGTGGCACCTCGATCTGACGGTCCCGCTCCAGCTGGGCCAGTGTCGACTCGAGTGCGGTGGCACCCAGCAAGAAGAACCACGGCCCGATACCCCACTCCGGGCCCGCCCACGGCGACGCCGGAGCGATCCCCTTTGCGGCCAACGTCAACTCGATCCAGCGGTCCATCACCCGCAGCGTCCGCCGCCGGGCAGCAGCCAGGTACCGCCGCTTGTCCTCCACCGGCAGCCGTGCCCACCGATCCGAGTTCGCGACCAGCTCCGCGACCGCCCGATCGAGCACGGCCACGTCCGCCGGGGAACGCACTGCGGACGTCATCTTCGCCCCCGATGTCCACCGTCTCCGGTCAGCGTGGGCCGACCGCTTCAGCGGGGCTAGGGCCCAACGCCTCACGCCCCTGCGAGCCCCGAGCGAGGTCGGCAACGGACAGCTTCATCCGCCACTGATCCCCGCTGGCGGGCCCAACGACCCGGAGCTGGTCGGGGTCGGCGCGGGTTCCCGCGGCCAACTCAGCCAGGCGAACACGTAGTAGCCGACCAACGCCAGCAACAGCGGCGGCAGCGCGACAGCGAGCACGATGCCGATCAGGACCACCAGGAATCGGACCCGGGCCGGCTCCTGTCCATGGGCCCGAGCCCACCCACCGCAGACGCCCGCGATCACCCGGTTCTCACGCGACCGCAGCGGCCGTTCAGCTGCGACGGCACGTGGGCCGTGATCGCTGCCATCCGCGGCGTCGGCGAGTGCCACCGCGAGCAGCGCTCCGGCGACCATGCCCGGTATCGCGACCGCGAGACTGGCATCACCCATCGGGGTCAAGACCAGCAGCGCCGGAGCCCCGACGCCCACCAGCGCCGACATCGCCATGGCCGCAACCACCCACCAGCGCCGCAGCCCGGCAGCGAGGCCCACCACCGCACCAGGGGTGGTCGCCAGCAACACGACCAGCGCCAGGGACAGGGCATCCAGCCACAACGGCGGCTCACCGGGCGCGTCCCACGTCGTCCAAGTCACCGCGTTCAACAGCATCAGCGCTGTGAACCCGGCCAGTATCGTCGCCCCGGCCATCAGGACCGCGACCCCGACCAACCGCCACCAGCTCCGACGAGTCCGCGCACGCACCGGGATCACCCCCTCCATCCCAGCATGCTTCAGCATGACCGCCGCCGGCCACCCGCGCCAGGGCAGCCCGACCCGTTCTCTACCCTCACTGCCCGGCCTGCCCCACGGCCAGTGGCCGCGAGACTCCGGTCGGTCCGCACGGTGCGGTGTCGTTCACGTTCCGGGGGGTCGAGCGGTGGGGGTGCTGCTGCAGCCAGGAGATCGCCTCGCCCCAGACGGGCCGGGCCGATGGCCGGGAGTAGCCGAAGTGCCCGATCCGGTCCAGGCCGGCGTCGGCGGGGGCGAGATGTCGCCGCTCTTGGGGTAGGCGGCCATCATCGCGTCCACGGACGCCTTGGTGGCCTCGGGGTCGTCGTCGATGCTGTAGCTGGGAAGATGGCGGTCCCTCGCTGGGTCGCGCTGGCGGTCTGCGATGGCACTGTTACGGTGGCGGGGCCGCCGAGTCGGGGGTGCGCGTGGAGTGGCTGATAGTGGGCATCGTCGTGGTGTTGATCGCGACGAGGATCCTCGTGGCGCGCTACGACTACGCCCAGGTCAAGGCCCGGACCCGACGCCATCTCGAGGCTGGTGGCAGCCTCAGTGAGGCACCCGACGTCACGCCACCCCATGGCGGCGGTGGCGCGGGCTGACGGTCATCCATCCTGGTCAACGAAGGTGCGGAACCCCTCGATCAGCTCCAGGTCCTTGTCGCCAAAGCAGTCCGGACGCCGCTCCGCGAGCTCGAACAGCGCAGCTGCTGGCTCAACGACGTCGTCGCCCTCGGCCACGTCGAGCTGGCTGCGCACCTCGTGGTACTCGTTCTGGATCTGCGTGCAGGACTCACCCGGCCCCAGGTCAGCGAGCGTCGGGACCACGGCCGGCAACACGATCCCGATCGCCAGGCCCACGAGCAGCGCACCGAGCGCGATGACAGAGGCCCGGGCAACCGTCACTTGCTTGGATGGCAGCGCCATGCGCAACTCCTGCTTCTGCCTCCCGTCGCGGGCCTGGGACCGTGCGAGTGGATGGTGGACACGGGAAGGGTCGTGTGCACCAGCAGCCGGCGTGCCTCGAGCATGATGCGGTTGACGATGTGGGCCTTCGCGGTCTGCCCGGTGACCCGGACGGTCGAGCGGTTGAGGGTCCGCACCGAGCAGTGCAGCTCGCGGGCGTAGGTCGCGGCCTTGTGACAGCGTCGGAAGTGCTCCTCCAGCGCCCGGCGGAAGGCCCGGTGGCGCTCGAACGCGATGGGATCGATGCCGAGGCGTCCGGACTGGTCGGTCTGTTCGAGCCGCGGTCGCGTCAGCAGCACCTGGAGTTGGGCGCGCAGCAGGAGGTTGACGGCACCCGGATCCTCGGCTCTCGCGGCGTCCTGGCGCATCCGGTGGATCGTCTCGAAGATGGCCTCCTGCGACGGCTCGGACGTTTGCAGGTGGGTGGAGAGGTCGAACGGATCAGCCAGGCCCTCGGCTCCGTGCGCGGCGGAGGTCCGCGGTCGTGGTCCGAACAGATCGGCGTGCAGGATGACCATCCATCCGTCCCAGTTCTGTTCGTCGCCGAAGCGGTGCACCCGCCCGGGCCGGACCAGCAGGCAGGAGCCGGCGCTGCACGCGAAGGTCTCGAAGTCGACCATGTGACGGTACCGGCCGCCGTGGACGTAGAGCAGGAACAGGAAGTCGACGCGTTCGATGCCGCGGTTGGGTATGCGCGCCACACGGTCCCGCAGTTCGTCGGCGTCGATCACCTCGATGGCCAGCCCGTACTGATCCGGTGGGGCGTAATGCACCGGTCGCACGTCCGGGCGTCCTGGCGCAGCGGCCCGACGGCGCCGACACATTGCTGCTGCGCAGGGACGAGAACCACCATCGCTTCGCCCTTCGGCAGGGTCTGCGCGACGACCGGACCCGCGTCGCGTGGAAGGTCGCTGACGCGCAGGCGCTCGAGGCGGTCGCGGCCAGGCTCGCCTCGCTCGGCTTCGACGTCGAACGGCAGTCCCAGGCCGACGCACGTGACCGCGGCGTGACCGGCCTGGTGACGACCCGTGATCCCGACGGGGTGACCACCGAGGTCTACCACGGCGACCGGGAGGTCCGGCGGCCGTTCCGATCCCCACGCGACCTCGCCGGCTTCGTCGCCGGTGACCTCGGCCTCGGCCACGGCGCTGGTCCAGATCGGGGCACCGAAGCACCTGCACCACATCATGCTCGAGGTGTCGAGCCTCGACGACGTCGGCAGCACGCACGACGTGTGCCTGGAGCGTGGCGTGCCGATCGTCTCGTCGCTGGGACGCCACACCAACGATCACATGACCTCGTTCTACCTCGAGACCCCGGCGGGCTTCCAGATCGAGTACGGCACTGGTGGCCGGCTGATCGACGACCGAACCTGGCAGGTGCAGACCTACGACGCCGCCAGCACCTGGGGACACCGCGCGCCGGCGACCACCGCGGTCTGAGCGGCACCGGCCACCGGGTCGCACCGGCTGGCGGCACCGCACCGTCACCAAGCGGCCAGCTGCTCAACACGTGCAGAGGGGACCTTGGCCACTGGTGGTGCCAGATGGTGGCGGTGACGGTGGAGCTGTCGACCCGGGAGGCGGGCATGTCCGCAGCGCTCGATCGTCCTCCGGCCCCGTCACGGCCGCCCCGGCGCGGTGTGTCCACGGCGGCCAAGCGGGTCGGCTTCCTCGTCGCAGCAGCGGTGAACGGCCTGCTGCTCTGGGTGGCGCACCAGCTGCTCGACTGGGGGTGGCCCGGCTTCCTCACCGCCGACTTCGAGCTGGTGCTCGGACTCGTGACGGCCTCGTTCATCGCGAGCATCGTGCTGAACCTGGCGCTGGCCATCCACCACGGGGTGCGCTTCCGCGCCTTCGCCGACGGCGTCACCGCGGCCTTCGCGCTGGCGGTGGGTCTGCGGATGTGGGCCGTCTTCCCCTTCGATTTCACCGGCTACAGCACCGACTGGACGACGGTGGTGCGCGTCGCCCTCGGGCTCGGGATCGCCGCGACCGGCATCGCCATCATCGCCAACCTCGTCAAGCTCATCACCGGCGCCGACGACGGCGACGCGTGATCGGGGTGCCGGGCATCACCTACGACCACTGAGCACCCGAGCGACAGGAGACCCGCGATGAGCAACGGCAAGGCCGGAGCGGCCGGCGGTGGGGCGATCTACGGGCTCGGCATCTTCGGTGCCTGGGTGTGGTTCTTCCAGCAGGCGGAGGGTTTCTGGGCGTACGTCCTCGCGGTCTTCCAGGGCATCTTCTGGCCGGCGTTCATGGTCTACGAGGTGTTCCAGGCGCTCGGCGGCTGACGCACGAGCGCCCGGCCGGACCGCCGCTGGTCGTCCGGTCCCCGGAACTGGGAGTGAGCCCAGTTCCGGGGCGGTCGGGCTGGGAAGGCCGCCGGCTGCCTACCGGCCCCGGGTCACTGCCGCCAGTAGCGTGTGCCCCGTCCACCTGCGCAGCGAGCGGCAAACCACCGGAGCAGGTACCAGGTGGCGTCGCATGGGAGGGAAGAAGGGGAGCAGCATGCTGGGTGCGGCGAACCGGGTCGGGTTCCACACCGTCACGCCGTACCTGATGGTCGTCGACCC
>JAWLFQ010000025.1:0-29172 GCA_041685505.1 Nitriliruptoraceae bacterium
GGTGATCGCCGCCGTCAACGTCGTCTTCCCATGATCAACGTGACCGATCGTCCCGATGTTCATGTGCGGCTTCGTCCGCTCGAACTTCTCCTTGGCCATCGCCTGGTGCTCCTCGTGGTGTGACGTCGTCGCCCGCGCCCTGTCAGCGTGTGCGCGGTGCGCGGGGTACAGCGGTTGCGGTGAGCCGGCGGTCGGGCAGCGGCTCGAAGGGTCCCTTGCGGCGGGGCACCGCGCGCACGCGGTGCCGGACCTCGCCGGCAGGGAGCCGTGGCAAGACTACAGAGGCACGCCATGCGTGCGCGAGGCTCTCCCTGCGCCCGGAAGGCGGATGGAGGGCCTCGCAGGATCCGTAGCGGCGGGTGGACTTGAACCACCGACACAGCGATTATGAGTCGCTTGCTCTACCCCTGAGCTACGCCGCCTCGTGAGGCGCGCCCCGTCGGGCGAGGCGCTGCGGGTGGTGCCGCCCCCTGCGGGGGCCTCGAGCCCTGGCGCGGAATCGAACCGCGGACCTCTTCCTTACCATGGAAGCGCTCTGCCGACTGAGCTACCAGGGCGTGCGGGCGCGCAGCGTAGCCAGCCGGTGCCAGGCGGTCGAACCGAGCATCGCCTGCGATACCTGCCGGGCCACCGCCCCCACGGTCAGGGAGTGGTCGCTACGCGTCACGTCGGTGGAGGGAGCAGGATTCGAACCTGCGAAGGCGAAGCCGTCTGGTTTACAGCCAGATCCCTTTGGCCACTCGGGCATCCCTCCGGCTCGCTCGGCGGACCGAGCCCGGCGGAGGGTAGGCCCCGCCCGGCGGGCCGGCAAACCACCTTCGCACCGCGGGCGCGCAAGTAGTCTGCCCGCCCCACACCCGGTGACCGGCACGGGGCACCGCAGCCAGGAGGGCCGACGTGGCAGATGCGAGCTTCGACATCGAGGCAGGGGTCGACCGCCAGGAGGTCGACAACGCCATCAACCAGGCGGCCCGGGAGGTCGCGACCCGCTTCGACTTCAAGGACACCGACACCGTGATCGCCTGGGCGGGCGAGGAGGCCATCCAGGTCGAGTCGGTGAGCGAGGACCGTGCGCGGGCCGCCCTGGAGGTGCTGCGGGACAAGTGCGTCAAGCGCAAGGTCTCCCTCAAGGCGCTGGAGATCGGTGAACCGCGTGACGTCAGCGGGGGCCGCAGCCGCATCGACATCCAACTGGTCACCACCCTGCCCGCGGATCTCGCCAAGCAGCTGGTCAAGGACATCAAGGCCACCAAGCTGAAGGTGACGCCGACCAACATGGGGGACCGCATCCGCGTCGCGGGCAAGAAACGCGACGACCTCCAGGAGATCCAGAAGATGGTCACGGCCAAGGACCACGACGCCCCGCTGCGGTTCACCAACTACCGCTGAGCCCCCGGCGCCGCGTCGCGATCGCGCGCTGGTCGCGCACGGGGTGCCCACCGGGCCGCGGAGGTCGAACCGTGGCCGCGAAGGGGAGGCCGAGGTGCCCGAGGGTCACACCATCCACAGGCTGGCCCGCGACCACGCGGCCTGGTTCGTCGGCGAACGGGTGCACGTGGCATCACCGCAGGGTCGTTTCCACGCGGCGGCCGCCCTGCTCGACGCCACGGTGCTGGAGGCCACGGATGCGCACGGCAAGCACCTCTTCCACCGCTACGAGGGCGAGCGCTACGTCCACGTGCACCTGGGGCTGTTCGGGCGCTTCTTCGTCCACGACAACCCACCACCGGAAGCGCGCGAGACCACCCGCTACCGGCTGATCGGCGGGGACCGGACGACGGACCTGGTCGGCGCCACCGCCTGCGAGCTGCTCACCCCCGACGAGGTGACGGCGATCCGGGAGCGTCTGGGGCCCGACCCGATCCGCGATGACGCCGATCCTGACCGGGCCTGGGCTGCACTCCAGCGTCGCAGCGTGGGCATCGGACGTGCGCTGATGGACCAGAAGGTGCTGGCCGGGGTCGGCAACGTCTACCGCGCCGAGGTGCTGTTCGTGCACGGGGTGCACCCCGAACTGCCGGCGAAGGCCCTCGACCGCGCACGCTTCGACCGCATCTGGGCGACCCTGGTGGAGTGGTTGCGACGGGGGGTCACGGAGCGTCGCATCATCACCGTGGACCCCGCGGAGGTCGGCCGTAGCCGCTCGCGCATGCGACGCGAGGACGCCACCTACGTCTACAAGCGGGACGTCTGCCGGCGCTGCGGGACCCCCGTGCGACGCTACGACCTGGCCGGCCGGTGGGTCTACGTCTGCGAGTCGTGCCAACCGCCGCCGGGGTGAGGCGCGCAGCGAGGGCGCGGGCTGCTGGCGCCAGCCGGGTCCGCCCCTCGCTCCGAACGACCTCAGGAGGGACGCGTCGGGGCCGTACGCTCCCGGAGGACAGCGCTCGACCGACCCCGTGCTCCTGCGCCCACCGCGCGCACCCGCCACCCGGTCACCCAGGACCCCAGCCATGACATCGCTCCCTCGCAGCGCGCGCGACGCCGACGTGGCGCCGCTGTGGCGTCGTATCGCCCTGGCCGGTGTCGTGGTGCGGTTCGCCATCCCGCTGGCGGCGGTACCGCTGATCCCCTTCCTGATCCGCGACGACATCACGCTGCTGGTGCTGCTGCGACCACAGAAGGAGTTCGTGCTCGTGGGCGGCGGGCAGACCCGCTACCTCGGCGAACCCGGCCTGCTGCCCCTGTTCCTGGCCTACCTGCCCCTGGGCATCCTGGCGGTGACCGCCTTCTTCGTGGTCGGACGGGCCTACCGCACCGCGCTACGGACCCAGCAGGGACCGGCCTGGCTGCAACGCGCGATCCCGCCCCAGCAACTCGAACTCGCCCAGCGTGTCCTCGCGCGGCGCGGGCCCATCATCGCCGTGATCGGGCGCCTGGCCGCGATGCCGCCGACCGTGCTGGCAGCAGCGGCCGGAACCTCCGACGTCTCACCGCGGCGCTACCTCGTCGCCGACGCGATCGGCGCGGTGCTCGGTTTCGGCATGGCTGCCGGTGTCGGGCTGGCACTCGGGCGTGCCTACGAGGAAGGTGGCGTGTGGCTGACCGTCGTGGGCGTCGCGCTGTTCGCGGCCATGATCGGTCTCATCACGTGGTGGATCCGACGGGAGGCCGATCGGGAGCAGGCCCCGCCGCGCGGCTCATCGGCGGCCGACACCCCGTCGCCGACCGCCTGAGGACGGCGGGCAGGCCGCGCAGGACCGCCCGCCGCAGCGGCCCCGCGCCGCTCAGCGCAGATCGAAGCGCTGTCCCGGCCCCAGACGACCCATCCGACGCGCCTGTTCCTCCAACGCGGCGATCCGCTCCGGGATGGGCGGGTGGGTCATGAACAGCCGGGCAGCGGCACGGCCCCCGAAGGGCGCCGCGATGTAGAGGTGCTGCATGGCCTGGTTGGCCTCGGCGGGCGTGCCACCGGCACGCAGGCGGCGGGGATCGTGCGACGCCGCCTCCAGCTTCGCCAGCGCGCTGGCCAGCGCCTCGGGCTTGCCCGTCAGCTCGGCGCCGGTGTGGTCGGCCAGGGACTCCCGCGAGCGGGTGATCGAGGTCTGGATGATCAGCGCCACGATCGGCGCGATGATCGACGCCGCCAGGGCCGCGATCGGGTTGGGGCCGTCCTCGCTGGAGCCGAAGAAGGGGATCCACCGCAGCACGAAGGCGAGGTAGGTGATCATCGTCCCGATGGCGGCGGCCACGGACCCGATCAGGATGTCGCGGTTGTAGACGTGCTGGAGCTCGTGGCCGAGCACGCCCTCGAGCTCCTCGTAGGTCAGTGCGTCGTACAACCCCTGGTTGACCACGACGGCGGCGTTGCGCGGGTTGCGCCCCGTGGCGAAGGCGTTGAGCTGCGGCGACGGACTGATGTAGAGGCTGGGCATGGGCTGCCCTGCGGTGGTCGCGAGCCGCTCGACGATCGTCGTGATGTCACGGTGACGCGTCGGGTCGATCGGCTCCGCACGGGCCATCCGCACGGCGATGCGGTCGGAGTAGAAGTAGCTGACCGCGTTCATCCCCAAGGAGATGACCAGCATGGTCGTCAGGAACGTGTTGGAGCCCGTGCCGGCATCGAGCATCGAACCGATGGCCAGCAGCACACCGGTCAGACCCGCCAGCAGCACGAACGTCTTCGCACTCTTGAACATCTACGCGACCTCCTGGGGGGTGTATCGCGAACACACGGGTGAAGGGTCGGGACACCCGACCGGCGCGCGACCGTGTGGGGTCCGCAGCCTGGACGGAGGAAGGTACCCACGGGGGGTAGCCGTTCCACCGCACTGAGACGGGTGGACGCGCCGTTGCTGCGCGACGTCGCCGCAGGTTCGGAGCACAGGGTGTGGCCGGTCGCCCTCGGGGGCGATCAGCCGCCGGCGGCGACCAGGCTGACCATGCTCGAGAAGTCGGTGACCAGGCCGGGGAGCACGCCTAGCAGCAGCACGCCGACCATCAGCACCACCACCACCGCGGACAGGTTGAAGCCGGGCTGCAGCCGCGGCAGCCCCTCGGGCGCCGGGTCCATCCAGATGGTGCGGATCACGCGCAGGTAGTAGAAGAAGGCGATCACGGTGTTGAGCACGAGGAAGCCGGCGAGGACCACACCGAACAGGGTGATGTCCACCGCGACCGCCTCGATGATGGCGAACTTGGCCCACAACCCCACGGTCGCCGGGGCACCGCCCAGGCTGAGCAGGAACACCGTCAACCCCAACGCCAGCAGGGGACCCCGGCTCGAGAGTCCGGCGTAGTCGCTGATCGAGCGCAGTCCCGTGCGCCGCTCCACGGCGATCGCCACCCCGAAGGCACCGATGTTCATCACCGCGTAGGCGATCAGGTAGAAGACCACCGCCTCGACGGCCGCGGCGTTGATCACCTCCGCACCCGTACGGGCCAGACCGAAGGGCAGCAGGATGTAGCCCGCCTGCGCCACCGAGGAGTAGGCCAGCAGCCGGATCAGGTCACGCTGCTGCAGCGCGATGAGGTTGCCGACGGTCATGGTCAGCACGGCGAGCACGCCGAGCACGGGCCCCCACACGTCGGCCATCGGCTCGAAGGCGATGAAGGCCACGATCACCAGCCCCGCGAAGCCGGCGGCCTTGGAGGCCACGGCCAGCATGGCGGCGACGGGCATCGGGGCGCCGGCGTAGGTGTCCGGCGCCCAGAAGTGGAAGGGCACCGCGGAGATCTTGAAGCCGAAGCCCACCAGCACCAGCATGACGCTGCCGAGCAGCAGCGGCACGGTCGCCGTCTCCCCCTCGATCGCGGCGGCGATGGCGACCAGGTCCGTGGTCCCGGTGAAGCCGTAGACCATCGACATGCCGAACAGCATCAGGGCCACCGACAGGACCCCGATGAGGAAGAACTTCAGCGCCGACTCCGAGGAGTACAGGTCGCGCTTGCGCATGCCCACCATCACGAAGGCGGGGACCGACACGGTCTCCAGGGCGATGAACAGCATGATCAGATCACGCGAGGACGGCATGAGCAGCATGCCGATGAAGGAGGTCAACAGCAGGAAGTAGTACTCCCCCTGGAACATCCGGTTCTCCGCCGCGTACCGCCAGCTGATGCCGAGCACGGCCAGCAGCGTGGCCAGGAACAGCAGCTTGAACAGCACGGCGAAGTCGTCGACGACGTACATCGTGCCGAAGGTGACACGCTCGTCGCCCCACAGCGGCACGGTCGCGGCGATCGCACCGAGGGTGCCGAGCGCGGCGAGCGGGTTGACGAACTGCTTGGTGTCCCCGCGCAGGGCGAGGTCGGCAGCCAGGACGATCAACGCTGTGACCGTGAGCACGATCTCCGGCAGGATCGCGATGAAGTCGATCTGCATCGCCCGGTTCCTCCTCGCATGGTGGCGCCGGGGCTGGGAGCAGCCGCGCGGCGTGGTCGGTCGGGCCTCAGCCGCCCAGGAAGCCGACGAGGTTGGTGACGGCGGCATCCTGGAGCCCGAACAGCAGGCGCGGGAAGATGCCGAGAGCGAGGATCAACGCGAGCAGCGGCAGCCAGGAGACCCACTCGATGGTCTGGACGTCGGCCAGCGGCTCGCTGGCCCAGCGCTCGGGTGGCTCACCGAGGTTGATGCGCTGGATCAGCCACAGGAAGTACCCGGCGGTGAGCACCGTGCCGATGGCCGCGAACACGACCAGACCGAGGTAGAGACCACCGTAGCCATCGGCCAGCCCCGCACCCGGGCTGATCGCCGCCCACATCGCGGTGAACTCGCCCCAGAAGCCCGCCAGCCCCGGGAGCCCCAGGGAGGCGATCGCCACGTAGGTGAACAGCACGCCGTAGACGGGCATCTTCTTGAGCATGCCGCCGCCGATGACGGCGATCTCGCGGGTGTGGTACCGCTCGTGCAGGGACCCGGCGAGGAAGAACAGCATCCCGGTGATGATGCCGTGGGCGATGTTGCCGAACAGCGCGGCCTGGATCCCGGCTTCGTTCATCGCTGCGATGCCCAGCATCACGAAGCCCATGTGTCCCACCGAGGAGAAGGCGATGAGGCGCTTGACGTCGGTCTGGGCCAGGCAGCACAGCGAGCCGTAGACGATGCCGATGACCGCGAGCACCCCGATCATCGGGGCGAAGCGGGCCGCACCGTCGGGCAGGATCGGCAGGGCGATACGGATGAACCCGTAGGTCCCCATCTTCAGCAGCACGCCCGCCAGCAGCACGGACCCGACGGTGGGCGCCTCGGTGTGCGCGTCCGGTAGCCAGGTGTGGAAGGGCCACACCGGGACCTTGATGGCGAAGCCGAGGAAGACCCCGAGGAAGGCCCAGGTCTGGAAGGTGGTGGAGCCGAAGGGCGCCATGTTCGACAGCTCGGTGATGCTCCAGGTGTCCGCGCCGGCCTGGAAGTAGATCGCCAGGAAGGCCACCAGCATGAAGATCGACCCGAACAGGGTGTAGAGGAAGAACTTCACGCTGGCGTAGTCGCGGCGGGGCCCGCCCCACATCCCGATCATGAAGAACATCGGGACCAGGGTCAGCTCGAAGAAGATGAAGAACAGGATCAGGTCGAAGGCGACGAAGGTGCCGGCCATACCGGTCTGCAGCAGCAGCATCAGGGCCAGGAAGGCCTTCGGCTTGCCCGGCGAGGGCAGATGCTTGGTGGTGTAGATCGCGCACAGCAGGGTGAGCAGCGAGGTCAGGAAGAACAGCGGCAGCGAGATGCCGTCCATCCCGAGCGCGAACCGCGCGTCGATCGCGGTGATCCACGCCACGTCGGTGGTGAACTGCAACTCACCCGCGCGGGAGTAGTCGAAGCTCGCCGCGATCGCCGCGACCAGCGCGAACCCGATGGCGGTGATGACCACCGCGGCCCGACGGATCTCCGCGTCGAGCCGGGCAGGGATCAGCGTGAGCAGTCCCGCACCTGCCAGGGGCAGGAACAGGGCGACCACCAGGGCCCAGCCTGCGGTGTTGGGGTCCATCGTCGTCTCCTTGGCTCACCGCGGGCTGTGCACCCGCTGCGAGTCGGCCGGCTCCCGGCCCGTCGTCTGTCGGCGGGTCACCCCGCCCCGGTCGTCTACCTCGCTGCCGCGAAGGCCAGCACCAGCACGATCGTCCCCGCCACGAGGACCGCGGCGTAGCGCTGGACGTCGCCGGACTGGATCCGCTTCAACTGCCGGCTCCACCAGGCGGCACTGAAGGCCGCCCCGTTGATGCCACCGTCGATCACCTTCTGGTCGAGCACCCCGTAGGTCGTCATCGCGGCGTTCTTCGTCGCCCGTCCCACCCCGGCGACGACACCGTCGATCAGCACGTTGCTGGAGTAGGTCGCGGCCGCCGAGAGCCGGTCACGCACCGGCACGACGATGTAGCGGTAGCCCGCGTCGTCGAAGCCGTACTTGGCCACCAGGACGCGGGTGAACCCACCCATGTGCAGGGTCGGGTCCCGCTCCGGCAGGCCCTTGCCGTAGAACCGCCAGGCCAGGAACACCGCACCGCCGAACAGCACCAGCACGATCGCGAGCAGGTCGGGGTGCCACTTCGGGACACCGTGCAGGACCTTGACCGGGCCGTCACCGGCCTCGGCGGCGACCACCGTGGCCTCGGAGGCCAGGATCCCGTCCCCGGCCACGGCACCGGCCGCGACCTCCTCGGTGAAGGGGTAGGTCGAGTCGGTGTCCAGGATCGGGGTGGCGGTCCAGGTCTCGAAGTTCGGCTGCTCGGGAGAGAAGGGCGAGAACAGGTACCCCGAGGCGATGGACAGCACCGCCAGCACCATCAGCGGGGCCACCATCAGCTTGCCCGACTCGTGGGGCGGGTGGTGGCTGCGGTTCTCGCCGGCGAAGATCAGGAAGCAGGCCCGTGCCATGTAGAAGGTCGTCACGAAGGCGGCGGCCAGCCCGACCCAGTAGATCAGGCTGCCGGTGAGGAAGCCGGCGTCGGCCCAGATGTCGGCCGCGATGAGGATCTCGTCCTTGGAGAAGAAGCCCGCGGTCAGCGGGAAACCGGCCAGGGCCAGGGAGCCGATGATGAAGGTCCAGAAGGTGTGGGGCATGGCCTTGGCCATCCCCCCCATGTCGGAGATGTTGTTGGAGTGCACCGCGTGGATCAGCGACCCGGCGCCCAGGAAGAGCAGGGCCTTGAAGAAGCCGTGGGTGAAGAGGTGGAAGACCGAGGCGGTGTAGCCGCCGACCCCGATGGCGGCGACCATGTAGCCGAGCTGGGAGATGGTGGAGTAGGCCAGGATCTTCTTCAGGTCGTCCTGGACCAGCGCCAGCAGCCCACCGAAGAACAGGGTGATCACCCCGAAGATGGCGATCGTGGCCATCACCGCCTGGCTCTGGGCGACCACCGGGAACAGCCGTGCGAGCAGGAAGATCCCGGCGGTGACCATCGTGGCCGCGTGGATCAGCGCGGAGACCGGGGTCGGCCCGGCCATCGCGTCGGGCAGCCACACGTGCAGGGGCATCTGGCCGGACTTGGAGACACAGCCGAGGAAGATCAGCAACATCCCCAGCACGATCGTGGTGGTGGACAGCTCACCGGCGACCGCCGCCTCGTTGATCTGGATGATGTTGAAGGGGGTGTCGGTCAGCCCGAACATGCCCGCCGACAGCACGATCACGCCGACGATCAGGCCGACGTCACCGAACTTGGTGGTCAGGAAGGCCTTGTTGCCGGCGTCCTGGTTGGACTTGCCCTCCCAGTAGAACCCGATGAGCAGGTAGGAGCACAGGCCCACCAGCTCCCAGCCGATGACCGCCAGCAACAGGTTGTTGGCCACCACCAGCAGCAGCATGGAGAAGGTGAACAGCCCCAGCATGGCGAAGAAGTAGGTGTAGCGCGGCTCACCGGCCATGTACTCGCGGGAGTAGATGTGGACCATGAAGGACACGGTGGTCACCAGCAGCAGCATCACCGCGGTGAGCCCGTCGACCAGCATGCCGAGCTCGAAGACGAACCCGCCGCCCAGGGGCGACCAGTCGACCGAGCGCTCCAGCGGCGCGGAGGGGGAGTTGACGAAGGTCTCCCAGGCGATGCCGACGGCCAGCAGCCAGCTGACGGCCAGCGCAGCGATGCCGATCTCCGAGCCCTTGCCCGGCAGCTGCTTGCCGAAGGCGGTGATCAGCACCGCCGACAGCAGCGGCAGCGCCACGGCCAGCCAGGCGTACTCGAGGAGCGCGTCCACGTGAGCCTCCCCTACCAGCGCATCAGGTCGGCGTCATCGACGTCGACCGTGGCGCGGTTGCGGAACATGTTGAAGACGATGGCCAGCCCGACACCGACCTCGGCGGCGGCGACCCCGATGATGAACAGCGCGAAGACCTGGCCGGTGACCGCGGGGTCGTCGGGGAAGAGCAGGTTCTGGAAGGTGACGAGGTTGATGTTCACGGCGTTGAGCATCAGCTCGATGCTGATCAGCACCAGCACGGCGTTACGCCGGGCGATGACGCCGTAGATCCCCGCACAGAACAGGAAGGCCGCGAGCAGCAGCGGGCCGAGCGGGCTCATGCCTGCTCCTCCCCGCTCACGGTGCTGCCGCTGGTCAGCTCGGGCGCACCGGCCGGCAGCGCATCGGGGTCCCGTTCCTCGGCGAACTCGATGCGGCTGACCGACAGCTCGGTCCCGGAGTCACCCGACTCCCGTCGGGCCAGCACGATCGCACCGATCAGCGCGGCGAGCAGCAGCATCGACAGGACCTCGAAGGGCAGGACCCACTCGGCGAAGATCGCGATCCCGATGTCGTCGATCCGCGGGCCCGACACCTCAGGCGTGGACTGCCCGGCGAAGGCACCGATGATCAGGGTGGTCAGGACGACGAACAGGCCCCCGGACACCGCCATGGCCAGACCCCGGTTCTGACCGTCGAGGGCCTCGCGCCCGATGGGTGCACGCGTCAGCATCAGCCCGAAGAGGAAGAGCACCGCCACGGCGCCGACGTAGACCACGATCTGCACCAGCGCCAGGAAGTCCGCCGTCATGGTGAGGAAGACCCCGGCCATCCCGCCCAAGGTCACGGCGAAGAACAGCGCGGCGTGCATCAGGTTCTTCGAGGTGACCGTCAGCACCGCGCCACCGGCGGTGATCAGGGCGATGACCACGAACACCACATCGAGTGCGGTCATGCCCCACCCTCCTCGTCGGCAGGCCCCGGTGCCGCGTCGCCGCCCTCGGCCTCAGCGCGCAACCGGGCCTTCTCCTTCTTGACCCAGGCGGCTTTGGCCTTGGCGCGGGCCAGGCGCTCCGACTTGCCCTCGGCGATGAGCCGGTCGAAGGTCTCCTGATCGATCTCGCCGGCCTCGACGTGGATCTCGGCGGGCGGGGGCGCCGCGGCAGTGGCCTCGCCCTCGGCAGCGGCGTCCGGGCTCTCGGGTGCACCGGGTGCGCTGTCGGCGTCCGCGGTTGCGCCGGCCTCGGCGCCGGCCTCGGCCTCGGCGCGCAGCCGGGCCTTCTCCTTCTTGACGTAGGCGGCCTTGGCCTTGGAGCGGGCCATGCGCTCCGGCTTGCCCTCGGCGATGAGCCGGTCGAAGGTCTCCTGGTCGATCTGGCCCGCCTCGACCTTCGGCTCCTCGACGGCCGGTGCCGGCGCGGCGGCCTCGGCGGCCTCCGCCTCGGCCTTGAGGCGGGCCTTCTCCTTCTTGACGTAGGCGGCCTTGGCCTTGGAGCGGGCCAGGCGCTCGGACTTGCCCTCGGCGATGAGCTTGTCGAAGGTCTCCTGGTCGATCTCGCCGGCCTTGACCTGGATCTCCGGCTCCTTGGCCTTCGCACCCGCGGCCGCGGCCGGCGCCGCATCCGCCGGCGCCTCCGCCGCCTGCTGGGCCTCGGCCTGCGCGGCGGCCGCGAGTTCGCGCTCCTTCTCCTGCTTCTCGATCGCGTCCTTGACCTCGGCCGGCAGGATCGCCCCCTCCTCGAGCGGTGGGGGCGGCGGCACGGTGTCGGCCCACTCGCGCAGCTTCTCCTTCTCGTGCACCATCTCGCCCATGTCGTACTCGGAGTACTCGAACTCCGGCGACCACCACAGCGCGTCGAAGGGACACACCTCGACGCAGATGCCGCAGTACATGCACAACGAGAAGTCGATGGCGAAGCGGTCGAGGACGTTGCGCGTACGGGCCCGACCCCCCTCCTTGGCAGGGGGCACGGTCTCCTTGTGGGACTCGATGTAGATGCACCAGTCGGGGCACTCACGGCTGCACAGCATGCACACCGTGCAGTTCTCGTCCATCAGCGCGATGACGCCGCGGGTCCGCGGCGGCAGCACGTTGCGCTCATGGGGGTACATGAGCGTGGCAGGACGCTTGAAGAGGTGCTTGACCGTCACACCGAGCCCCTTGAGGAGCCCGATGCCTGGAGGCGCGGAAGCTGCCATCTAGAACACCACCTTGGCGATCGTGACCACGGCCAGGTTGAGCAGGGACAGCGGGACCAGCATGGTCCACGAGATCTTCTGCAGCTGGTCCTCGCGGAGTCGGGGGTAGGCGACCCGCAGCCACACCATCACGAAGACCAGCAGCATGATCTTGCCCATGGTGACCCCGACGCCGAGCACGGTGCCGGTCACCCCGCAGTCGAACAGCCCGCTGGAGGTCTCGCAGCCGGGCAGCGGCACCCCCGGCAGGATCTGCCAGCCACCGAGGTAGAGCACGACCAGCAGCGCCGACATCGACACCATGCCCGCGTACTCGGTGAGCATGTACATCGCGTACTTGATGCCGGAGTACTCGGTCATGTAGCCGAAGACCAGCTCCGAGTCGCCGATGGGCATGTCGAAGGGCGGGCGGGACAGCTCCGCCAGCGCTGCCACGAAGAAGATCCCGAAGCCCAGGATCTGCGGCACCACGTACCACAGGTTCACCTCGGAACCGAGGATCATGTAGTTGGCCTGGGCCTCCACGATGCCGACCAGCGACAGCGTGCCGGCCTGGACCGCGACCGCGATGGCCGCCAGGATCAACGGCAGCTCGTAGGCGATCAGCTGCCCCCCGGCGCGCAGGCCGCCGAACAGCGAGAACTTGTTGGCCGACGCCCAGCCGCCCATCAGCACACCCAGCACCGTCACGGAGCTGGCCGCCAGGGCGTAGAACAGCCCGAGCTCGAGGTCGAGGGCGAAGACCCCCGGCCCGAGGGGGATGACCAGGAAGATCAGGATGGCGGGGACCATGGCGACCCCGGGGGCCATGGCGAAGACCCACTTGTCCGCCGCCGCGGGGATCGTGTCCTCCTTCTGGATGAACTTGATCCCGTCGGCCACCAGCTGCAGCGAGCCCGCCGGGCCGGCTTCCACCGGCCCGCGGCGGTGCTGCATGCGGGCCATGGACTTGTGCTCGAGGTAGCCGGCGACCAGCGGGACCACGAAGAACAGCCCCAGCACGAAGACGAGCTTGATCAGCAGGGGGATGATGAAGGTGTCGCCGACGTCCATGATGGACTCGGCCTGGGCGAGCAGCGGCGCGACGCCGGAGGTGACCAGGAGCATGATCATCGGTCGATGTCCCCCACCACGAAGAAGACGGACCCGAGGATCGAGATGGCGTCCGGCAGCAGCTGCCCGCGCATCAGGTACGGGATGGCCTGGACGTTGGAGAAGGAGGGCGTGCGCATCTTCAGCCGCCAGGGCGTGCGACCGCCATCGGACTCCAACCAGTAGCCGAGCTGGCCGAGCGGGTTCTCCGTGCGCACGTAGGTGGCGCCCTCGGGCGCCTTGACCATCTTCGGCAGCTTGGAGTTGACCGGGCCGGCCGGGATGCGGTCGTGGATCTGGTCGATGATGTCCAGGGAGGCGCGGATGCGGTGCACCAGGCAGTAGAAGCGGTCGTAGGCGTCGCCGTTCTCGCCGACCGGCACCTCGACGTCGATCTCGTCGTACTTCAGGTAGGGCTCGGTGACCCGGGAGTCCTCGGGCAGACCGGTGGCGTGCAGGGTGGGACCCGAGACCCCGATCGACAGCGCCACGTCGGTGGGCAGCGGACCCACGCCCTTGCTGCGGCCGTGGAAGATCTCGTTGCCCAGGATCAGGTCGAGGTAGTCCGGGAAGCGGGAACGCACCAGCGCGCTCACCCGTGCCGACTCGGCGAGGAAGCCCTTGGGCAGGTCGATCTTGAGGCCACCGACCTGGTTGTAGGTGAAGTGCAGCCGGCCACCGGTCGCCGACTCGAGCAGGTGCTGGATGTCCTCGCGCTCGCGGAAGGCGTAGAACATCGGCGTGATGGCGCCGAGCTCGAGGGCGTAGGAGCCGATGAACATCAGGTGGTTGAGGATGCGGTTCCACTCGGCGATGAGCATCCGGATCCACTGGGCCCGCTCGGGGACCTCGAACTCCATCATCTGTTCGACGGCGAGCGCCACGCCGAGCTCGTTGGAGAACCCCGAGAGCCAGTCGTGGCGGTTGACCAGCGCTTTGATCTGGCGGTAGTCGCGGTGCTCGGCGAGCTTCTCGAACCCCCGGTGCATGTAGCCGATCACCGGGCGTGCCTCGCGCACGCGCTCGCCGTCGAGCTCCAGCACGATACGGAACACGCCGTGGGTGGCGGGGTGGGCCGGACCGATCGACAGGGACATGTCGGCGGTCTGGAAGTCACCGTCCCCGATCTCCAGGGCGATCTCCTCGCCCGGCGCGGTCGCGGCGAGGTACTCCTCACGGACGTCGAGATCGCTCACGCGTCATCCTCCCCGTCGTCCTCGGTGCTGGCACGCTGTTGCTGACGGGCCTGCGCCCGCTTGGCACGGGCCTCGGCCTGACGCTTGCGCCGCGCGGCGACGCGGGGGTCGACGTCCTCGTCGGTGGCGTCCTCCGCGGCGGCCTCGGCCTCCGGTGCCGCCGGCTGCGCAGCGTCATCGGTGGCGGGCTGCTCGTCAGCGGGCTGGTCCCCGGCGGCAGCGGGCTGCTCGGCAGCGGGCTGGTCCCCGGCGGCAGCGGGCTGCTCGTCCTGCTGCTGCGCGGCCTGCTTCGCGGCGGCGCGGGCCTTGGCCTTCTCCGCCCGCTCACGGGCCTTCGCGGCACGCGCCTCGGCCTGCTGCTTGCGGCGCTCGGCGGGTGTGGGCTCGGGGCTGCTGGCAGCGTCCTCGGCGGCGGGGGCCGCCGCTGCGCCGTCGTCGCCAGCCGCAGCCGCGCCGTCCGCAGCGGCCGCATCCTCGGCGGTGCCCTCGGCGACCTCGGCAGCCTCGGGCTCGTCGACCGCAGGTGCGGGGGGGGCGTTGACCGCCTGTGCCTGCGCGGCCATGGCCTTGTCCAGCTCGTAGGGGCCGGGGGCGTCGCCGATGGCGCGCTCCCGCTCGATCTTGTTGCCCTCCTCGTCGAGCTCCACCGGCTCGGCGACCCCCGGCCAGGGCTTGGCGGCCCGGGCGGCGAGGTGGAAGTCCTTGCGCAGTGGCCAGCCCTCGAAGTTGTCGACCGTCAGGATGCGCGGCGTGAGGCCCGGGTGCCCGGTGAAGGCGATGCCGAACATGTCGTAGGTCTCGCGCTCCATCCAGTTGGCACCGCGGTAGACCTCGGTGAGCGAGTCGAGGGTGGGCGCGTCACGACCACCCGGGCACCGGGTGCGCAGGGCGAGCCGGTTGCCCGTGGAGGTGGAGTACAGGACGGCGACGACGTCGAAGCCGTCCTCGCGCGCGTCGACGCCGAGCAGGGTGTCGAACATGTCGTAGGCCAGGAGCCGTTCCTCCCGACAGCGACGTGCGGCCTCCAACCACCCCTCGGGCGCGATCCACAGGGTGAAGATCCCGTACTCGACCACGGCGCGCTGCACGTGATCGCCGAGGCGGTCACGCAGCAGCTCCTCGGTCTCCTCGGGCGTGAGCGCGCGGGACCGGTGTGCGAGGACCTCGGTCACGAGCTCTCCCCCAGCGCCAGCGGCGCGTCGGCTCCGAGGGTCACGGGATCGGCACGCCGTCCGGCGATGCGGTCCTTGAGCGACTCGTTCTGGATGCGGTCCTGCAGGGCGATGACGCCGTCGAGCAGGGCCTCGGGTCGCGGCGGACAGCCGGGCACGTAGACGTCGATCGGGATGATCTGGTCGACACCCTTGGTGACCGAGTAGCTGTCCCAGTAGGGCCCACCGCAGTTGGCGCAGGAGCCGAAGGAGATCGTGTACTTCGGTTCGGGCATCTCCTCGTACAGCCGCTTGACGGCGGGTGCCATCTTGTCGGTCAGCGTGCCCGAGACCACCAGCAGGTCCGCCTGCCGGGGGCCGTGGGCGAAGGGGATGACCCCGTGTCGGATGAAGTCATGCCGTGAGGCGGAGGCGGCGATGAACTCGATCGCGCAGCAGGCGAGACCGAAGTTGTAGCACCACAGGGAGTACTTGCGCCCCCAGTTGAAGACGTACTTGACGGGCTTGGGCAGCTCGACCTGGTCCATCAGTCCCACGTGAGGACCCCTTTCTTCCAGGCGTAGGCGAGACCCTCCAGCAGCGTCCCGATGAAGAGGAACATGGCCACCAGTGCGAAGACGGGTGAGACCGCCGTGGTGGCATCGAGGTCACCGATGATGACCGCCCAGGGGAAGAGGAAGATCGCCTCCACGTCGAAGATGACGAAGAGGAAGGCGAAGATGTAGTAGCGGATGTTGGTCTGGGACCATCCGACGCCGAGTGAGTCCACACCGCACTCGTAGGTGGTGAGCTTCTGCGGCGACGGCACGTTCGGGCGCATCACCCGGTTGACGACCATGATCACCGCGTACAGCACGCAGCCCACGATCACGAAGATCGCCAGGGTGCTGTACTGCTCGAAGGTGCTCACCCGGGCCTCCCGCCGTCCGTCGCCGCCCCCCTTGGTACCAGGTGGGGGATCGGGCTCCTCCTCTGGGGTCGCTCGGCGGTGGGCGCTGGCACGGGCCGCTCGCGTGCTGGTTGCCGGCTGTGAGGAGCCGGACCGGACCCATCCCGCCGCAGTGCGCGACACGGCCCGTCTCCGGGCCGCGGGCGCGATGCTAGCAACCTGCCACGACCCCGACCCAACGGCCGGGGCCACGCCGCTCGTGGCGCTCAGGGCAACCGCCAGTCCACGGGTTGCCCACCCTGCTCGACCAGCGCGGCGTTGGCCCGACTGAAGGGGCGGGAACCGAGGAACCCCCGGTCCGCCGACATCGGTGAGGGGTGGCTGGACTCGATCCGCGGGACGTCGCCGAGGCGCGGCGCCAGGGACCGCGCGTCCCGGCCCCACAGGATCGCCACCAGGGGCGCCGAACGGGCCACCAGGGCATCGATGGCGCGGTCGGTGACGGTCTCCCAGCCGCGGCCACGATGGGAAGCCGGCGCGCCCGGTCGCACGCTCAGGCACCGGTTCAGCAGCAGCACACCCTGATCCGCCCAGGCGGTGAGGTCGCCGTTGGCCGGTGCAGGCACGCCGAGGTCGTCACGCAACTCCCGGAAGATGTTGGCCAAGCTGCGCGGGATCGGCCGCACCGTCGGCGCCACGGCGAAGCTGAGCCCGATCGGATGACCGGGCGTCGGGTAGGGATCCTGGCCGACGATCAGAACCTTGACCTCGGCCAGAGGGCGCTGGAACGCCGCCAGGATCCGGTCCCCCTCGGGCAGGAAGCCGCGGCCGGCGAGGGCCTCCGTGCGCAGGAAGTCGCCCATCGCACGCAGCTCGCCCTCCACGGGGGCGAGCGCCTCGGGCCAGCCGGGACCCACCAGCTCGGTCAGCGGACGTGGGCCGCTCATCACGGCCGCCCCGCAGCCGCGACCGCCGCCCGTTGCCCCGGGGCCGCGTCCACCACCCCGGCCGCGAGCGGCGTCTCGCAGCGCGGCTCGCCGCTCGGCGTCAGCTCCGCGAGCGCCACCTGCGCACGGGCCCGCACCCGCCCTTCTCCGACGTCGATGTCGGTGACCGTCACCCCGTCGGGTACCTCCGCACGCAGCGCGAGGCCGAGTGCGGTCCACCACTGCGGCGCACCGATCGCCGGCACCAGCGCGACCTCCTCGGGCTCGACGACGGGCACGAACCGGGCGTCCAGCCCGATCCCGGGCGCACCGATGATCACCTCACCCCCGGCGAACCGCAGGGTCGGCTGCAGGCCGAAGGGGGTGATCTCGTGCAGCAGCGCGCGGGCGTCGGGTGCGGTGATCACGGCGGTGACCGCGATGGGCGGACCGTCGCCCTCGGCGGGCAGCAGACGCCAGGGCAGGTCCAGCCGGGTGACCGCAGCCTCCACCCGTTCGACGCGCAGGTCGCCGAGCACCACACCGGCCGCCACCACCTCGGTGTCGCGCGCACGTCCGGTCACCACCTGCGGCAGCACCGGGCGGGACAGCTCGGTGATCGTCACGTCCTCGGCCTCCACGCAGGGCCCGAGCGCCCGCAGCAGGGCCCGCTCCGCGAGGGTGGGCGCGGCGAGCTCGGCCAGCACCAGCACGGTGAGCAGGACCGCCGCGATCACCAGTCCGGTCCGCGAGCTCACCCCACGCGATCCACGGCGTACTCGGCCAGACGGGTGAGCGCGGTGACCACCGGCGCCGCGTCGAAACCCTCGAGGGCCGCCACGGCGGCGGTCACGTACCCGCTGGCGTGCACCCGTGCCCGTTCGAGCGCGTCGGAGCTGCGCAGCAGCTCGAGCGCACGTGCCACCTCGGCGTCGGAGAGGGCGCCGTCGAGCAGGGCGGCGAGCTCCCCGTCCTCATCGGCCTCGAGGGCGTAGAGCACCGGCAGGGTGCGCACGCCCTCGCGCAGGTCGGTGCCCGGGGTCTTGCCCGAGTCCTCGTGGTCCGAGGCGATGTCGAGGATGTCATCGGAGAGCTGGAAGGCCATACCGACGTTCCAGCCGTAGACCGCGGCAGCGTCCACCCCCGCAGCAGGGACGCCGGACAGCAGCGCGCCGTAGCGGCAGGAGGTCTCGATCAACGAGGCCGTCTTGCCGGAGACCACCTCGAGGTAGTGGTCCAGGGTCGGACGCAACCGCGGGACGTCGGGCGGCAGGGCACCGTCGGAGCCCTGCACCTCACCGATCTGTCCCTCGCACAGCCGCGCGAGCGTGCGGGACATGATGCGGGTGACCTCGACCCCGAGGTCGGCGGACAGCTCCGAGGCCCGGGCGAAGAGGTAGTCGCCGGTGAGGATCGCCACGGTGTTGTCCCACCGCGAGTTGGCGCTCGGCGTCCCGCGGCGCGCCGCAGCCTCGTCGATGACGTCGTCGTGGTAGAGCGTGGCGAGGTGGACCAGCTCCACGATGGTGGCCGCGTCCACCAGGGCCGGCGGGGTGTGTGCGGCCGTGGGCGCATCGGGGCCGAGGTGGCCGGTCAGCGCGACCAGCAGGGGCCGGAAGCGTTTGCCACCGGCGTCGATGAGGTACCGGGCCAGCTCGTCGACGAAGGCGTGGCTGGAGGTGACCTGGCTGGAGAGCTTGGCCTCGACCGCATCCAGCGTCCCGCTCACGGGCACACCGTGGGCCTCGAGCCCCTCCAGCACCGGCTCCGGGATGGCGAGCCGGGCCACGGAGCGTCCACCCACCTCGGCGCGGGCGGGCGGGCGGGGGACGTCGGGTGCCACCTCGGGCTCCTCGCTCATCGCACCAGGGATGCGGCGGCCTCGGCGTACTGTAGGAGCGGCTGGGGCTGCAGGCCGATGAACACCACCAGGGCCGCGGCGACGGCGATCCCCAGCGACATCCCGGTGGACTGCGCCGGGATCGGACCCTCGGGGTCCGGCTCCTCGAGGAACATCATGCCGGCGATGCGCAGGTAGAAGAAGGCCGCGACCACGCTCGAGGCCACGCCGATGACCACCAGCCAGGTCAAGCCGGCGTCCACGCCGGCGCGGAACACCATGAGCTTGCCGATGAAGCCCGCCGTCGGCGGGATACCGGCCAGTGAGAGCAGGGCCAGTGACAGGATGCCCGCCACCGCGGGCGAGGTCCGACCGAGCCCGCGCAGGTGGGTGAGGCCGACCTCGCCACGGCGGGTGCGCTCGATGGCGATGACGCAACCGAAGGCCGCCAGGGTGGACACGGCGTAGGTCAGCACGTACAGCAGCGCTGCCGACAGGCCGTCGTCGCTGACCGCCAGCAGACCGATCGAGGCGTACCCGGCGTGGGTGATCGAGGAGAAGGCGAGCATGCGCTTGAGATCACCCTGGACCACCGCCAGGTAGGCGCCGTAGAGCATCGAGGCCGCCGCCAGCACCGCGATGACCGGCACCCACAGCGACTGCAGCGCCGGGAAGGCGACGAGGTAGAGCCGCAGGACCGCGGCGAAGCCGGCGGCCTTGGTGGCTGCGGCCATGAAGCCGGTGACGCTGGTGGGCGCACCCTGGTAGACGTCGGGCGTCCACAGCTGGAAGGGCACCAGCGAGACCTTGAACCCGATGCCGACGGTGACCAGGCCGAGCCCCAGCGCCGCCACCAGACGGTCGGTGGTCACCAGCCCCAGGACCGTGCCGATACCGGGCAGGTCCAGGCGGCCCGTGGCGACGTAGAGCAGCGCCATGCCGTAGAGCAGGATCGCCGAGGCGACCGCTCCCATCACGAAGTACTTCAGCCCCGCTTCCTGGCTGCGGCGGTCCCGACGGGCCAGGCCCGAGAGCACGTACAGCGCCAGCGAGAACACCTCGAGGGCGACGAACAGGGTCACCAGGTCGTTGGCGGTGGCCAGCGCCACCATCCCCACGGCCGCGAACAGCAGCAGCGGCTCCACCTCGGCGCGGTTGATGCGGCGCTCGTTGAGGTAGGCGTAGCCGAGGGGCACGACCAGCAGGGCGCTGAGGTAGACGGTGACACGGGTGAAGAAGGCGATGCCGTCGTTGGCCAGGGCACCGGCCAGGGCCTGCTGGGGCACGATCGTCACCGCACCGAGGTCGAGGACGGCCACGTACTGCCAGCCGGTGAGCACCAGGGCCCCGAGCAGCGCCGCGACGGCGCCGACCGCCTGGACCATCGAGACCCGACGGGGGAAGGCGAACACCGCGGCGGGCAGGGCCGCGCCGACCACGATCGTGGTCGCGCCGGGGACGGTCACACCCGCGGTGATCAGCCACGCGCCGACGGCGACGAAGCCGGCCGCGGCGGGGATGGCGACCAGCTGGTGGCGGCCGCGGGCGACCGCCACCAGCAGCAGCACCAGCCCCACGGCGGCGACCAACAGCTCGGGCGCGAAGGCCGACCAGGCGATGTCGGGGACCTCCAGGGTGCCCTCGGGGGATGCTTGTGCGAGCAGCACGGCTCAGCCCTCCTCGCGGGTGACGGCCGCGGCCGGCTCGACATCGAGCTCCTGCACGCCCACCTCGACCAGCACGCGCTCCACCGAGGGCTCCACCACGTCGAACAGTGGCTTGGGGTAGAGCCCGATCGCGACGATCAGGACCAACAGCGGCGCGAGCACGCCGATCTCGCGACGGTTGAGGTCGGTGGTGGAGGTGTTGGCCTCGCCCTCGAGCGGGCCGTGGAACATCCGCTGGTAGGCCCACAGCAGGTAGAGCGCTGCGAGCACCGCTCCGAAGGCGGCCAGGACCGCGGCGGTGCGGTTGACCTGGAAGGTGCCGAGCAGGATCGGGAACTCGCCCACGAAGCCGTTGAGGCCGGGCAGGGCCAGCGATGACAGCGACACCAGCAGCCACAGTCCCGCCATCACGGGTACCTGCTTGGCGAGCCCGCCGAAGTCCGCGATCCGGCGGGTGTGCCGGCGCTCGTAGAGGAAGCCGATCAGCAGGAACAACGCGCCGGTGGACAACCCGTGGTTGACCATCTGCACCACCGACGCAGCGGTCGCGGTGGTGTTGAGCGCGAAGGTGCCGAGCACCACGAAGCCCATGTGGCTGACCGAGGAGTAGGCGATCAGCTTCTTGATGTCGGACTGCATCAGCGCCACGATCGCCCCGTAGAGGATGCCGACCACCGACACCGCGAGCAGCCAGGGCGCGAAGGTGACGGTCGCGTCGGGGAAGATCGGCAGGGCGTAGCGCAGGAGCCCGAAGGTGCCCATCTTCAGCAGCACACCGGCCAGGAACACCGAGCCACCCGTGGGCGCTTCGGTGTGGGCGTCGGGCAGCCAGGTGTGGACGGGGAACAGCGGCACCTTGACCGCGAAGGCGACCACGAAAGCCCCGAACAGCCAGCGCTGCACGCTCGGATCGAGGTCGAGGGCGACGATCGCCTCGTAGCTGAAGGTCCCGGCCTGGGAGAACAGGTAGAGGATGGCCACCAGCATCAGCAGGCCGCCGAGCAGGGTGTAGAGGAAGAACTTCACCGCCGCGTAGCGGCGCCCCGCTCCACCCCAGATCCCGATGATCAGGTACATCGGCACGAGGGTGAACTCGAAGAAGACGTAGAACAGCAGCAGGTCGGTGGCGGCGAACACGCCGATGACCGCGGCCTCGAGCGCCAGGAAGGCGGCGACGTAGCCACGCAGCCGATCGGTGATCGATGACCAGGACGCCACCAGGATCAGCGGCGTGAGCAGCGTGGTCAGCAGGATCAGCACCAGGCTGACGCCGTCGACGGCCAGCGAGACGTTGGCGTCCACCGCGGGGATCCAGGTGAAGGTCTCCGCCAGCTGCAGGTTCGGATCGGCGACGTCGAACTGCACGGCCAGCACGACCGAGGCGAGCAGGGCGCCGACCGAGCCGATCAGCCCGATGGCGCGGATCCCGGCATCCTCCAGCTCGCTGGCGAAGGCCAGGACGAGAGCGGCGACCAGCGGGATGACGATCGTGACGGTGATCCAACCCATGTCACACCACCTGCACGATCAGCACGGCGAGGAGCACCAGCGCACCGAGCACCATCACCCCGACGTAACGCCGGACGTACCCGCTCTGGGCACCGCGCGCGGCACGGCCCAGGAGCACCGAACCGGTCCCCACCCCGTTGACGAGCCCGTCGATCACGCGGGTGTCGAACCACACCAGGGCGCGTGACAGGCCACCACCGGCGGTGACGAAGGCGGCCTCGTAGGCCTCGTCGACGAAGAACCGTCGCTCCGCGAGCTCGGCGAGGGGGCCGGTCAGCGGCTCGGAGGTCCGCGCGCCCTGGACCGGGCGGCGCAGGTAGAGCAGGTAGGCCACGACGATGCCGAGCGCGGCGGCGACGATCGCCAGGGGGATCAGCACCGGTTCCTCCAGCGGCCCGACGGGCTCGTAGCCGAGCTGGTCGATGGGTCCCACCGTCGGCTCGAGGAAGCGGTAGAGCGGGCCACTGTGCACCGGGTTGAGCAGCAGGCCGCCCACCGCCGACAGCACCGCGAGCACGATCAGCGGGACCGTCATCGAACGCGGCGACTCGTGGGGGTGCAGGTCGCTCTGGTAACGCGGGGCGCCGAGGAAGACCAGGAAGAACCAGCGGGACATGTAGAAGGCCGTCAGGATCGCGGCCAGCAGCCCCAAGGCCCACACCACGCCGTAGCCGTGGAAGTAGGCCTCGGTCAGGATCTGGTCCTTGGAGAAGAACCCGGCGAAGGGCGGCACACCGGAGATCGCCAGCCAGCCGACCAGGGCGGTCCAGAAGGTGACGGGCATCGCCTTGCGCAGGCCACCCATCTGCCAGATGTCGGTGCGGTTGGCCATGCCGTGCATCACCGAACCCGCGGCCAGGAACAACAGCCCCTTGAAGAAGGCGTGGGTGACGAGGTGGAAGATGCCCTCACGGAAGGCGCCCACACCCACCGCCAGGACCATGAACCCGAGCTGGGAGACCGTGGAGTAGGCCAGGACCTTCTTGATGTCGTCCTGGCGCACGGCGATGATCGCCGCCAGCAGGGCCGTGGCGACACCGATGTAGGCCACGACCTCCATGCCCGACAGCGACTGGACCAGCACGGGCGAGAGCCGCACCAGCAGGTACACGCCCGCGGTCACCATCGTGGCGGCGTGGATCAGCGCGGAGACGGGGGTGGGGCCGGCCATGGCGTCGGGCAGCCACACGTACAGCGGGATCTGCGCCGACTTCGCGGCGGCACCGCCCAGGAACAGCACCACCAGGGCGAAGGCGGTGCCCGAGGACAGCGCCCCGGCGTTGTCCACCAGCCCCAGGATGTCGAGGGTGCCCACCGCCGCGAAGGCCAGGAACATCGCCACCATGAAGGCGACGTCGCCGACCCGGTTGGTGATGAAGGCCTTCTTGGCTGCGGTGGCGTTGGCGCGGTCCTCGAACCAGAACCCGATCAGCAGGTAGGAGCTGAGTCCCACCAGCTCCCACCCGAGGAACAGCACCAGGAGGTTCTGTGCCAGCACCAGGATCAGCATGCTGGCCAGGAACAGGTTCAGGTAGGCGAAGAAGCGGCTGTAGCGCGGGTCGCCGTGCATGTAGCCCACGGAGTAGACGTGGACCAGGAAGCCCACCCCGGTGACCACCAGCAGCATGACCGCGGTGAGCTGGTCGATGAGCAGGTCGAAGGTGACGGTCAGGCCGCCGACGTCGATCCAGGTCGGCATGGGCCGCACGTAGGTGGCGGCGTCGGCGATGACGCCGACCGACACCGCGGCGCTGAGCAGCAGGGTCGCGAGCGAGGCACCCAGGGCGATGCGTGCGGCACCGTCACCGAGGGTGCGCGTGGTCGCGAGCACGGCCACGAAGCCGAGCAGGGGGAGCAGGGGGATGAGCCAGGCCAGCGAGATCACGCCCGAGGTCGCCTCGACGACCTCGTTCGCGACCCCGGTTGCCTCCGCGGCGAGCAGGATCACGTCACCACCTCAGCAGCTGGGGGACGTCCACGTCGAGCGTCCCCCGCCGGAAGTAGAGGTTGACGATCAGCGCGAGACCGACCACCACCTCCGCTGCGGCGACGACGATGACGAAGAACACGAAGACCTGCCCGTCAGGTCCGCCCCACATGCGGGCGGCGGAGGCCAGGGTCAGGTTGACGGAGTTGAGCATCAACTCGATGCACATGAACAGCACGATCGCGTTGCGCCGCAGCAGCACCCCGACCAGACCGATGGAGAACAGCAGGGCGGAGACGGCGAGGTAGTAGCCGATGGCCATGGCTCAGCGCTCCTGGTCGTCGGTCGGCTCGGCGACGACCGGGTCGAGGTGGACCGGGTCCTCGTCCTCGTCCTCGCGTGCGAGGTCCTTGCGGCGTGCGAGGATCACCGCGCCGATCGTGGCCACGGTCAGCAGCAGCGCGGCGAGCTCGAAAGCGTAGGTGTACTGGGTGAACATCCGACGGCCGAGGAAGGCGACGCCGGAGGGGTCGTCCTCCCCGTAGGCCTGTGCCAGACCGGCACAGTCGAACTCGCCCGTCGCCGCGGCGGGAGCATCCGGTCCGCACACCGACGCCGGTGCGGTGTAGGGGCCGACGAAGGCGAAGACCAGCGCGCCGGCCAGCAGCGCACCGCCTGCGACCCCGAGCACGCGGGTCAGGGGCTCGGAGGTGAGCAGGTCGTCGGTCGCCACGCCGAGCAGCATGATCACGAACAGGAACAGCACCATGATCGCACCGGCGTAGACCAGCACCTGGATGATCGACAGGAAGGCCGATTCCAACGTGAGGTAGAGACCGGCGATGGCCAGGAAGTTGAGCACGAGCATCAGCGCACCGTGCACGATGTTGCGCAGCGTGATCACCGCGACAGCGGAGCCGAGTGCGAGCACGGCGAACACCCAGAAGAGGACGACCTCAGCGGTGTTGCCGGACCCAGCCTCCGCAGCTTGGGCCAGCAGCATCATCTAGCTCCGTCCTCCGCTCGTCGTCCGGGTCGGTTCGCCGACGGTCGCCGGGTCCTCGGGGTCCGCCCCCGGGGCCGGCAGCTCGCCCGATGGCACCACGGTGCCGGCCCGGGACGAGGGCGCCGCGGCGGCGGAACGATACTTGCCGCCGTGCAGGTTCGGTGGCGTCACCGCCAGCCCACCGTAGTAGTTCAGCCCGCGCTCCCTGACCTCCCGGTCGGTGTGGGGCGTGTCCTGGCCACCTTCGGGCACCTCGACCAGCAGCTGCTCCTTGGTCCACACCAGCTTCTGGCGGCTGTCCGCGGAGAACTCGTAGTCGTGGGTCATGGTCAGCGCCCGGGTGGGGCAGGCCTCGATGCACAGCCCGCACAGGATGCAGCGGTTGTAGTTGATCTGGTAGTCATCGGCGTAGCGCTCACCGGGCGAGTACCGCGACTCGAGGGTGTTGTCAGCGCCCTGGACGTAGATGGCGTCGGCCGGGCACGCCCAGGCGCACAGCTCGCAACCGATGCACTTCTCGAGCCCGTCGGTGTAGCGGTTGAGCTGGTGCCGGCCGTGGAAGCGCGGCTGCACGGGCCGCGGCTTCTCCGGGTACTCGTGGGTCTCCACCGGGCGCAGCATCGTCTTCAGCGGCACGGAGAAGCCGCGTCCGAGCACGGTGCGGGTCAGCAGCAGCCACAGCGCGACGATCAGGACCACGATCGTCACCACCGAGATGACCTGGGAGGGGATGGACGTCAGCAGCTCGGTCACGGTGCGACCTCCTCGTGGTCGGGTTCCACCTCGTCGGACGCACCCTCGACGGAGGGCGCCTCGCGGGCGTCGACGGCCATCGGGCGCTCCTGTGGACCGGCAACCTCGCCGTCGGTGCCCCGACCGGCCAACAGCAGGGCCAGCAGGATCACCGCCGCAGCACCCGCCAGACCGATGCGGACCCCGGCGGGGATGCCACCGGTCTGATCGATCAGCACGAAGCTGGCGGTGACCAGCAGCCACACCAGCGCGACCGGGATCAGGATCTTCCAGCCGAGGTTCATCAGCCGGTCGTAGCGGTAGCGCGGCATGGCACCGCGCAGCAGGATGAAGAAGAAGATGAAGGCCAGGACCTTGAGGAAGAACCACAGGATCGGCATGACCCAGGCCACGCTGTCGGGCAACCCGAAGGTCGGCCCGGCGGGCCCACCCAGGAACAGCGTGACCACGATGGCCGACATCGTCACCA
The DNA here is from genome assembly GCA_041685505.1 of Nitriliruptoraceae bacterium. Taxonomy (GTDB): domain Bacteria; phylum Actinomycetota; class Nitriliruptoria; order Nitriliruptorales; family Nitriliruptoraceae; genus T1Sed10-7. Next base: position 26,262 of record JAWLFQ010000025.1, read on the forward strand.
CCGACATGAACTCGGCCAGCATGAACATGCCGAACCGCATGCCGGAGTACTCGGTGTTGAAACCACCCACGAGCTCACCCTCGGCTTCGGCGAGGTCGAAGGGCGGTCGGCCGGCCTCGGCGACCATCCCGACCACGAACACCAGGAAGGCGGGGAACAGCGGCAGGGCGAACCATCCCGGTACCCCGTCGATGAACCCGGGCCCCGACTGCGCGGCCACGATGTCGGAGACGCGCAGGCTGCCGGCGTAGACCACCACGCTGGCCACGGCCAGCCCCTGGGCGATCTCGTAGGAGACCATCTGGGCGCTGGAGCGGATCCCGCCGAGCAGGGGGTAGGGCGAGTTCGACGCCCAGCCGGCGAGGAAGACGCTGTAGACGTGGATCGAGCCGAGGGCCAGGATCCACAGCACCCCGATGGACAGGTCGGCGACCACCAGGGTGAAGGTCTCGCCGAACAGGGTGACCTCACCGCCGATGGGGATGACCGCGATGACCAGGAACCCGGCGATCACGCCGATCAGGGGAGCGACGTTGTAGATGAGCTTGTTCACCATGCCCGGGGTGATGTCCTCCTTGAAGAACATCTTCACCCCGTCGACCAGGGTCTGCAGGATGCCGAAGGGACCGACCCGGTTGGGGCCGATCCGCGACTGCATCTTGGCGACCACGCGACGCTCGGCCCAGATGAGCACGGCGGTGATCAGCAGGTAGTAGGCGAAGACCACCACCGCCTGCAGCAACGGGACCCAGAAGGGATGTTCCATCAGGCGACCTCCCCGGCGGGGGTTGGGACCGACGCCTCGGAGCGCTGCGCCGCGGTGGCGAGGCGTTCCAGCGTCACGCAGACGCCACCATCGCTGTCGGCGAGGTCGAACGCGGTGTCCTCCGTCGAGTTGGCGGGGAGCACCACGGTGCCGGGGACCACGTCCGAGCGGACCGCTGCGGTCAGCTCCAACCGGGCGTCACCGGCGATCACCGCGACACGGTCGCCGTCACCGATGTCCAGGGCGGCGGCGTCGTGTGCACCGAGCTCCGCGAGGGCGGGTCGGGCGGTGGCGAGCAGGTCGGTGGCACCGGCCAGCATCGTGCCCCGGTCCAGCAGCAGATGGCGGACGACGGCGCGCAACTGCCCCTCGGGGGCGGTGTCCTGCGTCGGCGTCGCGAGCTCCGGCCACGGATGGGGCTGGGCGCGTCGACCGAGGCGTGCCACCTCCCCGCGGATCCCCTCGAGGTCGTCGAACCCGAGGTCGTGCCCGAGGATGGCGGCGAGCTGGACGATGATCTCCCAGTCGTCCTGGACCAGATCCGGGCCATCGACCGCACGGGAGAACCGCTGGGTGCGCCCCTCCCAGTTGGTCGTGGAACCGGCCCGTTCCTGGCGTCCGGCGGCGGGCAGCACCACATCGGCGTAGCCGGTGACCGTCGCCGTCGCCGCCAGATCCTGGCACACCACGGTGCCGACCTTGTCGAGGGCGGCGCGGGCGAGCTCGGTGGAGGCGGCGTCGCGCGCCAGATCGACACCGATGAGGTGCAGGACGTCGATCTCGCCCGCCGCGGCGGCGGTCAGGATGGCGTGGAGGTCGCGACCCGGCTCGGTGGGCAGGGCGGTGTTCCACGCCTGCTCGACCGCCGCGCGGTCCTCGTCGTCGCCCAGGCGGCGCCCACCGGGGAGCACCCCGGCGGCCAGGCCGGCCTCCAGTGCCCCACGGGCACCGGCGCGGCGGGGCACGTGGCCCACCTTCCCACCGGCGGCCTCGGCGAGCTGTGCGGCGGCGGACAGTGCCGCAGCGCCGGCGCGCTCGCCCACCAGGACCACGGGCGTCCCCTCGCCGCGGAGGGCCTCGATCACCTCGTTGCCGGTGGAGGCGGCCAAGGCGCGCAGGGTCGCCGCTTCCTGGCCGGGCGCGGCCGGGATGCGCCGCCAGGCGAGCTCGGAGAGGGTGCCCAGCGTCGGGCCGAGGACGACGATCTTGGCGGTGTGGTCGCGCCATGCCTTGCGCAGCCGCAGGTGGAGGATCGGGACCTCCTCCTCCGGGTCGAGGCCGGCGACCACGATCACCGGCGCCTCCTCGACGTCGGCGTAGGTGGCGGTGTCACGACCCACCAGGGCCGTGAGCTCGTCGGCCTCACCGGCGGGGGCGAAGTGGGTGCGGTGGTCGAGGTCGTCGGTGCCGAGCACCGTCCGGGCGTACTTGGACACCGCGTAGGCGTCCTCGTCGGCCAGTCGGGAACCGGTCACCACCGCGACGCGGCCCGGCCCGGCGTCCTGCGCCTGGCCGATCGCGGCGCTGACCTGCAGCAGCGCTTCCGCCCAGCTGGCCGGGCGCAGCTGCCCGTCCTCGCCCTTGATGTGGGGCTCGGTGACGCGCTGGGGAGCGGTCAGGTGGGCGAAGCCGAAGCGGCCCTTGTCGCAGTTCCAGGCCTCGTTGACCGCCATGTTGGTGCGCGCCAAGGACCGCTGGATCTCGCCACGACGCGACTGCACCGTCAGCGAGCACCCCGCCGAACAGTGGTCGCACACGCTCGGTGTGGTGACCACGTCGAAGGGGCGGGCCTTGAAGCGGTAGCTCGTGGAGGTCAGCGCGCCCACGGGGCAGATCTGGATCACGTTGCCGGAGAAGTAGCTCTCGTAGGGTTCGTCCTCGTAGATGGCCACCTGCTCCAGGGCGCCGCGCTCGAACAGCTCGATGAAGGGGTCACCGGAGATCTGCTCGGAGAAGCGGGTGCAGCGCGCACACAGCACGCACCGCTCGCGGTCCAGCAGGATCTGGGGGCTGACGGCCACGGGCTTGTCGTAGCGTCGCTTCTGGTCCACGAAGCGGGAGGTGTTGGCGCCGTGCTTGAGCGCCTGGTCCTGCAGCGGGCACTCCCCGCCCTTGTCGCACATGGGACAGTCGAGGGGGTGGTTG
>JAWLFQ010000026.1:0-28968 GCA_041685505.1 Nitriliruptoraceae bacterium
GTGCATCTCCTGCGCGGTGACGGCAGCGTCGAGCGGCGCGATGGCCGGTCCCTGACCCGATCGGAGAGCGCGGCGCTGTTCGACCGTGACGGGTCGGTCGTCGGAGTGCAGTTCCACGTCGGGTCAGCAGGTCCGTGGCACACAGCCGAAGCCGGGTCTCGCGCTGACGGTGAGTTCCTGTCCGACGAGGCAGGGACCGCCGACAACCGGTGAGGACGCCAGTAGCAGGGGGGCATCCAGGTCGCAGTCGGTCACCCCCTCTGCCAGGGCGACAGCGGCGGCCGAGGCCACGCCGAGCCCCGACTCCAGCATGCAACCGAGCATCGTGCCGACGCCGTGTTCGTGGGACAACCGCAGGATCCGCCGGGCGGCGGCTGGACCACCGGCCTTCGCCAGCTTGACGTTGATCCGATCCGCCGCACCTGCCGCGATGATGCGCTGGGCATCGGCGATGGAGAACACGGACTCGTCAGCGATCAGCTCGACCCCGCTGCCCGCGAGTCTCCGGCGGAGCGCGACGGACCCGGTGAGATCCGCCGCATCCAGCGGTTGCTCGATCGCCTCGACCGTCGGGACATCGGCGATCAGGGTCTCGATGCAGTCGTCAGCGGTCGCGCGGTTCCAGCCCTGGTTGACGTCGAGCAGCAGTCGGGTCCGCGGTACGGCCCTCGCCACGGTACGCACCCGCTCGATGTCGATGGCAGGGTCGCGGGCGCCGAGCTTGAGCTTCAGCCGTGTGAACCCCTGCGCCACGCGTGCAACGGCATCTTCCGCCATCGCTGCGGGTTGATCCCGGGTGATGGTCACCGTGGTGATGAGCCGGTCGGTCGAGGCTCCCAGCAACCGGTGCACCGGCAGGCCCCGGCGCCGTGCCGCGAGGTCGAGCAGGGCGGTGAGCGCGGCGTTGGCCGCTGGTGGGACGTCCCTGGCGGCCATGGTGACAGCCGCCTGCGCTGCTGCCGCATCCTCGAGCGCTGCCGACTGCAGCGCCGTGGCGACAGGGCCCCGCAGCGTCGCAGCCACACGGCGCTGGTCGTGCCCCGTCACCGCGGCGACCTCGGCGGCTTCCCCCCAACCGGTTCGCCCCTCGTCGTCGCGGATCCCCACCAGCAGCGTGTCGAGGTGGGTGACCTGCCGTAGGGACGTGCGGAAGGGGCGTCGAAGCGGTGCGCTGGCGCGGTGGAGCAGCAGCCTGCCGCTGGTGTCCCCCGCGCCGATCGCGGGGAGCGGATCGTGTCCCACGCTCGCTCCTCGTGCCCCTCGCCGGCAGGTGCGCCGATGGGGCCGTGGTACGGGTCTTGCCGTGGCCGGATGTTGTAAGTAAGTTACACCTCCGATGGGGGTCGGAGGAGGAAACTTGCCATCAACGCCGACGGAGGTGGCGGCCGGCGCGGGCCTGTTACCGCGGCTGCGCGGTGTCCTGCCCGACCTCGCGCCGGCGGAGCGCCGCGTCGGGGAGTTCCTGCTGGGTGCACCCGCTGCAGCGTCGCTGATGACCATCACGGAACTCGCGACGGCGTGTGACGTGTCAGAGACCACCGTGGTGCGCTTCTGCAACCACGTCGGTGTCGGTGGCTTCCGGGAGCTGCGTTTCGGGCTCGCCGTCGCCGCTGCGCAGGACGAGCGCGCCGATGGTCAGGTGGGTGGGGACATCGCCCGGGATGCCACGATCGCCGAGGTCATCGCCACCGTCGGCGCCTCCGAGGCACGAGCGATCCAGGAGACCGCCACAGCTCTCGACCCCGCTGCGGTCGAAGGGGCCGTCGAGGCGATCGTGCGCGCCGGCCGGGTAGAGCTCTTCGGCATCGGTGCGTCAGCGCTGGTCGCCGAGGACCTGCAGCAGAAACTGCATCGGATCGGCAGAGGTGCCTTCGCCAGCCGCGATCCCCACGCCGCCCTGACATCCGCGGCGCTGCTCGCGCCCGGCGATGCGGCCGTGGGGATATCCCACACCGGCACCACCACCGACACGATCGAGCCCCTCGTGGAGGCCGGCCGCCGCGGCGCGACGACCATCGCCATCACCAACGGCCCACGCTCACCCATCGCCCGTGCTGCTGACCACGTGCTGACCACCGCAGCGGTCGAGACCACCTTCCGTGCGGGTGCGATGGCCAGCCGTACCGCGCAGCTGGTGGTCGTGGACTGCCTGTTCGTCGGCGTCGCCCAACGCAGCTACGACCGATCGCTCGCCGCGCTGGAGCGCACCTTCGAAGCCGTCCGCGGTCGGCGGGAGGGTCGCGGATGAGCCACCTGCGCGCACCGACGGAGACGCCCACCGAGCAGCGCAACCCCGCGACCCATGACCTCGACCGGCTCTCCTCGTTGGAGCTGTTGCAGGTGATCAACGCCGAGGACAGCACCGTCGCCGCGGCCGTGGCCCACGCCCTCCCGGCTCTGGCCGCGGTCGTCGACGAGGCGGCCCGGCGGCTCCAGCGCGGTGGACGGGTGCACTACTTCGGAGCAGGGACGTCAGGGCGTCTGGCGATGCTGGACGCGGTCGAGCTCGAGCCCACCTACTCCCTGGAGCCCGGACGCTTCGTTGCCCACCAGGCAGGTGGTGCTCCAGCGTTGACCCGGGCGATCGAGGGCGCCGAGGATGGCAGGGAGACCGGCATGGCGGCAGCGGGCGGCACGGGTCCGGACGACGTCGCCGTCGGGCTGGCTGCCAGCGGTGCCACGCCCTTCGTACACGGTGCCCTGATCGAGGCCCGACGGCGTGGGGCCTACACCGCCTTGGTGAGTGCCCACCCGTCGGCACCCATCGCGGCCGACGTCGACGTCCACGTCCTGGCGCCAACGGGTCCGGAGGTCGTTGCCGGCTCCACTCGGATGAAGGCGGGGACGGCACAGAAGCTGGTGCTCAACGCCTTCTCCACGGCGGTCATGGTCCGCCTGGGGAAGACCTACTCGAACCTGATGGTCGACGTCGCTGCGACCAACGACAAGCTGCGACGCCGGATGATCACCATCTTGATGGAAGCGACGGGCCAGCCAGCGGATCGCTGCCGTGCCGCCCTGACGGCCGCCGAGGGTGAGCTGAAGGTGGCGCTGGTCATGCTGCTGGCAGAGGTGGACGCGGGGACAGCTGCCACCGCCCTCGATGCAGGCGGTGGCGTCGTCCGTCGTGCGCTGACAGAGATCGACGACCGCGAGACCCCGCCCGGATCGGTACCGAGGCGTACCGAACGGGCAGACCAGGAGGAGAACCGATGAGAAGGACCCTGACCACGACGGTCTCGGTGCTCGCCGCGGCCACGATGGTGCTGGCTGCCTGCGCGCCGCCGACCTCCGAGGACGTCGAGGAGGCCGAGCCCGGCGAGGATGAGCCAGCTGACGATCCCACCGAAGACGACGCTGCGGACGATGACGCAGATGGTGCCGACGATGCCGATGCGGCTTCGGGGCCACTGGTCATCGCGAGGACCGGTGACGTCGACAGCCTCGACCCACACCGCGCCACGGCGTTCCAGAGCATCCAGGCGCTGGAGCAGATCTACGAGACCCTGTTCGAGCACGACACGGAGCTGAACGTCGTCGGTTCGCTGGTGCAGGACTGGGAGTACACCGATGACGGTGAGACCCTGGAACTGGACCTCACCCCGGACGCGACCTTCCACGACGGTTCGCCCCTGACGAGCGCGGACGTGGTAGCCAGCCTCGAGCGGGTACTCGACGAGGACAGTGGCGCGGTGGCACGCGCCAACATCCTGTCGATCACGTCCGTGGAAGCGGACGGTGAGCACGGTGTCACGTTGCGCCTCGACCGCGCGGACGCGACGCTTCCCGCTGCGCTGACCTCGACGAACACCGCCATCGCCCCGGCGTCGGCGATCGAGTCGGGCACGGTCGAGAACGAGCCGCTCGGCTCCGGCCCCTTCATGTTCGATGAGTGGGACCAGGGTGATGTCTTGCGCATGGCCCGCTACGACGACTACTGGCGCGGTACCCCGGAGCTCGACGGCATCGAGATCCGCGTCGTTCCCGACGAGGGATCTGTCGAGGCCGGTCTGACCGCCGGTCAGTACCACCTCGGTGTCATCACGGACCCGATCGTGATCTCCCAGATCGACGAGTCCGAGCTCGACGTCCAGCGCGAGCCGGCGCTCGCGTACCGGGTGCTGCAGCTCAACACCGAGGTGGAGCCCTTCGACGACCAGCGGGTACGTCAGGCGATGGCCTGCGCCGTCGATCGGCAGGAGCTCGTGGACTCCGCGCTGCTCGGCGAGGGCGAGGTCACCGGTCCGTTCACAGCTCCCGCCTGGCGAACCGACCCCTACGCCGGCCTGCCGTGCGATGGAACGGATACCGATCTCGCACTCGATCTGTTGGCAGAGGCCGGCTACGAGGACGGCTTCACCTTCGAGATGATCGTCATGACCGGTGGGTACGAGACCGCGGTCAACGAGGCTCAGAGCCTGCAGTCCCAGCTGGCGGATGTCGGTATCGACGCGGAGATCCAGCAGCTCGAGACCAGCGTGTACGTCGACCGCTGGCTCGAGACCGATTACGAGGGAGCGGTCGCGCTCAACGGCGGGAACCCCGACCCGCACCTGATGTATGCCCGGTACTTCACCAGCGACGGCAACCTCCAGAGCGTCGCGACCTACGCCAGCGAGGAGCTCGACCAGCTCTTCGCCGACGGCGAGGCTGAGACCGATCCCGATGCGCGTGCCGCGATCTACACCGAGATCTCCGAGCGACTGCTCGAGGCGTCACCGTGGATCTGGACCGCCAACGGGTTCGAGTACCGCGTGCTTCGGCCCGAGGTCAGCGGCTTCCAGTCGCTGTCCACCGGGTCGATGAAGGGTCTGCGTGACGCCAGCCTCACCGGCTAGCGCGACGCAGGCGGCCGGGTCAGCTCTCCCCCCGTGCTGGCCCGGCCATCCTCCCTCCTTGCGTTCTTCCCTCCCACCCCCGTCCGCACCTCCGGATGCCCGCACCCAGGGAAGGAGCCGTTGATGGCCCGCTACGTCGGTCGGCGCCTCGTCGAGGCCCTGGGGACGCTGCTCGGGGTCGCGGTGCTGATCTTCCTGCTCCTGCGGGTCCTGCCCGGTGATGAGATCACGGCACGGCTCGGCATCGAAGCTGGCTCGCTCACCGAGGCCCAGCGAGCCGCACTCGAGGCCTACTACCAGCTCGACCAGCCCCTGTGGAGCCAGTTCTTCGGCTGGCTCGGCAGCGTGTTCCAGGGCAACTTCGGCGTGTCGGTCATCAGCGGGCGGCCGGTGTCGGAACAGTTGGCGGCAGCGCTGCCGGTGACGATCCAACTCGCCGTGATGTCGGTGGTCATCGGGGTGGTGATCGGTGTGGTCGTCGGCGTCTTCGCCGCCAGCCGGCCTGACGGTGCTCGGGATGCCGCCGGGCAGACCTTCGGTCTCCTCGGCCTCGCGGTCCCCGACTTCGTGCTGGCCTCGGCCATCGTGGCCTTCCTGTCCACCCGTTTCGGCTACTTCCCGTCCGCCGGGGACTTCGTGCCCTTCCTACAAGCGCCGACGGTCAACCTGCAGCAGATGCTCTACCCCGCGCTGGTCCTGGGTACGGGCCTGGCGGCGACGGTGATGCGCACGACCCGCTCGGTCTACCTCGAGATCGCCGAGCAGGACTTCGTGCGCACCGCCAGGGGCAAGGGCGTCTCCGAACGTCGAACACGCTGGCGCCACGTCCTGCGCAACGCCCTGACACCGATCGTCACGATCACGGGTGTGCAGTTCGGCTACCTGCTCGGTGGGACGATCATCGTCGAGCAGATCTTCGTGCTACCGGGCCTCGGGCGCCTGGTGCTCGGTGGTATCGCCCAGCGTGAGCTCGCCGTCGTGCAGTCGGTGGTGCTGGTCGTCGCGACCATGTTCGTCCTGGTCAACCTCGCAGTGGACCTGCTCTACGCGCGGATCGACCCTCGCGTGAGGTTGTCATGAGCGCGCCGACGGACCCTGCCGACCAGACGGTGAGCGATGGTCGTCCCGGCGTGTTCATCGCACTGTGGCGGACGAGCAACGGGCGCATCGGACTGTTGGTCACCGCTGCGCTCGTGCTCGTCGGCCTACTCGCCTGGGTCGGGCTCACACCCCACGACCCGCTCGTCCAGACGCCTTCCGATCGTTTCCTTCCGCCGTCCACCGTCTACTGGGCAGGCACCGATCAGTTCGGTCGTGATATCGCGTCGCGTTCCATGGCGGGCATCCTGGTGTCCTTGCGTGTCGCGGTCCTCGCCGTCGCGTTCGCCGCCCTCATCGGCTCGGCTGCCGGGATCTCTGCCGGCTTCCTCGGTGGATGGACCGAACGCATCGTCGGACGGCTGACCGACATGCTGTTCGCCTTCCCTGCGATCCTGCTGGCGTTGGTCATCGTCACCGCTCTCGGCACGGGTTGGTTCAACACCTCCGCTGCCATCGCCGTGGTCTACACCCCGATCTTCGTCCGTGTCGCCCGTGGCCCGGTGCTGTCGGTGCGCGAGATGGACTACATCGCCGCGGGCACCGTGCTCGGTTTCGGACGTCGGCGGCTGCTCCTCCGCCACGTCCTGCCGAACGTGGCCGCGCCGATCATCGTGCAGACCGCCCTGGCGCTGTCCTGGGCCATCCTGACGGAATCCAGCCTGTCCTTCCTCGGGCTGGGGACCCAACCGCCCGAGCCCTCCCTCGGCCGGATGGTCAGCGAAGCCCGCAACCTCTTCGGACCGGCACCCTGGATGCTGGTCACACCCTCGTTGCTGATCGTGGTGGCGGTGGTCGGCCTGAACCTGCTCGGTGACGGGCTGCGCGACGCCCTCGATCCGACCCGCCAACGGCGATAAGGAGCGGACATGCGCCTCGCGGCGATGATCTCCGGCACGAGCCACGACGCGATCGACGTCGCCGTGGCCGAGGTGTGGGCGGAGGGCGATGAGCTGCGGCTGCGCCCGCTCGGGACCGCCGAGGTGCCCTACGAGCCGGGGTTGCGCCAACGGATCGTGGACATCCTCCCACCGCGTGCCACGGATCTTGCCGAGGTCTGTCGGCTCGACGCGTTGCTCGGTCAGGCCTTCGCTGCTGCTGCGGCCGCGACGATCAACGAGCTGGCCGAGGGGTCGGTCGACCTCGTGGTCAGCCACGGACAGACGGTGTTCCACCTCGTGGAGGACGGGCGGGCGCAGAGCACCCTGCAGCTCGGCCAGCCCGCGTGGATCGCCGAGCGCACGGGAGCCCCGGTGGTGGCCGATCTGCGCAGTCGTGACATCGCCGCCGGAGGGCACGGCGCTCCACTGGTGAGTGTGGTGGATGCCCTGCTCCTGGGCCGTCCCGACGTCCCCGAGGTGGCACTCAACCTGGGTGGGATCAGCAACATCACCGTGGTCGGTCCGGTGCAGGAGCCACTGGCCTACGACGTCGGGCCGGCCAACGCCCTGATGGATGCCGCCGTCTCCAGCTCCACGGACGGCGCTGAGCGCTACGACCAGGGCGGTGCCCGCGCCGCTCGGGGCACGGTCGACCACGCGCTCCTCGACCGGCTCCTGTCCGAGCCCTACTACGCCCTGGCCCCACCTCGCTCGACCGGCAAGGAGCTGTTCCATCCCGGCTACCTCGATGCGGCGCTGGCCGCTCATGGCAGGGCGGTCGCCATCGACGACCTGCTGGCCACCCTGGTCGAGCTGACGGCCCGGACCGTCGCCGATGCCTGCCGCTCACATGGCGCGCGGCGTGTGGTCGCTGCGGGTGGTGGGGTACGCAACCCGGTCCTGATGGATCGGCTGGCGCGGCACCTCGACGGGATCGAGTTGACCACCATCGACGCCGTGGGGCTGCCGGTCGAGGCCAAGGAGGCCTACGCCTTCGCGGTGCTCGGCTTCCTGACGGTGAACGGGATCCCGGGCGCGCTCCCTTCGTGTACGGGCGCACGCCGGGCGACCGTACTCGGGGCGCTCGTACCGGGATCCGATGGTCGGTTCCCGTCCCCGAGCGTGCCCGCCGGATGGCGACCTGCGCGGTTGCACGTGGAGGCTGCTAGGTGAGCGAGCCGCTGCTGGAGGTTTCCGGGCTGACGACCGAGGTGGCACAGCGCCGCCGGTCCGTACCCCTGGTGAAGGACATCTCCTTCGAGGTGGCAGGCGGCGAGACCGTCGCCATGGTCGGGGAGTCCGGCTCCGGCAAGTCGGTCACCATGCTGTCGGTCATGGGGCTGCTGCCGCCGGCCATCTCCGTGACCGCGGGATCGGCGCGATTCGATGGGGCGGAGCTTCTGGACGGAGACGGCGCGGCGCTCCGCACGCGGCGCGGCCGGGAACTGGCGATGGTCTACCAGAGCCCGCTGAACTCCTTGAACCCCATGATGCGGATCGGCGACCAGATCGCCGAGGCCGTCACGGCGCACGGCGGGACCCGTCAGGAGGGGCTCACCCGGGCACGCGAGGCCTTGGGTGAGGTCGGGATCCCACGTCCCGATAGGGCCATGGGCATGTACCCGCACCAGCTGTCCGGAGGGATGCGACAACGGGTCGTCATCGCCATCGCACTGGTCAACGACATCCGTCTGCTCATCGCCGACGAGCCGACGACGGCCCTCGATGTCACGATCCAGCAGCAGATCGTCGCGTTGGTGGCACGACTGCAGCGCGAGCGCGACCTGGCCGTGATCTGGATCACCCACGATCTGGGCTTGGTGGCACGCATCGCTGAGCGGGTCCTGGTCATGTACGCGGGACGGATCGTCGAGCAGACCGATGTCCACACCCTCTTCCGCGCGCCGCGACACCCCTACTCCGCCAGCCTGGTCGCCTCGATCCCCACGGGGATGACGGCGGCTGACGGGCCGCTCGCACAGATCCCCGGCGTCCCGCCCGAGCCCGCCGACCCCCTCCCGGGCTGTGCCTTCGCGCCGCGCTGCCCGCAGGTCGTGCCGCGCTGCCGTGAGGAGCGTCCGCTACTGACCGGGACGGCAACGCACCTGGCCGCCTGCCACGTGCCACGCGAGGAGTGGTCATGAGCGCCGAGGTCATGATCGAGGTGGAGGATCTGGTCAAGCACTATCCGGTGCGGGGGGAGCAGCGACCGGTGCAGGCTGTCGACGGTGTGTCCTTCTCCGTGGAACGGGGCCACACCCTCGGCATCGTCGGGGAGTCCGGATGTGGCAAATCCACCACTGCCCGCCTGCTGACCCGCCTCGAGCAGCCGACCTCCGGTCGGGTGCTGATCGGGGGTGATGACGTCGCAGCCGCGAGTGGCCGCGAGCTGGCGGCCCTGCGCCGACGGATCCAGCTCGTGTTCCAGGACCCGCACTCGGCGCTGAACCCGCGGATGTCCGTTGCCGACACACTGGGGGAGGTCCTCCGCGTCCACCGACTGGCCCGGACCCGGGCAGCGGTCCAGGCCCGCGTGGTGGAGCTCCTCGACCTCGTGGGTATGACCCGGACCTTCCTCGACCGCTACCCCCACGAGATGTCGGGAGGCCAGCGCCAGCGCATCGGGGTGGCGCGGGCGCTGGCCGTGGAGCCGGAGGTCCTCGTCCTCGACGAGCCCTTGTCGGCCCTGGACATCTCCGTGCAGGCCGAGGTCATGAACCTGTTGGTGCACCTGCGCGACGAGCTGGCCCTGACCTACGTGTTCATCTCCCACGACCTCAGCATGGTGCATTACCTCGCTGATGAGGTAGCCGTGATGTACCTGGGGCGGATCGTGGAGTTGGCACCGGCCGACGTGCTGGCCGGCAGCTCCCGCCATCCGTACACCGCGGCGTTGCGCGACGCTGTCCCGGTCGCCGACCCGTCGACGGAGGCGGGTCGCTTGCCGGCGCCGCTGCCGGGCGACGTACCCGACCCCGCGGACCCTCCGCAGGGCTGTCGCTTCCACCCGCGGTGCCCCATCGCCGAAGCCGCGTGCGCCGAGACCGATCCGGCGCTCGTCCGCCTCGCTGAGCGTCATCTCGGCGCCTGTCTGGTCGCCCAACGCGAGGCTGGTGTCCCTCCCTCCGGGGTGGGGCAGGGCCGGTGAGCACGGTCGCTGCGTACCCGGGAGCGGGATGGCCGCTGCGGCGAGGCGCGCCCGAGGCTGTCGGGCTGAGCTCTGCCCTTCCGTCCGCGCTCGAACACCTCCTCGCCGATGCCGTCCGGCCCGCTCGCCCCGGCGGTCGCGCGACGGCGACCGGCGCCGTCTGCGCCGTTGCGCGCCACGGCCTGCTCGTGGCGGACCTCGCCAGCGGTGCCGCACAGACCCACGATGGGAGGGTCGCACTGGAGCGACCCCGACCGCTGTCGCTGTCGACACGCTTCGATGTCGCGTCGGTGACCAAGCTGGTCGCGAGCACCGCTGCCACCATCTGCCTGGTGGACCGTGGTGAGCTGCGACTGTCGGACGAGGTCGGCACGTTGCTGCCGGCGATCGCCGCCGAGGCGCGTGATCCGCGGTTCGCAGGCATCACCGTGGCCGAACTGTTGTCCCACCGTGCAGGGCTGGCGGCCTGGGAGCCGACCTACCTGCATGCCGAGGACCCCGACGGCGCACTGTCACGGGTGGCAGACGTGCCCCTGGTGGATGCACCCGGTCGCCGTCGTCGCTACTCGGATCTGTCGATGATGCTGCTGGGTGCCGTCATCGCCGCAGTCGCGCAGGAGCCCCTGGATACGGCCGTGCATCGGCTCGTGCTCCGCCCGCTCGGCCTGTCGGAGACGGGGTACGGCCCGGTCGGCCACGCGGCGGCGACCTCGCTCGGCAACCCCTATGAGCGACGGATGATCGCAACAGGCGAGCCGCATGCCGTGGAGGGTGACCCTGACGCCTTCGCCGGCTGGCGGGGCTACACGCTCGTCGGCGAGGTCAACGACGGCAACGCCCACCACGCCTTCGGGGGCGTCGCCGGTCACGCCGGGCTCTTCTCCACCGCCGCAGATCTCGTCCGGTGCGGGCAGGCCATGCTCCTCGGCGTGCAGGGGCGGGACACACCCCTGGCCTCCTCCACGGTCGTCCGCCGCTTCCTGGCACCGGACAGCGGGCCCGTTCTGGGGGCGTGGGAGGGTCGGCTGGAATCGGTGCTCGGTGCCGGGAGCCGCGGCCTCGGCCACGCCGGGTTCACCGGCTGCGAGCTGCTCATCGATCCCGAGCGCGCCCTGGTCGTCGCCCTGGTGACCAACCGGCAGCATCCCGGGGAGCCCTACCCGTCCATCGCCCCACTGTGGCACAGGGTCCTCCACACGGTCATCGATGGGTTGCGGTGAGGGCAACCACAGGGATCGCACACGCCTGCGCAACGCCCGTGCAGAGCCCGGTGCGACCACCACCACGTTGTGCGCGACGGCGACGACTGAGCGGCACGACGATGATGCGGGCATGCTCCACCCACCACCCACAACATCCGAGTCCACGGAGCACGCGATGAGCAGCCGGGTCTTCGGGGCCTACCCGGACGGACGACAGGCGCAGCTGTTCACCATCGAGGGGGCCGGCGGGCGGCTGGCCCGCATCACCGATCACGGTGCGACGCTGGTGGAACTGCACGCACCCGACCGCCACGGGGCGGTGGCCGACGTCGTGTGCGGGTTCGACGGGCTGGCGGGGTACCTCGCAGCGGACAACCCCTACTTCGGCGCGACGATCGGTCGGGTGGCCAACCGCATCGCGCACGCGCGGTTCACCCTGGAGGGCACCACCTATCCGCTCGCCGCCAACGAGCCGCCCCATCACCTGCATGGTGGCGCCGAGCGGTCCTTCGACAAGGTGCAGTGGGAGGCCGTCGACGTCGCCGGGGACCTCGTGCGGCTGCGCTACCGCTCGCCTGATGGTGAGGAGGGCTATCCGGGAAGCGTGGAGGTGGTGGCCACCTACCGCTTCGAGGACGACACCCTCACGGTGACCTACCGGGCCACCACCGACGCGACCACGCCCATCAACCTCACCAACCACGCCTACCTCAACCTCGGCGGGGCGGGCCGCGGGGACATCCTGGATCACGAGCTCACCGTGCGAGCGGATGCCGTGTCGGAGGTGGACGGGGAGCTGATCCCCACCGGCAGGCTGCTGGCCGTCGATGACACGCCCCTGGACCTGCGCGCTGCGCGGCGCATCGGTGACGGCATCGCGGCGCTGCGGGCGGTGAGGGGAGCCGGGGGCTACGACCACAACCTGGTGCTGCGCGAGCCCGCCGGGGCGTTGCGGACCGCCGCGATACTGCACGACCCCGGGTCCGGACGGGTGCTGGAGCTGGTCACCGATCAGGCCTGTGTGCAGCTCTACACCGGCAACCGGATGGACCCGCCGATCACCGGCAAGCAGGGTCGCGTCCACGGACGTCACGGGGCGTTGTGCCTGGAACCGCAGGGGTTCCCTGACGCCGTCCACCATCCGCACCTGCCCTCGGTGCTCGTGGCGCCGGGCGAGGTGTACGAACACCGGTCCCGCTACCGCCTCACGACGCGAGCGGCAGGGCGTAGCGCCAGATCGCGGTGACGTGGGCAGCCCCGCCGATGACCACCAGGGCGTGGAAGACCTCGTGGAACCCGAACCACCGTGGCCACGGGTCCGGCCGACGGCGCGCGTAGACCACCCCTCCGAGGAGGTAGACCGCACCGCCGAGGACCACCAGCAGCACGCCGGGGAGCGGGAGCACCTCGCCGATGCGCAGGAAGGGGATCGCGACGAGCGCACCGAAGGAGGCGTAGGCCGCGACGGTGAGCCACCGCGGCCCTGTCAGCGGTGACGCGGCGACCCCCGCCCCGATGATCGCCACCGTCCACGCCACCACCAGGCTCCACGTCCGCCAGGCACCGGTGAGGGTGTGCACGGCGACGGGGGTGAAGGTGGCGGCGATGAACAGCTGGATCATGGCCACGTCGGCGCGGGCCAGACGGCGCGCGATCCGTGCCGGCCAGCTCGGTGCGTGGTACAGCCCCGAGGTGGTGAACAGCCCGATCAGCGCGATGCCGAAGACCGCGACGCTGGCCTGCGGCAGACCCGGGGACGCGGCGCGGAACAGCAGCACGGCGACGATGGCGGCGACGGGGGCCGCAGCACTGTGGATCCAGCCGCGCAGACGCGGACGTTCCATCCGAGGCGTCGGGAGTTCAGCGGTCATCGCGCGCGCCAACCGTGCTCCCTGCCTGGTGTGTGTGGGGCGCCACCGTACCGGCAGGGGCTCACCCGCCGATACCGGCCTCCTCGAAGAGCGCACGCACGTGGTCCTCGAACTCCGCGTCGCTGTTCCACTCCCGGACGTGCTCGACACCCTCGTACTCCACGTAGGTCGCCTGGTCGCCGAGCGTGGTCGCAAGATCCCGGGTGGGCTCGAAGGGCACGGTGCTGTCGGCGGTGCCGTGGGTCAGCAGCAGCGGCACGTCGTCGGGCAGCTCGGCGGCCCGGTCGAGGTGCTCCACCTCGGAGAAGTCGAGTCCGGAGCGCCAGGTGGAGATCCACCGTGTGCTGGTGAGCAGGGGAGGGATCACCGGCTCGGGGATGCCGCGGTTGCGCGCCTGCAGTTCCAGCGTCGCGTCCAGCGAGACCAGCGGCGAGATCAGCACCGCGGCGGACACCAGGTCCGCGCGCTCCGAGCGTCGCAGCAGCGACAGCGCCGTCGAGCCACCCTGGCTGAAGCCCACCAGCACCACGTCGGTGGCGTCCTCCACCTCGACGAGATGGTCGAGCGCCGCCTCGAGCTCCTGCCACTCCTGTTCGCCGTAGTAGCCGAAGCCGTCAGGGTCGGCAGGTGCGTCGGCGTCGTTGCGCACCGAGATGGCCATGGAGGGCAGTTCGTGGTCCGCGAGGAGGGGCAGGAGCCGGTTGCCCTCGCTCAGCGCACCGCCACGTCCGTGGATGAGCACCACCCAGGTGCCCTCGGTGTCCGCATCGTGCGGGACCACCCGCCATGCGGGGAACTCACCCAGCTCGCTGGTGACCCCCACGATGTCGAAGGGCAGTCCGAGGGTGGTGGAGGGGTCGCCCTGGTAGGTGTCCACGCTGGTGGCGAGCAACTCGCCCGCAGCCGGCCACCGCCCGTCGAGCAGCGTCGCCGTTCGGACGGTCTGCGTACCGGTGGTCTCCGCGGCGCCGCTGGCGAGCAGCGCACCCTCCTCGCCGACGAGTCCCACCCGGTACAGGCGCGCATCGGGGTCGGAGGTGGCGAGGGTCAGCGTGCCCTCGTCGGGGTCCACAGCGGTGACGGCGATGTCCGGGGTGGGTTCGAAGGGCGGCGGGGCCGGCAGGAGCTGATCGCTGTAGTACCACCCGCCCGCGCCGAAGCCCACGACCACGATGAGCAGCAGGGGCAGGGAGATCCACAGGGCTCGACGACGCAACGCTGACTCCGGAACACGGGCTGGGAACGGCGTGTCGACGTCCCGCCCCCGGCTCCGTCCGCATCGACACGTCGGATGCGCGGTTTCGTACCATACGCAGCGATGCCGGGCGAACCTCAGGCCACACCGCATCGCGGATCGTGCTCGAGTGACGTCGCCGCGTGACCACGGAGCGACGTGCGGTCGCGCGAGGCGCCCACGAGGGCAGGAGCGCAGATGGATGGCACCCTGAGCGTGGTGTCGACCCCGATCGGCAACCTCGACGACCTCACCCTGCGGGCCATCGAGGTCCTGCGCACCGCGGACCTGATCCTGGCCGAGGACACGCGACGCACCGGTCGACTGCTCGCCCACATCGACAGCGAGGTCGCCCAGCGCTCGCTGCACGAGCACAACGAGTCGCAGCGGCTTGAGGAGGTGATGGCGCGGCTCGAGGCGGGTGCGCATGTGGCGTTGGTGTCCGACGCTGGCACGCCCACGGTCTCCGATCCGGGCTACCGCCTGTTGTCCGCCTGTGCGGCACGGGGGGTGCGGATCGTGCCGGTCCCCGGGGCATCCGCGGCCCTTGCGGCGCTGGTGGTGTCCGGCCTGCCGACCGACCGCGTCGTGCTGGATGGCTTCCTGCCGCGCAAGGGTGGTGCGCGTCGCGCGCGGCTGGCCGCCCTCGCCGCGGAGGCACGGACGACGGTGCTGTTCCTGTCGCCCCACCGGGGGGCCCAGGACCTGGCCGACCTCGTCGAGGTGGTCGGCGCCGAACGCCCCGCGGTGGTGTGCCGGGAGCTCACCAAGCTCCACGAGGAGGTGCTGCGGGGCACCCTCGGCGAGCTCCATGCGCGCCTGGTCGCCGGGGTGCGGGGCGAGCTCACGCTCGTGCTCGCCGGAGCGCCCGACGGGTCCGCCGGCGACGCGACGAGCATGGACCGGCTGATCGCAGAGGTCGCTGAGCGGATCGCGGTGGGGGAGGGCACCAAGCAGGCGGTGGCTGCCGTCGCGGCGGCGCATGGTCGTCCGAAACGCGTCCTCTACCAGGCGGTGCTCGACCACCGCGTGCAGTCCGCGGCGGACGGCGGGACTGCGGAAGAGGGGAGGGCGCAGACCCCGGGTGCTGGCACCTCGGACTGAGCCGGGTGGGCGGTAGGTGAGCGGTCCGCTAGCATGACGTTCCTCGCTCGCCGGCCCGGCGGGCGTTCTTGCGTCCGGGGGGCTCCGTGCCGTACGTCGACACCCACTGCCATCTCGACCACCACTT
Source organism: Nitriliruptoraceae bacterium (assembly GCA_041685505.1). Lineage (GTDB taxonomy): Bacteria > Actinomycetota > Nitriliruptoria > Nitriliruptorales > Nitriliruptoraceae > T1Sed10-7. The sequence continues at coordinate 15,504 of JAWLFQ010000026.1, forward strand.
CGACCTCAGCGCCGGTCAGCAGGTCACACAGGCCCGTGCGGCCGGTGTCACGACGATGATCACCGTCGGCACGGACATGGCCTCCTCCGCGCAGGCGGTGGCCACCGCGACCCGCTACGACGGGGTCTGGGCGGCGGTCGGCATCCACCCGAACGACGCGATGGAAGCCACCCCGCGCGTGCTGGAGGTCATCGAGCAGCTGGCGCGGGACCCGGCCTGCGTCGCGGTGGGTGAGACCGGGCTCGACTACTACCGTGACCACACCACCCCCCGGCAGCAGGACGTCAGCTTCCGGGCCCACATCGAGATCGCCAAGCGCACGGATCGCACCCTGGTCATCCACTGCCGGGAGGCGTGGAACGACGTGCTGGACACCCTCGATGCGGTCGGTCCACCCGAACGGGTGGTGCTGCACTGCTTCTCCGGTGATCTGGGTGTGGTCGAGCGGAGCGTGGCTGCGGGCTACTACGCCTCCTTCGCGGGCAACCTCACCTTCAAGAACGCGGCGGATCTGCGCGAGGCGGCGTCGGCGGTGCCCGTCGAGCTCGTGCTCACCGAGACCGACTCCCCCTACCTCACACCGCACCCGCATCGGGGCGCCGCCAACGACCCGTCCTTCGTACCGCTCACCCTGCGCACACTCGCGCAGGTCCACGGTCGCGACGAGGAGGACCTCGCCGCTGTCGTGACCGCCAACACCGCACGGGCCTTCGACCTCGATCCACAGCTGGTCGCGGGGACCGCCTGACCTGCGCGAACGCGGTCCGGCCGGGGCCACTCGGACAGGTCCACCACCGGGGTCGCGATGGGGTGATGGCCCTAGGGTGCTGGTCGTGTGCGGACGGTCCGTCGTGGCCGTTCGGACACCTCGTGCGCGCATCGGTGCCCGGGCGGGCCTGTCACCTTGCCCGACATGCAGACCACACTTCGCTCCCCTGTCGTACTGCGACGTGCCCTCCTGGGCCTCGGTACGGCTGCAGCCCTCACCGCCGGTGTGCTCGCGGCGACCTCCGGGTCGACCGTCGAGGTCCTGGCGGACGGTGCACGTCACGAGGTCCGCCTCGGTGACGGGACCGTCGCCGATGCGATCGCGCTCGCCGAGGTGGACCTCGCCGCCGGCGACCTCGTCGATCCGGCTTCCGACACCGAGGTGGTCGACGACATGCGGGTCCGCGTCACCCGCTCCATCAGCGTCGACATCGTGGTCGACGATCAGGATCCGGTGACCGTCGAGGCGCCGGTCACCACCGTCTCAGGTGCCGTCGACGCCGCGGAGCTGGGCACCCTGCGCGGCGAGGGCGCCGCTGCGACCCCCGCCTGGCACCACCCGGTGGCCGACGGCGACACCGTCGTGCTGCGTCGACCCGTCGAGGTGGTCCTCGAGGTCGATGGCGACGAGCAGACCATCGTCACCCTGGCCTCCGAGGTCCAACAGCTGCTCAGCCTGCAGGCGGTGGAGGTCGGTCCCGACGACCGGGTCCGGCCGAGTCCCGGCACACCCCTGCGAGGGGACGAGACCATCGTCATCGAGCGCGTGGCCTACGTCGAGGAGACCGAGGAGGTCACCCTCGAGCGTGAGGAGGTCCGGCGCGAGACCGATGACCTGGACCGTGGCACGACCCGCCTGCAGCAGGAGGGCCGCGACGGGTTGCGCCGGGACACCTACGAGGTGACGCTGGTCGACGGCGAGGAGGTCGAGCGCGAGCGCATCGACAGCGAGGTCGTGACCGCGGCGCAGGACCGCGTCGTGCTGGTCGGTACCCGCTCGACCCTCCCCCCGGCGCCCTCGGGTGTGCCCTCGATCGACAGCCCCGTGTGGACCCGGCTGGCGCAGTGCGAGTCGACCAACAACTGGCAGGCCATCTCCGCCAACGGCATGTACTACGGGGGACTGCAGTTCCACCCGCAGACGTGGCGTAGCGTGGGCGGCCAGGGGATGCCGCACGAGGCCTCCCGGGAGGAACAGATCCGTCGTGCACAGATCCTGCTCGCGGAGCCCTGGGCCACCTTCGGCAACCAGTGGCCTGCCTGCTCCCGCCGGCTGGGCCTGTCCTGACCCTTCCCCCTTCCGGTACCGACGGGGTCGACGCTGAGCACACATCCCGCACCGCTGACCCCGCGCGAGGTCGTCCGCCTGCTCGAGGCGTACGGCCTCGCGCCGCGTAAGAGCGCGGGGCAGAACTTCGTGGTGGATCCCAACACCGTACGCCGCATCGTGACCGCCGCCGGTGTCGGTCCCGGTGCGCATGTGCTGGAGATCGGCCCGGGGCTCGGTTCGCTGACCCTGGGTCTGGCCGCGGTCGCGGGACACGTCACCGCGGTGGAGATCGACGCTGGCTTCGTGACCGCCCTCGCGGAGGTGCTGGCCGATGTCGATCACGTCGACGTGGTGCACGCCGATGCGTTGGCCACGGACGTGGATGCACTCGTCTCGGGTGGTCCCGTGCGCGTGGTCGCCAACCTGCCCTACAACGTCGCGACCCCCCTGCTGTTCCACCTGCTCGCGGCTCCGGCGGTGACCGACCTCTACGTGATGGTCCAGCGTGAGGTGGGCGAGCGGTGGCAGGCGAGGGTGGGAGACCCCCTCTACGCCGGTGTCTCCCTCAAGCTCGCCCTCCGCGCGACCGCCGCGATCGAGTCCACCGTGCCACGCACCGTCTTCCATCCCGTTCCGGGCGTCGACAGCGTGATGGTCCGGGTCACCCGTCGCGCCGACGCGCCCGACCCCGTGACCTACGCCCGCCAGGCCGCCCTGGTGGACGCGGTCTTCGCGCAACGACGCAAGACCCTGCGCAACAACCTGCGTGCCGTGCTGGCGCCAGAGGTGCTGCTGCCCGCTGCCGAGGTGGCCGGTATCGACCTCTCCGCCCGTGCCGAGACCCTGGACGTAGCGGCGATCCGACGGCTCGACGCGGCGCTCGGCGGCTCGGCCGGTCCGTTGTCGCCACCGTCCTGCCGTTGACGGTGCGCGCGCGGTTGCGGGTTGCGCACAAGTGGTCCGTACGATGTCGCGGTCCGCGGGAGAGGCGGTGCACGCAGACGGAGGTCGCATGGGGGAGCTCGGATCCGCCCGCGTCCGCGTGCGCGTCCCCAGCAAGGTCAACCTGTTCCTGCGCGTGAAGGGTGTGCGCAGCGACGGTTTCCACGAGCTGGTGACGGTCCTGCAGACGCTGTCGATCCACGACACCGTGGTCGCCGAACTCGATCGTTCCTGCGTCTCGGCCCACCCGGCGGCGCGGCGGTTCATGGAGCTGGCCTTCAGCGCCGAGGGACATGACGGGGTACCCGCCGACGGATCGAACCTGGCCGTGCGGGCGGCACGCTGCCTGATGGATCACCTCGGCATCGGCACCGCGACCGCGACGGCCGCGACCCCCGTGACGCGCCTGCACCTGATCAAGCGCATCCCTGTGGCGGCGGGGATGGCCGGCGGATCTGCGGACGCCGCTGCCGCGCTCATCGCGCTCAACCACCTGTGGCAGGCCGATCTCGAGCGCGAGCAGCTCCGTCAGATGGCCGCGGAGCTCGGGTCCGACGTGCCCTTCTGCGTCACGGGAGGGACCGCGCTGGCGACGGGGACGGGCGTGGCGACGGCACAGGTGCTCACCCGTGGCACCTACCACTGGGTGGTCGGCGTGAGCGGGCAGCCACTGTCCACACCGGAGGTCTACCGTGCCTTCGACCAGGTGGGCGTCCCGAGCGATGCGGAACCCGACGCGGTCCTCCAGGCCCTGCGGACCGGGGACGACGAGGCCCTGGGAGCCGCGCTGCACAACGACCTCGAGGGCGCTGCGATGCACCTGCGACCCGAACTCCTCGCCCAGCGCGACGCACTGCTGGCAGCAGGAGCCCTCGGGGCGCTCGTCAGCGGGTCCGGTCCGACCCTGGTCGGGCTGGCCCGTTCCGCGCAGCACGCCGTGCAGGTGGCCGCCGAGGTGGAGCAGGTCTTCGACCGCGTGGAGATCGCGCTGTCACCCGCCGGTGGACCCGAGATCGCGGGGCAGTGACCGGTCACAGGGGTGGAGGTGGCGGCTCCTCACATCGGATAGCGGTGCCCGCGGCCGCACGGGACCGCGGACAGGAGCCGCCTGCGCGAGTCACTACCCTCGCTGCCCGCGGGGTGCCGCTGCGGCGGGATCACCGCGGTGGGGGGTGGTGTAATCGGCAACACGCCGTCCTTTGGAGTCGGTATTCAGGGTTCGATCCCCTGCCCCCCAGCCACCCGGCATCGCCTCCCGGTCACGAGGCTCCGCAGGTGCCGTTGGGCACCGTGGCGCAGTGCCTGTCCCAGCATCCCGGGTGGCGCTACGGTTCGGCCCTCCATGCCGCAACCTGCCGCCCCGATCGCCGAGCGCCTCCCCGGCGCCCTGCAGGCGCTGTTCTGGCCGGGTGAACCGGTCCCGTCCGCGGGTCACCTCGCGTTGTGGGGCGTCGAGGATGCAGCCCTTGACGGGGCGCTCGCGCAGCTGGGATTCCCCGGCGGTCATCCCGGGGTCCTACGGACGGTGCTGCCCCGCACCCGCCGCGCCCGTACCCGCGTGGCCGTGGCGGAGGTTCCGGCGCGGCTCGTCCCGGTGCTGCCCGCGACCGGAGCGCTCGTCGCGCTGCCGCCAGCCGAGGACACACCGGCGTGGCGGCGTCCATCGGACACCGTGCTGGCCTGGAGTCTGGCGGCCAAGCTGGCCACGGAGCTCGTTGCTGCCGGCCGGCTGGTCCCGGGGTTGCGGGTCGCGGGGCCGCGGGGCGTGGCGGCCTGGCGCTGTGCCCCTGGTCCGGACCGTCGCCTGGAGCAGCTCGCCACGATGCTGCCGCCGGCGGGCCATGCGCTCGTGCGCGATGAGGACGAGGAGAGCGTCTGGCAGCCCGAGGATCTCCTGCGGTCCTACCTCGATGCGGTCGCGGACGGCTGCGCGAGGGGCACCGGGAGCCGACGGCCGCTGGCGTCGCCGCTCGCCGGTGCGTGGGCTCGAGCACTTCGCAGCCGCGAGCCGGTGTTCGACCTTCCCGCCGGCGGGTCGACGACGGCGGCCGACCTGACCGCATGGGCCGCGCCGCTCATCGACGCTGGTCGCCGCGGCAACGGTCGGGTGTGTCTCCGCCTCGAACTTCCTGAGGACGTGGCGCTGCTGGAGAGCGACGGTCCGGACCGCCCGGACCCGCAGGGGACGGGCGGGACATGGCGCATCGCGTACCTGCTGCAGGCGGCCGATGACCCCAGCCTCCTGGTGCCCGCCGCTGAGGTGTGGTCGCACACGGCTGAGCGGCTCCGGGCGGGGGAGCGGGCGTTCGGCGAGGCGCAGGAGACGCTGGTGCGTGGACTGGCCGGCGCCGCCCGGCTGTTCCCGCCGCTGGCGAGCAGCCTCGACGAGGCGGCGCCCACCTCCCTCGACCTCGACGCCGCGACGGCCGGCGAGTTCCTGTCCGCATCGGCGTCGCTGTCCGCGGCCGGGATCGGGGTGCTGCTCCCCGCGGAGCTCACCGCCGGCGGGCAACGGCGCCTGCGTGCACGACTTCGCGCCCGCGCATCGACCCCTGCCCCGGCGAACGAGCGGGCCGGCGGGCTTGACGCCGACGCACTCGCCTCGTTCACCTGGGAGGCCGCGCTCGGTGACGAGACCATAGACGCGGACGAGTTCGCACGCATCGTGGCGCTCAAGCAACCGCTCGTCCGCTGGCGCGGCCAGTGGGTCCGTGTCGACCCCGACGAGGCGGCCACGTTGGCCACCCTCGTGGGGGACCAGCGGTCCGCAGACCCCGCAGAGGTGCTCGCCGCGGCGCTGACGGGCGAGCGGTCGCTCGAGGGGCTCGGGCGCGTCGAGGTCGTCGCCGACGGGGTCCTGGCCACCGTCGTGACGCGGCTCCGTGACGGGGCAGGCCTCGAGCCCCGCCTCGCAGGCGTCAAGGCGGAGCTGCGTCCCTACCAAGCCCGGGGCGTCGGCTGGCTGCAGACCCTCGCGGGACTCGGGCTGGGCGGGGTCCTGGCCGACGACATGGGCCTGGGAAAGACCCTGCAGACGATCTCGCTGCTCGCCGATCGGCCCGCTGACCGACCGCACCTGGTGGTGTGTCCGGTGTCCGTCGTCGGCAACTGGGAACGCGAGCTGGCGAGGTTCGCCCCGGCCCTTGAGGTCGTCCGACACCACGGGCCGGAGCGACCGACCGAGGTCGACGGCTTCCCACCCGGCGCAGTCGTGGTCACCAGCTACGGGCTCCTACGTCTCGACGCCGAGCTGCTCACCGAGGCCGACTGGGACGTGGTCGTCCTCGACGAGGCCCAGCAGGTCAAGAACCACCTCACCCAGGTCGCCAAGGCCGCCCGTCGGCTGTCGGCCACCGTTCGGATCGCGCTGACGGGCACCCCCGTCGAGAACCGCCTCGCCGAGCTGTGGTCGATCCTGGATCTCACCACCCCGGGGCTGCTCGGGCCGTTCACCCGGTTCCGCCGCGAGTACGCCGCGCCGATCGAACGATGGCAGGATCCGGACGCGACCCGGCGGCTGCGGCTGCTGACCGGGCCCTTCGTGCTGCGCCGGACCAAGTCCGACCCGACGATCGCGCCGGACCTGCCCGAGAAGACCGAACTGACCGTGACGTGCGCCTTGACGCGGGAGCAGGCCACCCTGTACCAGGCGGCGGTCGACGAGGTCTTCGCCACCGATCTGGGCGAGGGGATCGAGCGACGTGGACGCATCCTCAAGCTGCTCACCGAGCTGAAGCAGATCTGCAACCACCCGGCGCAGTACCTCGGCGAGCGCGGGCCGCTGCCTGGCCGGTCCGGCAAGCTCGCCCGCACCCTCGAACTCCTCACGGAGGTGGTCGAGGCCGGCGACCGGGCACTGATCTTCACCCAGTACCGACGGATGGGCGAGCTGCTCGCCGCCCACCTCGCCGAGACCCTGGAGGTGCCTGACGTGCCGTTCCTCCACGGCGGGGTGTCACGGGCCGGCCGGGAGGCGATGGTGGACGCGTTCCAGCACGACGACGCGGCCTCGCCGCTGCTGCTCGTCTCCCTGAAGGCCGGCGGGACCGGCCTGAACCTGACCCGGGCAACCCACGTGCTGCACTTCGACCGCTGGTGGAACCCGGCCGTGGAGGACCAGGCCACCGACCGCGTGTACCGGATCGGCCAGCGCCGGGCCGTGCTCGTCCACAAGCTCGTCACCGCCGGGACGCTGGAGGAGCGCATCGCCCGGATGATCGACGACAAGCGGGCGCTCGCCGACGCCGTGCTCGGCGAGGGCGAGGCGTGGCTCACCGAACTCGACGACGACGCGCTCCGTGAGCTCGTCACCTTGCGGGCGGGCGACGCTGACGACCCGGATCCGCTGGCCACGGACCTCGTCGGGGTGCACGCGTGAGCGCCCGCACCCGGTTCGGGTTGACCTGGTGGGGGCAGCGGTGGATCGACGCGCTCGAATCGCTGGGTGCCGTGTACGCCAACCGGCTGCCTCGCGGCCGGACCTACGCCCGCAAGGGCACCGTCCAGGACCTGACCATCCAGGCCGGCACCGTGACCGCACGGGTCCAGGGCAGTCGTGCCCGCCCCTACCGCGTGCAGTTGCAACTGCCGGCGTTCGACGATGGGACCTGGGAGGCGATCACGACCGCGCTCGCCTCCCGCGTCCGGCTCTCCGCAGACCTGCTCGACGCGACGATGCCCGAGGACATCGACGACGTGCTCGCGGAGTGTGGGGTGTCGCTGTTCCCGACCGCGCGCGAGCTGACCACCCGCTGCTCCTGCCCCGACGTCGCGAACCCGTGCAAACACGTCGCCGCGGTCCACTACGTACTCGCCCAGACCTTCGACGCCGACCCCTTCCTGCTGCCCACGCTCCGGGGACGCGACCGCGATGCGCTGCTCGCGGGCCTCCGCGCCCAGCGGGCCGGCACCGATCTGGCAGAGCGCACCGTCGAGTCGACCGCCGATCCGATCCGCGTCGATGCCCTGGTGGCACGGGACCTCTACGGCGCCGCGGGCTCGCTGGCCGACATCGAGGTGCGTCCCCACCCGCCTGACGACCCCGGCGCGGTCCTGCGACGCCTCGGCCCCCCGCCGGGACTGGAAGCGGCGAGTGACGAACTCCAGGCTGCCGTCCGCGACGCGGCCGCCGTCGCGTGGGAGCTGCTGGACAGCGACACCGACCCGGTCGTGGGTGCCCTTCGCAAGCACGGTGCCACCTCGGCTCGTCAGCTCGCCGAACTGCTTGCCGAACCGATCGAGACGATCCGCACGGAGCTGCACCGCCTCCGCCGAGAGGGCCTCGTCAGGGTCACCGGACGGGGACCGGCAACCCGCTACCACCTCTCGGGCTGACGTCCCCGCGGGGGAAGGTGCGGTCGAAGGGGCAACTCAAGAAGTCCGGGATGGAAGGATGATGCACGATCCTTCTCTCTATGCGCGTGCGGTAGAGGCTGCGCTGTCGCCGCTCACCCAGAGCTCGGTGGCGTTCCCGAGTCTGGAGGCGCTGGCCCGACGTCTGTTGCGCTCGGAAGCGATCGCCTCCTCGTGGATCGAGGCGCTGCAGGTGTCGCACCGACGTCTGGCCGAGGCGGAGCAGGGGGCGCCGGGCGGCCGCTACGACGAGGCCCGGCGGGTGCTGGGCAACGTGCGGGCGCTTGACGCGGCGGTGGACATCGGCCCGCGCACGCACCGGGCAGGTTCGCGATGGACCGGTGTTCATCGGTGGGACGAACCCGACCAACGCCGAGTACGTGGGCCCTCCCCATCAGGAGGTCACCGGGCTGCTGGAGGATCTGGTCGCCTTCGTGAACACGAGGCGCGACCTCTCGCCCGTGGTGGTGGCCGCGATCGCGCATGCCCAGTTCGAGTCGGTCCACCCGCACCACGACGGCAATGGCCGTGTCGGACGGTGCCTGGTGCACGCCACGATCGGGCTCGCGTACGAGGTCGGGCAGCTCCAGCGGTCGTGGCTGGAGCAGCTCACCGCAGCCCGTGCGAGGTCCGGGCTGCGGCCACCGCGCGCGGACGCGGCCGTCCTGGCGGCCTTGGGAGCACTGCCTGACATGCCGGCGTTCCACGCCCGCGATCTCGCCCAGCAGCTTGACCGGTCGTGGCGTGCAGCCCAGGATGCGATCGAGGAGCTCGTGGATGTCGGCATCGTCAAGCAGCTGAGTGCCGGCAAGGGCAATCGCCTCTACGAGGTGCCGGAGATCTTCGCGCTGCTCGACGGCGTCGAGCATGATCCCGAACGCCTAGTGGAGATCGGCCATGCGCCGCGACGCCCCGGTTCGTGACCACGGCGTGACCACGAACGGACTGACGGTGGTCAGCGCGGGGCGGTGCGTGCGAGTACGGTCCAAGCACGTTTCCGCCGGTCAGCGGCGTGGTCGGGCGCGCAGGACCACCCGACGGGACCGGTCCGGTGCGGTTCGATCCCCTGCCCCCCAGCCACCCGGACCGCCTGTGGGCGGGCTCGTCGTCGGCCGGTAGGCAGTGGCCGTCGACGTCCAGGGTGATCGAGATGGGCGCAGGGCCGAGCCGTCTGGAGACGATGGTGATCGGCACGCCGGACGCCAGCGCGTCGGCTGCTTGGGGTGGATGGGACGATCGAGGTGAGTCTTGGCCGCGTAGGGTTGCAGCTGGAACCGTCTCCGAGGCCGCGACGTCGGACGATGTGGCCGGGGTGATGGGGGCTGTCGTGCGCGGCCAGATGCTATTCCCACAGCTGTCGTAGGTGAGCGGCGAGGCGCTGGACCCCTTCGCCCCGGGTGACGGGAGCTTCGTCCATCCCCCTGCGCTGTTCGAAGCGCTGACGCCCCCCGTCGCGCGCGTGGTCAGTTGACGGCAGCGTCGTACCCGGGCGTGCCCAGCGTCGGGGCGAGCTGACGCCAGCGTGCCTGGCGGACGCGGTAGAACAGCCAGGCGAAGGCGGTGACCGGCAGGGTGGCCCAGCCTGCCTCGATGGTCACGCGGTCGGTGTAGCGCGTGCGGTGGTCGTCGAGGGGTTCGAGCACGATGTCGTGGATCCACGAGCGGATCGGCCCGCCGTGTTCCTCGCTGGTGAGGGTCAGCTGTGCCGCATCGATCCGCGCGACACGGATGGTGTGCCGGGCGAGCGGGACCACACCGAACAGCCACAGCCGGCCCGACACGATCTCGCCTTGCTGCCACGCGTCGGCGCGGCGTGCGACCGGCGGGTAGCGCAACAGTCCGCGGGTGACCGTGCGGAAGGCGTCGGGGGTGCAGACGGCGTCCCACACCGCAGGTGCGGGGGCGTCGAGGTGGGTGGTCCGGGTCAGGGTCAGCGCATCCATGGCCGCGATCCGATCTGATGTGAGGAGCGTTGGGACCAGTATCCTGAACCAAACTCAGGTTCTCTACTCGCGTTCCAGGACCCCCGTGGCTGCTGCTCCCCCACGCCAGAGGTCCACTTCGCCGCGTCGTTCGCCCCGGCAAGCCCGCTCACGCGCGACGGTGTCCTTCGTGCTCGATGCGGCTGCTCAGGTCTTCGCTGAACGGGGCTACGCCGCGACGACCAACGAGATCGCGGCCCGCGCCGGCGTCTCGATCGGCACGCTCTACCAGTACTTCGCGGACAAGGACGCGTTGCTCGTCGCACTCGCGGAGCGCCACCTCGCCGACGCACAGGCACAGCTGCGGGCCACGCTCGAAGACGCGCCCACCGAGCCCGCCCAGCTGGTCCGCCGGGTCATCGACGTGGCGGTGGACATCAACCGCCCGAGCGCGCTGCACGCGGTGCTGTACCAGGCGGCCCCTCGGACCCCGGAGCTGGTCGCGGTCCTCGACCGGGTCCGCGATGACCTCTCGACGGCGGTCGCCGCGCTGCTCGCCGCGCGGGGGGTCGACCCCCCGCTGGCGCAACGACGCGGGCATGCACTCGTCGTGGCCGTCGACGCCGCCATCCACGAACACGTCCTCGCCGCCGACGCACCGGAGGAGGAACACGCCCGGGTAGACGACGTCGTCACCCTCACGACCGCGACCCTCGCGGCCTACGGGCAGACGGATCCGCCCAGCGAACGCGCACCCCGATCCGGCAGCGATCGGTGGGGGGAGCCGAGCCCTTGAGGTCGCCGGCCGGGGACCGCGGTGGAGGCGTCGCGTGGCGGGAGGCGCCGCGAACGCCCGGCTGACCGGCGGGGGGCAGCGAGCCGCTGGGATCCACCGGGCTCGGGACCTGTGGACAACCGCCCCCGAGGTGTCACGGGTGTGCGCGAAGGTGGTCCTTCACCCGGCCGGAGTCCTGCCCGGTCGGTCCTCGAGCGGAGCCACCGTGGACGACGACACCATCCAACACCAGATCTTCGCGACCTTCGCCGAGCACCTCGTGCCCGAGGCGTTCGCCACCCCCACACGGGCCCACCGGGTGAGCCTCGAGACCTCGGGCCCGGCGCCTGCCGACCGGGCCCGGGCGCGCGCCCGGTTCGACCGCTGGGTCGATGACCGGATCGAGGATGCGCTCGAGGCGTCGTGGCCCCACGACCGACCGCTGGTCGTGGCGTTCACCTCCGACGGGCACCTGCTGCGACGCTACGACGAGAACGGCTGCGGCCACCTCGACTGCGTCGTGGGGCTCGTCCAGCGTGAGGTCGCCGCGATCGAGACCCCGTGGGTGTTCGGCGCAACACTGCCGCGACCACAGCCGTTCCTGGAGATGCTGTACGACGAGGACGGCAACGAGGTCGCCGAGGTGCTGCGGCAGCCGTCGACCACCAGCTGGACGGCCACCTGGTACGCGGAGGCGCGTGGTGGTGGCGTCGCGGAGAGCGGGGCCGGACAGCTCCACCTCGACGCGGAGATGGTCATCTCCGCTGGACCACTGCACGTGCGGGCCACGGCGGTGACCCGGGGGTTCCACCGCATGCTGTACCGCCACCCGGCGCGCCGACTCCACCCCCTGCGACGGCGCTAGGTGTCGAGGCCTCGAACCGAGGACTTCGCCCTGCCCGCCGGCGTGACCGGCCAGGAGGTCGCGCGGCTCACCGCGGTCGACATCTCTGGTTGACGTCCCTTCCCGGGTCAGGCGGGGCCTGGATGATGTATTTGCACATCTTCATGTAGTAGGTCTACTATGCATCGTATGGCTACTACACCGAACGCTGCTGACGAGACGATCCACAACCGACTCCCGGTCCTGCGTGCTGAGCGCGGGCTGTCCCGCCGGGACCTGGCCGAGGCCATCGGGGTCCACTACCAGACGGTCGGCTACCTCGAGCGGGGCGAGTACGCGCCCAGCCTCGCGTTGGCCTTCCGCATCGCACGCCACTTCGGCCTCCCCGTCGAGGCGGTCTTCTCCGACGTGCCGTTCCAGCCGATGAGTTCCGTGGTCTACGACCGCGACCGGGATCCGGCCTGATCCCGGTCGCCGGTGCCACCCACCCTGCCCCCGCTCTCCGACCGAAAGAGGAACGCGATGGTCCCCCGCCCCCACGATCCCACGGCGGATGCCCGCCCCGACGACCCTGCCCCGGGGCGGATCGTCGCCGCCTTCCGCCAGGTGGACGGTGACCCCCGCTGGGCCTGGACCGGTCGCCGTCGCAACCGGCGCCTGCTCGTGGCTGCCCAGGCCCTGCTGCTGGTCCTCGCCGTCGCGCTGCTGGCCGCCGGACGACCGGTGTTGGCGCTGCTCGCCTTCCTCCCCTTCTTCCCGTTGATGAGCGCCATCAACGTCGGTTGCTACGGAGTGCTCGAGCTCCCGCTCTCCGAGCTCGACGATGTCATGGTGCGGCTGCGCGCCGAGGCACGAGCGACGGCCTACACCCTGCTGGTCGTGGTCCTCGGCATCCTCTTCGCGACCCTCACCGCGCTGTTCCTCGTGACGAACGACGCATCCACCGGCCAGCTCGCCGTCCCGGCACTGGCGGTGTTGCTCGGTCCGGCTGGCCTGTGGCTGACCGCGATGCTGCTCCCGAGGTGGGTACTGGCCTGGCAGCTGCCCGAGCCGGAGACCGACGCCAGCGCCTGAGCACGACCTCGATCGCGTTCAGGGATGTCGCCGCCGCGCGGGGGAGGGCAGCTCCCGCCCTACGGCCGATGCCGTCCCGGACGCATCGGAGCGGGTCGTCCGCGGATCAGCGCAGCGACGGCGTCAACCGGGCGGGCCCGCACGGACCGCATCGAGGTCGAGCGGGTCACAGGTCAGCAGCCAGTCGGCGCCGAGCTGGGTACACACCTCGTCGTACGCGCTACCGAAGCGTGAGACCCTGGGCAGAACGACGACACCGTCACCGCCCTGCTCGCGGTAGTACGCGAGCAACTCCCGCAGCTCGCGCGTCCGTGCGCCCTCCTCGATGCTGTCATCACGGCCCTCGGCCAGACCCGGCCAGGTCGGCATGTAGCCCTCCCACCGTGCCGCGCGGTCGACCGGGAAGGTTGCCGGCCACATCCCGCCGAGCAGGATGGGCGGACGCGGCTGCTGTTCCGGCCGGACGTTGAGCTGGACATCGTCGAGGTCGAACCACTCGTCGTGCCGGGTCACCGTGT
>JAWLFQ010000097.1:0-7251 GCA_041685505.1 Nitriliruptoraceae bacterium
ACCATCACCGCCAGAACCGTGGCGAGAACACAGAGCCGTTGCCAGACCGACCGTGACGTCACAACGGTCGGCGGGGTGGCGTCTGCGCGATCCATCGTGCACTCGGGTGCAGTACCGGGGACATGGCGGCTTCGGGGCGCCTCGCTTCACGTGCGGTGCGCGCCGTTGTCCGCGGGACCGTACACATCAGCCCGTGCCCTGCAACCAGCTTGCGGCATACGACGGCGGCGCGAGTCAGTAGCGAAAAGATCGTGTGGTGAAGGCCCGGCCCGAGCGCCGGGCCCTTCGCGTGTTCGGGCCTACCTGTGCAGCGACGGGCAGCCTCGCACGGGTCGGTCCCTCCGGTCTCGAGAACGCTTCTCGACGGAACTTCGGAAGCGCTGGGGCCATCCACAGGCAAGTGCAACCACTGCACTTGACGTCGTTCAGCGCCTACACTTACGCTCATGAAGCGACGAGATCTCATCCGGCAGCTGCGCGAGGCAGCCGACGACGCGGCGCTCGAGTTCACGTCGCTGCGCAACACCGGCGGCCACGAGGTCTTCTCGCTGGATGGCCTGCGCATCCCGATCCCGAACCACCGCGAGATCGCGGAAGGAACGGCACGATCGATCCTTCGCCAGGCAGCGACCAAGCTCGGAGAGGAGTGGTGGACATGACGACCTACCAGGCCACCGCCACGCGCGACGGCGACTGGTGGTCGCTGGTGGCCTTCGATGTCGAAGGACGCGAGGTCGCCTCCCAGTCACGCCGTCTCGATCAGGCGGATGGCGCTATCCGCGAGGCGATCGCCCTGGTGCTCGACGTCGATCAAGGCGAGTTCGACGTGGAGGTCACGACTGACCTGGACCAGGTCGAGGTGTCCGACGGGACCCTCGAGGTGCTCGAGCTTCGGCGTGCGCTGGCTGAACTCAGCAACCGAGCCCGCCGCCAGACTCCTGCCGCCGTCGCCGAGCTCCGGCGCGCTGGGCTGACCGTGCGGGATGTCGCGCAACTGCTCGGCGTGACCCCCTCGCGCGTCTCACAGATCGAGAAGCAGGACGCCTTGGCGAACTCGGACTAGCGCCCGTAGGAGCTGCCCGACCCCGCTCCTCGCCCTGGGCTTCGCGTGCCAGCTCGGACGTCGTGGCGCTCGTGGTCAGCCCGGTCATGAGTGGAGGATCCGGCCCGTAGCCTGCGGCTCCCCAACGAACCCGGGGCCCGCATGCTGAGTGTCCAGGACCTGCCCTACGTCATCATGGCCGCGCTGATGGCGTCGCTCGTTGCTGCCGTCCCCTTCGCCCTCACCGACACGGCCCGCGGCGTGCGTCGCGGGCGTTTGCAGCGGGCCCTGGCTGCAGGAGGGGTGGTTGGGTCGATCGTGGCCTACGGGCTTGCGACCTTGTCACCGTTCGGGATGATCGGCGATGTCCAGGGGCCGGGAGCTCCAGGCTTCCCTCAGAACCTCAACCTCGTACCCGTCATCGACATGCTCTACACGCGCACGGAGCTGCTGCTGGTGAACGTCGCACTGCTCGCACCGTTCGGGTTCCTGCTGCATGTGCGTTGGCGGTCGCTGGGCCTGCGGCACGTCGCGCTGATCTCGCTCATCGCTTCGGTGGTGATCGAAGGGGTCCAACTGTCACATCCGATGCGTGGCAGCAACATCGACGACGTCATCCTCAACGTCGCAGGAGCAGTCGCCGCCGCGTGGGCCGCCTCGTTGCTCCTCAACCGCCACGAGATCGATCTGGACCGGCCGAGTCGGGCGCGTTGATCGTGGAGGCGACGTCGTTCCACGCTCCAGACTGGCGGAACTGCTCGACGAGCCGGCGGTGGGTCCCGACCACTACGTCTACACCGGGTGGATCTCGAGATCCACTGCTCGCGCACCGCGGGGCTTGCGCTCCTGGGCGCGGGTCGGGCACCGTCCGATGCAGCCACTCGCGGTGGCCGGGTCGGGCTGGCTAGTTTCCGCGGCCCGACACCGCTGCGACGGGAGGCGACGTGGGCCCTTCACCGACACCGCCGGAACGCGATCGGGCCACCACGGTCAGCCGGTTCCGGGTAGCGGAGATGGACTGCGCTGCCGAGGAGCAACTGGTCCGGTTCGCCCTCGACGACCTCGACGGGATCGACGGCGTCACCATCGACCTCACCGACCGCGAGGTGGCGGTCGAGCACACGCTGGATCCGGCGGTGGTCGACGCGGCGTTGCAGTCCCTGGATCTCGGCACGACCCACCTCGACGACGAGGGTGAGGTGACGGTCGCCACCGACGAGGGGCGCGAGCGCCCCGCGCTGATCATCGCGCTGGCCATCAACGCGGCGTTCTTCGTCGGTGAGCTCACGGTCGGGCTGATCAGCGGTTCGATGGGGTTGGTGGCCGATGCGCTCGACATGGGCGCGGATGCGTCCGTGTACGCACTGAGCCTGCTGGCCGTCGGCACCGTCATGGCACGCAAGAAGCGGCTCGCGCGCGCCAGCGGCTACCTGCAGCTCATCCTCGCGGTGGTCGGCCTCGCCGAGGTCATCCGTCGCTTCGTCGCCGGCGGCGCGGTGCCCGACACGACCTCCATGATCGTGGTGTCGTTGCTGGCGCTGGTCGGCAACATCGTCACCCTCGTGGTGCTGCACCGTGTCCGGACGGGCGAGTCCCACCTCGAGGCGAGCTGGATCTTCACCGCCAACGACATCAAGGTCAACGCATTGGTGATCATCGCCGCCATCCTGGTGTCGGTCACCGACTCGGCCGCACCCGACCTGATCGCCGGTGCCATCATCTTCGCGATCGTCGCCAACGGGGCGCGGCGGATCCTGCGGATCAGCCGCTGACCGACGCCGGGCCCGCTGTCGCCACCGTGGCGTCGATCAGCAGCCTCATGCGCCGTCGAGCCTGGCGGCATGGACGACGCGGTCTCGGCCGGACTCCTTGGCGACGTAGAGCGCACGGTCCGCAGCACTGATCTGTCCGCTGACGAAGGACATGTCCGCCTCGGCAGGCACCTGAGGGAAGGTCGAGATGCCGATGCTCGCCGACAACCCACCATCGATGATCTCGACCTCGGCAACGAGCTCCCGCACCCGCTCGGCGATCTCGATCGATCCCTCGACGTCCGCACCGTGGAAGAGCACGATGAACTCCTCACCACCCCAGCGTGCCAGGAAGTCGTTCCGGCGCACGCCGCGTTCCATCGCTGCAGCGCAGGCTGCCAGCACGGCGTCGCCCATCTGGTGTCCGTGCCGGTCGTTGACCTGCTTGAAGTGGTCGAGGTCGATGAGCGCCAGGCTGACCGTCTCCCCGGTGCGTTGACAGTTCGCCAGGGTCCACGCGCAGTGCTCATCGAAGGAGCGCCGGTTCGCCAGGCCGGTCAGTGCGTCCTCGCTCGCGGCCTTGCGCAGCTGCTCTTCGAGCTCCTTCAGTTGCGTCAGGTCGTTGTGCGCACCCAGCATGCGGATCGCCCGGCCATGTTCGTCCCGCACGGCGATCCCGCGGCAGCGGACCCAGATCGTCCGTCCGTCCCTGTGCCGGTACCGCACGACCTGGTCGTAGGGGTGGCTCGGATCCTCGCAGTGCCGGCGGAAGTTCTCGAGCGATGCCTCGAGATCATCGGGATGGATGAGGTCCTGCCACTCGCTGGCAAGGTGCTGCTTCTCGCTCGGGTCGTAGCCCAGCAGCTCCCAGAACCGAGGGTTCATCCACTCCTGCTCGGGATGCTCGACATCCCAGTACCAGAGACCATCGAGCGACCCGCTCTGCAGGAAGTCGAAGATCTCCGGAGTAGTAGCGACCAGCGAGTAGAGCTCGTCCTTGAGGTAGTGCGGATCGGACATCTCCGACTCGATGCGTCTCGGGGGGTGTTCGCCTGCTCGGCACGCTGCGCAGGCGGGCCGTCGGGACGGCAGGGCGCCCGCCGACAGCCGAACCCGAAGCTGGCCCCACCCCGTCACCCGACCGGTCCGTGCGGGAAGCCTACCCCCGATGTTCCGGCTGCCTGACGGCGACGACGAGCGGTTCGGGATGGAGGTGCTGCTGCCTGATGAGGATCTGGCCTTGGACGAGCTGCTCGTGGACCGGACGTTCGCGTACACCGTCACCGACCGGCACACCGGCACGATCCTGTTCCTCGGCACCGTCCACGACCCACGATCGTGATCGAGGTGTGCGGATCCGGTTCCCACGGGAGACCCCGGTAGGCCCGCCGGTCGAACAGCTGAGGGCGGGGACGCTGGTTGACGGTGCTCGTTCTGCCGTCATCCTGCCTGCGCTGTCGCACGGACGCCACACCGTTGCCTACCGCCACGGACCGGCGACGATCACGAGGAGCGCGGTCGCGGTTGCTCCGCGCGCAGGCGGGTGACGTCCTCCTCGCTGCCCATGACCACCAGGGTGTCGCCGGTCTCCAGGCGCGTGTCACTGCCCGGATGGACCTCGAGGCGACCGTCGCGCCGCTGGATGGCCAGCAGGGTGCAGCCGTAGCGGCCGGGCAGCTCGGCCTCGTCGAGACTGCAGCCGCCCAGGAGCTCAGGGACCACCACCTCTTCGAGGGTCAGATCCGTGCCGTCATCGCCCAGCCAGTCGAGGAAGGCGGTGATGGTCGGACGGGCCAGGAGTTGGGCGATGCGGCGTCCCCCGATGGATGCCGGGGTGATCACGTGGTTCGCACCTGCGCGGTGCAACTTCTGCTCGTTCTCGACCGTCCGCGAGCGGGCCACGATGGTGATGTCGGGCGCCAACCCGCGTGCGGAGAGCGAGATCATGACGTTGTCCGGGTCGCTGTGGACGGCCGCCACGACAGCGACCGCCCGCTCGACACCGGCTTCGAACAGCGTCGTATCCTCGGTCGCATCGCCGATGAGGTAGGGGGTCCCGGCCGCTGTGAGGATGGGTGCCGTGCGTTCGTCAGCCTCGATCACGACGTGGGCGACCCCGTCCTGAGTCAGGCGATGGACGATCTGCCGCCCGGTCCGCCCGTACCCACAGACGATCACGTGACGATCCAGGTCCGCGATCCGGGCGAGCATGCGGCGCCTTTCTATGTAGCGGCCGAGGTGGCCCTCGACCAGGAACTCGGCTCCACTGATCGCGCCGTAGGTCACCGTGCCGACGCCGGCCACCAGCAGCCCCATCGTGAACACCCGGCCGACACCGTCGAGCGCGATGATCTCGCCGTAGCCGACGGTCGTGATGGTGATCACCGTCATGTAGGTCGCGTCGAGCAGCGACGCACCGGTCAGCACGGAGTAACCGACGACCCCGGTGATGACGACCACGGCGAACAGTGCCCCGGCCAGCCGGACACGTCGAAGCTCCGGTGGTTCGTCTCGGCGTGAGCCCCGTGTGGCCACGGTCACCTTCCGGCGATGGGATCTCCCGGCACCCTATTGACTCGCAGCGGCGGCTGAGCCGCGGTGGGCCTGCCCATGGGGTGGTGGGCGGTTCGGGCGGCCGGGTCCCGCGGTCCGGTGTCGGCCAGCGGCCCCCACCGGTACCGTGGAGCGGCGGACCGTTGCCGCCGCTGTGGTGCATACTCCGCGCGGTTGCCGGGGAGGGCAGATCGTGGAAGGGACCGAGGATCGCGGTGGAGATCCCGGCGTGCGGTCGTCCGCGCACGTGACCAAGCCGCGGTTGCGGGGCGTCATCCACAGCCTCTCCGCTCCCGCGGCGGCGGTAGTGGCGATCCTGCTGTGGCGGGCCGCGACACCGGGGCTGCCCCGGATCAGCGTGGCGGTGTTCGGGCTGGGGCTCATCGGGTTGTTCACCACCTCGGGGCTGTACCACCTGCCACGCTGGCCCGCTCGGGTCGCCAGAGTGCTCGCACGCGCCGACGTTGCCATGATCCAGCTGTTCATCGCCGCCAGTTTCACACCGATCGCCGTGCACGCTCTCAGCGGCGTCTGGCGGACCTGGAGCCTGGTCATCGCCTGGACCATCGCGATCGTGGGCGCGGTGGTTGCCGCCTCTCCCCTGAAGGGTCCACGCTGGCTGTCGGTGGCCGCCTACGCCTCCTTCGGTGCGCTGGCGGCGATCCCGCTCATCAACATCGTCGATGTCCTCCCACTGCACGGCGTCCTGCTGATCGCTGCGGGTGGTGCGGTCTACCTCGCCGGCGGCATCGTGTACGCGCTGCGCGCCCCCGACCCCTGGCCCTCCTGGTTCGGCTTCCACGAGGTCTTCCACTCGCTGGTGCTCGTCGGCGCGACGCTGCATGCGGTCGCGATCTGGCGGTACGCGCTGCCCCTGGCCTGAAGCGGATCTGCACGCACCGTGTGCCTGCTACGGGGCATCGACCAGATCCTGCCCCACCCCGGTGATCCCACCCTGCACGGGCGCTACGTGGGTGATGCGCGCCGCTCACGCGCGGTGGAGCTCGCCGACGACGCCGGGTCGCGCCCGACGTCCTCGCAGGCGCGGTCGAGGTCCCCGAGGTGGTCGGCGACCCCACCCAGGTCCTTCGGCGGCGTCCACCAGTTCCACTCGTCGGCCCACCGCGCGGCCGCCTCCTTCATCCGCGGGCCGCCGGCGCCCACCACGATGGGCGCTCCCTGCTGCCGCGGAGCCCGCAGCACCAGCCGGGCGTCGGCCACCTGGTGGAAACGACCGTCGACCGTCGCGCGGCCCTGCCGCAGCAGCGTAGCGATGATCTCCAGCCCCTCGACGAAGCGCGAGAAGCGGGGCTCGGCCGGGATACCGAAGGCGGCGTAGTCGGCATCGGGGCTGTTGCCGGCGCCGATCCCGAGCACGTACCGGCCACCGGACATCTCGTCCAGGGTCTCCGCGATCCTGGCGACCAGCCCGGGTGCCCGGTACGGGGCGTTCAGCATGGAGTGGCCGATGCGGATCGTGGAGGTCGCCTCCGCCAGCCCACCGAGCAGCGAGACCGATTCCCACGCGCCGCCGGTGATGGCCTCGAGCGGCCAGGACATCGTGTCCTCGACCACGACCAGATCGAAGCCGACCTGCTCAGCTGTGACCGCCCGCGCACGGATGTCCGCCCAGCGCGCAACCGGCCACCGCCCCTCGGGCGCCACCAGCAGAGGGATGGCCACACCCAGCCGCATCACGGCCTCCGCTCACCGACGAGCGTGCGCTCCGCCCGGCGCCGGTCGGGCGCCAGGCAAGCGGCTGTCACCGCTGCGGGCAAGGACGCCGTGGCACCACCACAGGATCGGCCTCCACTAGCGTGCGGGACCCTCGCCGACGGAGGCCGGACATGCAGCGTGCACGGCCGGCGCTGCTACTGGTGACCGACCTGGGCTACCCGGCCCGCG
>JAWLFQ010000027.1:0-28219 GCA_041685505.1 Nitriliruptoraceae bacterium
CAGCGCGCCCACGGCGACGAGCGTGCCGATCATCGGTCGCCTGCGGCCCACGGTGGCCTCCTCTGTGCGGTGCACGGATGTTGCAGCGGCTGTCCGGCGCGACCTGCGGTCCGCCTCCCCGGGGGTATCGGCACGTCGGTGCCCCGACGTGAGTACCGATCCAGGGCGATCTCCAGCCACGGGAACAACACCACCCACGCTACGCGACGTCGTGCCCGGTGGGAACCCCGGGAGACGCGCGGCAGCGTGGGTGGTGACGCGCTGCGGTCAGTACCGGTAGGCGTCGTCCTTGTAGGGCCCGTCGACGGGGACACCGAGGTAGTCGGCCTGCTGCGGGGTCAGTTCGGTCAGGCGCGCCCCGATCTTGTCGAGGTGCAGTCGCGCCACCTCCTCATCGAGGTGCTTGGGCAGGACGTACACCTCGTGCTTGTACTCCTCGTTGCGCTGCCACAGCTCGAGCTGGGCGAGCACCTGGTTGGTGAAGGAGGTCGACATCACGAAGGAGCTGTGCCCCGTGGCGTTGCCGAGGTTCACCAGCCGCCCCTCGGCGAGCAGGATCACGTCCTTGCCGTTGGGCAGGTGGATGAGATCGACCTGGGGCTTGATGTTGGTCCACTCGTAGCGACGCAGGGCCTCGGTCTCGATCTCGGTGTCGAAGTGGCCGATGTTGCACAGGATCGCGTGGTCCTTCATGTCCAGCACGCGATCGTGGCTGACGATGCCCATGTTGCCCGTGGCCGTGACGACGATGTCCGCCTGGTCGATCACGTCCTCGATCCGCACGACCCGGTAGCCCTCCATGGCGGCCTGCAGGGCGTTGATCGGGTCGATCTCGGTCACGTAGACCGTGGCACCCATGCCGTCGAGCGCCTGGACGCATCCCTTGCCGACGTCGCCGTAGCCGGCCACGACCGCGACCTTGCCGGCGATCATCACGTCGGTGCCGCGCTTGATCCCGTCGATGAGCGACTCGCGGCAGCCGTAGAGGTTGTCGAACTTCGACTTGGTGACCGAGTCGTTGACGTTGATGGCCGACATCATGAGCGTCCCGCGCTTCTGCCAGGAACGCAGCTGCTTGATCCCCGTGGTCGTCTCCTCCGAGACCCCGAGGATGTCGGGCAGCAGGTCGGGACGTTCGTGGTGGACCAGCGCGGTGAGGTCACCGCCGTCGTCGAGCAGCAGGTTCGGCCCGGAGCCGTCCGGCCACACGAGGGTCTGCTCGATGCACCACAGGTACTCCTCCTCGGTCTCGCCCTTCCAGGCGAACACCGGGGTGCCGGCCGCGGCCACGGCGGCGGCGGCCTCGTCCTGGGTGGAGAAGATGTTGCACGAGGACCAGCGCACGGAGGCGCCGAGCTGCTGGAGGGTCTCGATCAGCACCGCGGTCTGGACCGTCATGTGCAGGCACCCGGCGATCCGGGCGCCGTCGAGGGGGCGTTGCCCCTCGAAGCGTTCGCGCAGGGCGATCAGCCCCGGCATCTCCCGCTCGGCGAGATCGATCTCCTTGCGGCCCCACTCGGCGAGGGCGAGGTCGCGGACCTCGAAATCCTCGCCGTCGTAGCGCCGCTCGATGGTGCGGGTGGGCGTGGTGGTGTCGCTCATGTCCTACCTGTTCCGGTGTCGCCGATGCGCGGCCATCATGGCGCGACGCGCTGGCGTGGGGGTGAGGGGTGGCCGGACTCGGCGTCCTCGTCATGCGACAGTGTGCCCGAAACCACCCGGTGGGGCGGGCGTCAGCTGCCGACCCCCCGCCTTCGGAGCGCCTCCGCCAGGCGGCTGACCGGCATGGCATCGGCCCGCATGCGCACGCGACGGTCCCGTTGCTGCGCCAGCACGGCCAGGAAGCGCGCACGGGGGATCTCGCGGGTACCGAGGCTGGCCAGGTGCGGGGTCTGCAGCTGCACGTCGAGCAGCGCGCCGCCGGCGTCGGTGAAGCGCGCCAGCAGGTCCACCAGTGCGACCTTGGACGCATCGCTGCGGCGGTGGAACATGGACTCGCCGGTGAACACCCCGCCGACCTGGACGCCGTAGATCCCCCCGATCAGCTCCGCGTCGTCCCACACCTCCACGGAGTGCACCCAGCCGAGGCGGTGCAGGCGGAGGTAGGCCTGGTGCATCGCCGGGGTGATCCAGGTGCCCTCGGCTGCGCTGCGCTGGCCGCAGGCGGTGATCACCGGGTCGGTGGCCACATCGACGGTGGTGGTCCAACCCGAGCGCCGCAGGGTCCGCGTCAGGCTCCGCGACACCGACAGGGTGTCCAGGGTCAGCACCCCGCGGGGGTCCGGACAGAACCACGGCACGGCGACCCCGGGGTGGGGCCAGGGGAAGATCCCGCGGCGGTAGGCGTCCACCAGCGTCGCGGGCGCCAGGTCCGCGCCGAAACCGACCAGCCCGTCGGCGTCGGCGGTGTCACCATCGGGCAGGTACCACGCCGAGGGTGGCACCGCCCGCGGCGGCCGGGTGTAGCCGTCGGCCGGTGCCGTGGGACGGTGCTGGTCGCCCGCTGGCTGCACCCCACCTCCCCTGGTCGTCTCCGCGGGACGGTAGCGCTGGACTAGCGTGCCGGGCCGCACAGCAGGAGGTCCCGTGGGCGAGCACGAGCACGCCGCACCCCGCCGCGTCCACCTCGTGGACGGCACGTTCGAGCTGTTCCGCGCCCATCACTCGAAACGGCCGGCGCGGACCGCACCCGACGGCCGCGACGTCAAGGCCACGGTGGGCATGGTCGCGAGCCTGCTGGGGCTCCTCGATGACACCGAGGAAGCGGTCACCCACCTCGGTGTGGCCTTCGACCGGCCCATCGAGAGCTGGCGCAACGCCCGACTGGCCTCCTACAAGAGCTCCGAGGGGATCGAGGAGGAACTGCTCGCACAGCTGCCGGGTGCGGAGGAGGCGGTGACCGCGCTGGGTGTCCACCTGTGGCGCGCCGAGGAGGTCGAGGCCGACGACGTGCTGGCCAGCGCCGCGGTGCAGCTGGTCGGGACGACCGGACAGGTCCGCCTGCTCAGCCCGGACAAGGATCTCGCCCAGGTGGTCACCGGGACGCGCATCGTGCAGGTCGACCGGATCCGTTCGGTGGTCCGAGACGAGCCCGCCGTGATCGAACGCTTCGGTGTGCCCCCGGCGGCGATCCCCGATCTGCTGGCGTTGGTCGGCGACAGCGCCGACGGCATCCCCGGACTACCGGGCATCGGCCAGCGCACCGCGGCCACGCTGCTCGCCCACTACGGCAGCCTGGACGCGATCCCGCCTGACCCCGCCTCCTGGGAGGTCACGGTCCGCGGTGCCACCCGTGTGGCCGACACCCTGTCCGAGCGTGCCGGCGAGGTCCGGCTGTACCGGGAGCTCACCGTCCTGGCCCGCGACCTCGACCTCGGTGCGGGGCTCGAGGACCTGGCCTTCGAGGGCGTCCCACAGGAGTCCTTCCTCGCCTGGTGCGAGGCGGTGGGCGCCGAAGGGTTGCGGACGCGACCAGGCCGATGGGCGTGAGCCGGCATGGCTGAGGCCGCCGGCGGCGCAGCGACCCCCGACCCCGCACCGGGGATGCGCCGACACTCGGCGTTGATCGCGGCGGGCATCGCGCTGTCACGGCTGTCCGGGCTGCTGCGGGATGCGGCCCTGGCCTTCTTCCTCGGCGCCAACGTCGGTGCCGATGCGTTCCGTGCGGCCTTGAAGATCCCCAACCTGCTCCAGAACCTGCTGGGCGAGGGGGTGCTCTCGGCATCCTTCATCCCCACCTACGCCCGGCTGCTGGCCGAGGACCGGGAGCAGGAGGCGGGTCGCGTCGCCGGCGCCGTGCTGGGTCTGCTGACGGTCCTGACCGGGGCGCTGGTGCTCGCCGGTGTCGCCCTGGCCCCGGTCCTGGTTCGGGTGATCACCCCCGGTTTCGCCGGTGCGCGTCTCGAGCTGACGGTGCTGCTGGTGCGCATCATGTTCCCCGGGGTCGGGCTGCTGGTGCTGTCCGCCTGGTGCCTCGGCGTGCTCAACGCCCACCGTCGGTTCTTCCTGTCCTACGTCGCCCCGGTGCTGTGGAACGTCGGCATCCTGGTGGGCCTGCTCACCCTGGCTGCGACCGCGATCATGCCGCCGGTCCAGGCCGCGGGGTGGGGCGTGGTGCTCGGCGGCGCGTTGCAGCTCGGTGTGCAGCTGCCCACGGTGCGACGGGTGCTGCGTGGCACGCTGCGGCCCTCCCTGGACCGGCACGTCCCCGGCGTGCGCACCGTGCTGGCCGCGTTCGGGCCGATCGTGCTCGGTCGTGGGGTGGTCCAGCTCTCGGCGCTGCTGGAGCTGGCGGTGGCGTCCCTGCTGGCGGTCGGTGCCGTGGCCGTGCTCGGCTACGCCCAGACCTTCTACCTGCTGCCCATCGCGCTGTTCGGCATGAGCGTGGCCGCGGCGGAACTGCCGTCGCTGTCCACCCTGGGGGCGGCCGACCGTCGGCTGCTGCGGCAGCGGCTGGATGCGGGGCTCGCCCGCAGTGCGTTCTTCGTCACCGGCGCCACGATCGCCTACCTCCTGGTCGGTAGGGACATCGTGGAGGTGCTGTTCGGACGGGGCGCCTTCGGCCCGGCCACCACCTTCCAGGTGGCCGTGGTGCTGGGCGTCTACAGCCTGGCGCTGCTTCCCGCCACCGCCGCCCGGCTGCTGCAGTCCCTGCTGTACGCGGTGGACGATGCCCGCACCCCGGCGGTGGTGGCCGTGGTCCGGGTCGCCGTCGCGCTGGCGGTGGCCGTGCCGCTGATGCTCATCCTGGACCGCTTCGCGGTGGAGCTCTCGGCGCCGGGCGGTGTGGTGGTCGCCGAGCCGGGCTCGGTGCTCACCCTCTCCCCCGCGGCACCCGAGCTGCGTGAGGCCACCGACAACCAGCTCCGGCTCGGGGCGGTCGGCCTGGCACTCGGCTCGGTGGCCGGTGCCTGGCTCGAGTTCCTGCTCCTGCGCCGCGCCGTGGCGCGCCGGTCCGCCCGACCCCGGCTCGGCGGCGGGACCCTGGCCCGTCTGCTGGTGGCGGCCGCGGTCGCCATGCTGGCCGGCGCGCTGACCGCGT
Organism: Nitriliruptoraceae bacterium; assembly: GCA_041685505.1. Classification (GTDB taxonomy): domain Bacteria; phylum Actinomycetota; class Nitriliruptoria; order Nitriliruptorales; family Nitriliruptoraceae; genus T1Sed10-7. Next base: position 5,042 of record JAWLFQ010000027.1, read on the forward strand.
GGCTGCTGCCGACCACCACCTCGCTGCTGCGCCTGGTGGTGGTCGGAGGCGCTGCGGGCGCCGCCTACCTGGCGGCCACGTGGCTGCTCGGGGTCGAGGAGGCCGAAGCCCTGCTCGCGCGTGTCGGCGTGCGGCGTCGGCAGTGACCCAGTGCCACAGCGCTGTGGGGTGCGGTTCCCTGGTCAGCCGACCTGGCTGTCCAGCGCACGTACCACGGCGTCGATGCTGGTGACGGGGTCGTCGCCGACGACCACCACCCGGGCGACGAGGTGGTCGAGACCGGCGGCGGCGAAGGCCTCGAGCAGGGGACGTGGATCGTCGCCCGGCCTCGCCGCCCACCCGAGCGACCCCAGCGCCTCCTCCCCCAGCGCCTCGGCCAGGCCCATGCCGTCGGCGCCGGCACGGTGCGCCGTCCTGGCGCGTTCCAGGGCCGGTCCGAAGCCCTGGCGTTGCAGATGGCTCGCGTAGGCGGGCAGCGCGCCGTAGCGCCCGATCTGGGTCGCCAGCGCGGCCCGGGCGGCGTCACGGTCCTCGGCCACGGCGACGCGGACGTAGGCCGCGACCTCCACCTCCTCGGGGTCACGACCGGCGGCCGCCGCGGCTGCACGGACCCGCTCCCCCGCGGCGGTGACCTCCTGCGGGCCGGCCCAGTTGAGCAGCGCGCCCCGGGCGTGGGTCCCGGCCAGGGCGAGCATCCGCGGCCCCATCGCGCCGAGGTAGCGCGGTGTGGCCGGCGGCAACGGGTCGATCGCCAACCGGAAGGCCTGCGAGGACAGCACCTCACCCGGGGTGTCGCTGGCTTCGCCGGCCTCCAGGGTGGCCAGGATCTCGAGCAGCTCCCGGGCCGCGGTCAGAGGCCGGCGGACCTGCGCGCCGTGCCACGGGCCCATGGTCGCGGCGTGGCTGACCCCCAGGCCCAGCAGGAAGCGTCCGCCGCTGGCCTCCTGGAGGGTCGCCGAGGCCATGGCCAGCTGGGCAGGGCTGCGTGTCCACACCGGGACCACCCCGACACCCACCTCGAGGGCGGTGGTCGCGGCTGCCCACGCCTGACACAGCAGCAGGGCGTCACGACCGCTCGCTTCGTTGGTCCACAACGAGGCGAAACCGGCGGCCTCGACGTGGCTCGCGATGCGCTGCTGCACCGCGACGGGCAGATCCTCGCTCACACCGATCCCGATGCGCATCAGCCGCGCTCCCCGTCCAGCAGCACCAGCAGCTGCTCCTGCCACCATCCGAGGTGGTCCATCACCGCGATCGGGTAGGCCACCTCGTCGTCGACACCGACCTGGTCGCGGTCGATCGCCTCGATGTCGATGCGCGCGCCGATCGCCAACCTGATGTCGTTGAGGACACCGAGCAGGAGCAGGGGCTCCTCGTCGTGCAGGTCGACCACCATCCGGCCCCGGCTGCGGCGCGCACCGGCGACGAGCGCGAGGACCGACTCCAGGCCCTCCAACCGGTCCGCGAGCAGGGCATCGGCCAGCAGGTCACGCACCTCGCGGTCCGCCTGCGCGTCACCGAGCACCGCGGGCGGGAACAACCGTGAGTGGACCGGGTCATCGGGCCCCGGTCGCTGCAGAGCGGTGCGCAGCTCACCGGCCAACCGTTCGAGCAGCTGCGCCTCCTCGGCGCGCAGGGTCAGACGGATCGCATCGCCGTGCCGTGTGAAGGTACGGCTCACGACGCGCGCTCCATGGTGGCTCGGAGCCCGTAACGGTGGAGCTCCTTGACGTAACGCTCGGCCTGCTCCCGGGGCTCTGAGGCGACCAGGGCGCGACCCTGCTCATGGACCTCCAGCATCAGCTTGCGGGCGAGATGCTCGGGGAAGCCGAACACCCGCTTGAAGACGAACACCACGTAGGACATCAGGTTGACCGGATCGTCCCACACGATCACGTCCCAGGGCAGATCCGCGGAGGGCTCCTCCGCGATCTCCGGCACCTCCTCGCGCACAGGTGCCGCCGCCGGTTGGGTGGCCTGGGCCACGCTCTTCCCTCCGCGCACGCCTGCACGGGTGAACCTACCCGGCACGGGCCGCTGACGAGCACCGTGCGGCCCGGTGCTCGTCGACACGGCCCGGAGACGGGCGGTGTTCAGCGGCGCCGACGGCGGGCCATACGGCGCTGCCGCTCGCGCTCCTCGAGCTCGTCCCAGGACGGCGGGTTGGCCATGGTGCGCCCCACGGGGTTCGCGGCCGGGGCAGGCTTCGTGACGTTGACCCCGGTGGCGACCTGACGGCGTCCCTCGCCCTCACCGATCTCGAACTCGACCTCGTCGCCGGAACGCAGGGTGCCGGAGGCCACCGCGGTCCCGGGGACGTAGGCCTCGCCTCCGTCCTCGGTGGTGATGAAGCCGTAGTTGCGATCGGCGTGGAAGACCTTGACGCGTCCGGTGGGCATGGGGAGTCGACCTCGGGTGTGTGCAGAGCGGATGCGGGCGGCCCGGGATGGCGACGTGACCGTCGGGCCAGGCCGGAGCCGTGTGGCCGCGGGCGCGACATCGCGCGGATGCCCCCCACGACCGAGCGGGCACCACGAGGCGCCCGCTGTTGGGTGGCGAGGGTAGCGCTTCGCTCGACGGGCGCGTCGCCGGACGCCCGGCGCGCGCCGTGCCCACGTCGGGCCGGTCCCCACGGCGGCGGTCAGGCCTGGCTGCGTCGGGCGGCGTGGTCACGCTCGCACTCCTCGACGTAGCGCTCCGCGGCCGCGAGCCGCTCGGGGATGTGCTCGCGCTCGTCGGCGATCGCCGCGAGCCGGGCCGTGATCGCGTGTGCCAGTGGCTGATCGGTGTGGCGCAACGCCCGGGTCAGGCGCCGGTCCACACCGTCGAGCAGGGCCTGGCCCTCGCTGGTGGCCCGTCGCAGGCGCTGGGCTTCGGCCAGCAGGTACTCGTCGTAACGGCGGATCGCGTCGAGCTCCTCCCGGGCCCGGAGCAGGGCGAAGTAGGCGGCTTCGACCTCGTCACGTGCCACGTTGCGCCTCCTTGCGGTCCGGCGTCCCGCCGTGGTGCGCGTCGTACCCGGACCCGGTCAGACCTGCGCCTCAGCACGACCTTTGAGGCCGCTGAGCCCCTGTTCCAGGATCGTGCGGGCGGCCCGCTTCTTCATGAAGCCGGGGAGCGGGAGATCGACGTCGACCTCCAGGGCGTACCGCACCTCGGTGCCCCCGTCCTCGGTCTCGAACAGCCGGTACTCACCGTCGAGCTGGGAGATCATGTCCCCCTCGAGCAGGTGCCAGGTGATGTCGTAGTCCTCGTAGTGGTACTGGATGATGTAGGTGATCTCGGACACCTTGGCGTCCACCCGGAAGCGCGCCGTGTGGGGGCTGCCGTCGTCGTTGGCCTCGAGCACCTCGGTGTGCTGGACCCCGCCGGCCCACTCGGGGTAGGTGTCCAGCTCCGTGATGACGTTCCACACCACATCGGGGGACGCCCCGATCGTGGTCGAGTCGTTGACCTTCTGTCCCACCGGTGCCTCCTGGGTCGGGTTGACCGGCCCCTGCCCGGTCATCGCAGGCGGCAGCCTAACGTGGCGAACACCTCAGTCATCCAGCCCGAGCTCGGTGCCCAGGCGCTGCACCCCCGCCTCCAACTCCCTGAGCTCACGGACCTCACGGGTCAGGCGTCGCCGCCGCTGGGCCAGTTCGGTGACCAGCTCGCCGTAGGTCTGCTCGCCCTCCGGCGCGTTCCACGCGGGGCAGATGGCGCGGTGGTCACACCAGTCACACAGCCGGTTCGGGGTGGTGGGGAAGCGTGCGCTGCGGATCGCGTCCGCGGTCTCGAGGACCGCCTCGCGGGCGGCGTCGAGGTCGAGCTCCTCCAGGCCGACGGTGACGGTGAGGTCGGGCACCACGAAGTCCAGGGACACCGTGGCGGGGAGCCGGCCGTAGAGCTGCTCGCAGGCCAGGGCGTAGAGGGACAGCTGGAGGGAGCCGGCCACCTCGCTGCGGGGACGGGCCCGACGGCCGGTCTTGTAGTCGATGACGTGGAGCGCGTCCTCGGCGTCGAGGTCGATCCGGTCGATGGAACCGACCACCACCGCCTGGTAGGCGAAGGGCACCTCGAACCAGGCCTCGGTGGCCACGGTGCGACGCGCCTGCGGTTCCCCCCGGGCGTGGTAGCGGCGCAGGACCTGCTGGGCGTGGCGGTAGTAGGCGAGCTGTTCCTCGCGGGGCAGCTCGGCGAAGCCGCGCTGGTCCCAGCCCCGGTAGAGGGCATCGAGCAGCGCCTGCTCGCTCGGCCGTTCGGGCAACTGGCGGTCGTGGAACGCCTCCAGGGCGGCGTGCAGCGAGGTCCCGAAGGACAGGTGCGGGCTCGGGCGGCTCGGCAACCGGTCGACGTAGCTGTAGCGGAACCGTCGCGGGCAGTTGCGGTAGCTGTCGATACGGGTGAACGACAGGCGGATACGACCCTGGGCGTCGGTCAGGGGTGGGGAGGACGGCTCCAGCTCCCCGAAGGTTCCCGGTGGCGCATCCTCGACCTCGAGCAGGCGCGGCGCGCGCTCGGTCGCCTCGGCGCGCGGCGCGCTGTCCGGACCGGCGTCGGGCTCCGGTTGCGGTGCGGCGGCGGGTGGGTCCACGGGCACGGCGTCGTCCTGACGCGGCTACGCCGGCCTGCTGCCCGGGGCAGGTCCCGGCAGCAGGCCCAGCACCTGATCGTGGAGGTGGCCGTTGGTGCTCAGCGCGCTGCCACCATCGGCCGTGGCCAGTCCGCGGAGGTCGGTGAACCGTCCGCCCGCGGCCTCGACCACGACCTTGACGGCGACCAGATCCCACAGGCTGACATCGGCCTCCACCGCGACGTCGGTGCTGCCGGCGGCCACCAGGCAGTGCTGCCAGAAGTCGCCGTAGCCGCGCTGTCGGGCGGTGGCCTCCACCAGCAGTTCCACGCCGGAGGCATGTCCCCGCTGGATGAAGTAGGACAGGCCACCGAAGGAGACCTCGGCGTCGCCGAGGCTCGTGATCGCGCTGACCTGGATGCGCCGACCGTCCTGACGGGCGATGCCGCCGGCGACACCATCGAAGCGCGTGCGCAGGGCCGGTGCCGAGACCACCCCGACCACGTCCTGATCCCCCACCTGCACGCCGATGAGGGTGGCGAAGACCGGGTTGCCCCGGACGTAGTTGGTGGTGCCGTCGATGGGGTCGATCACCCACCGCGGCGCGTCGACGGGGCCGTCGAGCCCGTGCTCCTCCCCCAGGACGGCGTGATCGGGGAACCGGTCGCGGATCGCGCTGCGCAGCTCATGCTCGACAGCCTCGTCCACGGCGGTCACCCACGTGCCGTCGTCCTTGGTCCGCACCTCGAGGTGGCTGCGGAAGGAGGCCATCGTCTGCGCGTCGGCGAGGTCGGCGAGCTCGTGGGCCGCCGCGAGCCAGGTCGCGTGGTCGTCGCCGCTCACCAGTCGAAGGACATGTCGTCGAAGCGCAGGATGATGTCGTTGGGCTGCACCGTGAGCGTGACCTCCTCCCGGGGCACCCACAGCGGGATGCACGGTCCCTGGCCCGCGTGGCCCATCAGACAGATCAGCAGTTGGCCCTTGTCGTCGAGGCCGATGATCTGACGGGCGTAGCTGAGCAGCTCGTGGAACTGCGCCGCGCCGGCGCGCCGCTTCTGGAAGGCGGTGGCCCAGCGGGACTCGGACCGCCCGTAGTTGGCGATGACCTGGCCGGGGCTCAGCTTGGTGATGCCGTTCAGCGACCGTACGGTCTTGAGCGCCTTGTCCTGCTGGGTCGCCTTGCCGACCCGGACCGCAGCAGCCGGCTCCGCCAGCGCTCCGGGCAGGTCGGCGAGCTCGAAGTTGCCCGCCGCCTGCGCGGCCTTCTGCCGCTCGACGGGGACCTGGATCTCGATCTTGCTCGCCACGGGGACTCCTGATGGGCTCGGAACGCGGTACCCCCGACCGGATTCGAACCGGCGTCACCACCTTGAAAGGGTGGGATCCTAGGCCGCTGGACGACGGGGGCGCGGCCGCGAGCACGCGGCCGCGCGCAGGCTACCCGTCGCGGCTGGTCGCGCGACGCGAGCGCACCGCCGTGGCGACCACGGCCACCACCGCGGCCGCCAGGACGATGCGGGTCAACCAGCCGACCACGTCACCGACCCGCAGGTAGGGCGTGAGCCCCTGGGCCAGTGGGATCTCGGCGCGGATGGCGTCGACGGTGAACAGCTCGGTGGCCTGATCCAACCGGCCATCGGGCGAGATGAAGGCCGAGGAACCGCTCAGCGCGGCGTGGACCACCCAGCGGCCGGTCTCGACCGCACGGAGCTGGCTCTGGGCCAGGTGCTGCTGCGGCATCGCCGTGTCGCCGAAGCTGGCGTTGTTGGTCAGGGTGAAGAGCACCTCGGCGGGCTCGTCGGCGGCCAGCACGTTGGTCCGCACCACACGGGTGAACAGGGTCTCGAAGCAGATCACCACGGCGGCGGGCACACCCTCCACCACCTCCACCGACTGCGACACCGATCCCGGCTGGGCATCACGCGGCACCTGCGCGAGCGGAGGGAACCACTCCAGCCAGCGACGCAGCGGGATGAACTCCCCGAAGGGCACCAGGCGCCGTTTGATGTAGCGGTCGCGCTCGTTGAAGCCGTCCTCGAGCAGCAGCGCACCGATGAGGCGCTCGGTCGCGGGGTCGGGCCCGTCGAGGCTGACCCCGGTGAGCAACCGCCCGCTCGCGGTGGCGGCGTCGCGCGCCAGTGCGGCCAGGGGCTCGCCCCGCGGGGCGAAGGGATCGCGATCGATGCTCGACTCGGGCCAGACCGTCACGTCGGGTGCGCCGTCGGCGGCGATCTCGGCGCGGGTGCGGTCACGCAGCGCGGTGGCGATCCGCAGGGGCGGATCGGGGTCGGGTCGCGACCGCTCCCAGTGGCGTACATCGTTGCCCTGGACCGCGAGCACCTCGATCGCGCCGGAGGTGGCCGGCGGCTCGACCGTCAGCAGCACCGAGGCCAGCAGCCCGGCGACCAGCATGGTCAGGGGTGCGCGGGTGCGACGGTCGAGATCCGTCTCGAGCTCGCCGTCTCCCCGGTGGCGGACCGCACCGGCGGCCATCCGAACGGCCACGGCAGCCGCCACGCTGATCAGCACCACCAGGAAGGTGATGGCGCGGCCACCGAGCAGCCGGGCCGCGGGCAGCAGCCAGGAGCCATCGACGTGGGCGTAGGCGATCGCGCCCCACTCGAAACCGTTGAGGGGCCAGATGGCGCGCCACGCGTCCATCCCGGTCCACAGCGTCGCGGCCACGATCGGCAGTGTCCGCCAGGTCAGCGCCCGCACCAGCAGCCAGGCCAGCAGCCCCATCCACAGCGACTGGACCGCCACGAGCAGGCCCCAGCCCACGATCCCGGCCGGCAGGATCAACCAGTGCAGCAGGGGCGCGAAGGTGGACAACCCGGCGACCACGCCCAGACGGAACGCGCGCGGGCTCCGGCCTCTGGTGGTGGCATCAGCGGACTCCAGCCACAGCGCCGCGACGAGCAGGGCCGGCGACAGGAAGGAGAGCGGCCACCAGCCCAGGGGCGGGTGGGCCGCCAGCAGCGCGAGGCCGGCAGCCGCAGCCACGACCGGCGCGGCCGCCGCACGGACTGCGCTCACGCGCAGTCGCGGCAGAGCAGTGCGTCAGCGTCGGCGAGCTGGGTCTCCCGCTTGGCCATGAAGCAGCCACGGCACACGAACTCGCCGTCGCGCAGACCCTCGATCTCGTCCTCGTCCTCGTCCTCCTCGACGGGTGCGACAGGTGCGTCGTCGTCGAACTCCGCGTCGGGGGGGACCACGGTGACGGCTGGTTCGTCGTCATCGTCGCCGCTGTCGTCATCGGCCGCCAGCTCGTCGAGGGCCTTGTCCCCGGCGTCGGTGTCCTCGGTGTCCTCGTCGAGATCGTCCTCCAGCTCGTCGGTGAGCTCCGTCGTGTCCCCGTCCTCCTCGTCCTCGAAGGGATCCACCTCGTCCTCGTCGACCAGGTCCTCCCCGAGCTCGGGCCCATCGGGATCCGTCGGCCCCGTCGCACCCTCCGTCGCATGTGCGCTCACGACAGCTCCTGCTCGCTGGTGTGCAGGTGTGGACCAGCGGTCGCGGTTGTTACCAGAGGGGCTGGGCCCGGCGCAACCGGCGCGCGACCCGGCCGCTCAGCTCCGTCGCCACGAGGGCAGCGGTGCCTGGCCGTGCGCAACCCGCCCCTGCACCACCGTGAGGACGCAGCGCGCGCCGCGCGGGTCGGGTGCGGTGTAGGGGTCGCCCTCGAAGGCCGCCAGATCGGCGCGCATCCCGGCACGGACCGTGCCGACGTAGCGCTCCTGACGGGCTGCGCTGCGCCCCCCCACGGTGGACATCGAGACCGCCTCCATCCGGCCCACGGCGTGGACCGACTGCTCGTGATGCTCCGCGGCGTGGACGGTGTGCCACGGGTCCATGGTGGTGACCGAGGCGTCGGACCCGAAGGCGATCGGGATCCCTCGGTCGGCCATCCCGCGGAAGGCGTTCACCCAGCGCACCCGCTCGGCTCCCAGCCGGGCGACGTACATCCCGCCCGCCCCGCCCCAGCGCGCCTGGGTGCTGGGCTGGGCGGAGACGAGCAGGCCGAGTTCCGCGATGTCGTCGAGCAGCTCCGGCGTGACCACCTCGGCGTGTTCGATGCGGTGACGGCCGCGCGCGATGACCTCGGGATCGCCGGCGGCCTCGAGGTGCCGTTCCACCGCACGCCAGCACCGGATCACCTGTGACAACGCCGCGTCGCCCACCGCGTGGACACCGGTCTGCAGGCCGGCGCGGGCGGCCTCGAGGAACCACCGGATCAGGGTCTCGTCGTCGTACTCGAGGTGACCGCGGACCGACGGCTCGTCGCTGTAGGGCGCGTGCAGCGCCGCGGTGTGGGCGCCGAGGGAACCGTCGAGGAGCAGGTCCCCGCCGACGTGCCGCAGGTCGCGCTCCAGCGGGACGTCCAGCTCCAGCGAGCTCCAGTAGGGCACCACCTCGATGGGCCAGCTGCCCTCGACCCAGGCGTCGAAGTCCGCCAGACCCATCACATCCGGTCCGCCCATCTCGTGGACCGAACCCACCCCGAGGGCTGCCGCACGCTGCGTCGCGGTCGTGCGGGCCGCAGCGAGCTCGGCCTCGCTCATCGACGCCACGGCCCAGCGGCGCAGGACGTGGTTCGCCTCCCGTCGGATCACCCCCGTGGGGCGGCCCTCGCGCAGCTCGATGCCCTCCGCCCGGGCGAGGGGCGCCGACGCCAGCGTGCCGCGGTCGATCAACCCCGCGTGCCCGTCGACCCGGGAGAGGTAGACGGCCTGTCCGGCCCCGGCGCGCGCGAGCTCGTCGGGATCGGGCAGTCGGTCGGGGAACCGGTAGGGGTCCAGTCCGTGGCCCCAGATCACCCTGCCGGTGTGCTGACCGGCGTAGGTCGAGACCGCACGGAGCAGCTCCTCGCTGGAGGTCACACCCGTCACGTCCAGGCCACCGAGGCTCAACCCGGTCATGGTCAGGTGCGCGTGGGCATCGACGAAGGCCGGGCCGAGCACGCACCCCTGCAGATCGAGCCGTGACTGGTGGGGCGGGGCGTGGTCCACCTCGTCACCCACCCACACGACACGGCTCCCGCGCACCACCACGGCACGTGCCGTCGTGCGTCCCCGGCCGAGCGTGACGACCCGGTCGGCGGTGATCAGGGTGCCGCGGGGTGTGGCCGCGGCGGCGCGGGCCGGGCCATCGTCGGGACCTGCGGCGAACCCGCCGGCAACCACGTCGTTCTCCCGCTCCTCGGCGATGCTGGCAGCCTCACCTCGCACCAGCGCCCGGGGGTCTACCAGTTCGGCGGGTGGAACTCCACCACCACCGACGCCACCGCGTCACACCGTGGCCGACACACCGGCGCTGAGCAGCAGCAGCACGAAGCTTGTGACGAACAGCGCCAGTGCCGTCAGCGTGCGACGCCGGGCGACGGGCACGTAGCGGTACTCGTCGACCATCGCCTGCACGGCGGTCACGAAGGCGGCCAGGATGCTGCTGCCCGCGGTGCACACCAGCAGCACGGCCAGTCCCCCCGCACCACCGATCCCCAAGGGGACCAGGACGGCCACGACGATCAGACCGACCGCCGGGCCGAGGAGCCAGACCCGCCGCGTGACCCGCAGGCGCCCGCGGTCGTGGTCGGTGACGGTGCGCCGGTCGGGCGGACGGTCCCGGTCGGTCACCGCTGTCCACCGGTCAGATGGCGTGCGATCACCAGGCGTTGGATCTGGTTGGTGCCTTCGAGGATCTGCAGCACCTTGGCCTCGCGCAGGTAGCGCTCCGCGGCGACCGCCCGGGTGTAGCCGATGCCACCGAGGACCTGGACGGCGTCGGAGGTGGTCTGCATGGCGGCGTCGGTGGCCGTCAGCTTGCTCATCGCCGCTGCCTGGGAGAGCGCTGCGACACCACCACGGTCGCGCAGTGCGGCCGCTGCCAGCGTGAGCGAACGGGCCGCCTCGGTGCGGGTGGCCATGTCCGCCAGCAGGAACCCGACGCCCTGGAACTCGCCGATACGCCGGCCGAACTGTTCCCGGGTGGTCGCGTAGTCGCGGGCCAGTTCCAGCGCCGCGCGGGCGAGTCCCACCGCGCAGGCGGCGATCCCCAGGCGGCCACCGTCGAGCGCGGCCATCGCGATGGCGAAGCCACGGCCCTCGACACCGCCGAGCAGCCGCGAGGCGGGCACGGGCGCGTCATCGAGATGGAGCTGGGCCGTCGGCGAGGCCGCCAGGCCCATCTTGCGTTCGGCAGCGCCCACCGTCAGCCCCGGCTGGTCGGCGTCGAGGACGAAGGCGCTGATCCCGCCCGCGCCCCCCTGGCCCGTGCGTGCCATGACGACGTAGCGGTCCGCGACACCGCCGTGGGTCACCCACGCCTTGGTGCCGGTGAGGCGGTAGCCGTCACCGTCGCGTCGCGCCCGGGTCGTCAGCGCCGCGGCGTCGGAGCCGGCGTCGGGCTCCGACAGCGCGTAGGCGCCGAGCCGGCGGCCGCTGACCAGGTCCGGGGCGAGCTGCGCCCGTTGTCGCTCGGTCCCGAAGGTCACCACGGCCCAGGTGGCGAGGTGGTGGACGCTCATGCCCATCCCGACGGCCAGCGAGGCGTGCGCCAGTTCCTCGAGCACCATCAGGGTCAGGCGCGCCGACCCGGCACCCCCCTCCAGGGATGCGGGGAAGGGCAGACCCGCGACACCGAGCTGAGCGAGCTCGTCGAACACCTCGCGCGGGAAGCGGGCCGCCTCCTCGTCCGCCGCGGCGCGGGGCGCGATCCGCTCACGTGCCACCGCCGCCACGACCTCGAGCAGCGCGGCTTCCTCCTCGGTGACCGGGTGCAGGTTCATGCCTCGGAGGTCGCCGACCGGCTCCCGTCGGGGGTCAGCGACATCAGGATCCGTCGGGGCCGGTAGCCCAGCGCCTCCAGGAACCGGCGACCCGTCTCGTTGTCCGCGGCCACGGAGATCTCCACCACGGGCACGCGGGTGTCCTCGGCCCAGGACTGGATCGCGGTGATCAGCGCCTCCCCGGCGCCGCGGCGGCGTGCGGCGGTGCGCGCGAACACCGGGCCGATCGTGCAGCCAGCCGGCCGCAGGGTCCCTGCCGCGTAGCCGAGCGGGGTGCCGTCCTCGTCGGTGGCAAGCCAGAAGATCCCGCCCTGGGGCAGCGGTGGATCGGGCAGTGCCTCCGGGTCGCCGTCCTGCTCGGCCCGGTACTCCACCGCCAGCGGCCGGATCTCCTCGATCCGTGCCCGCCGCACCGTGATCGTGGTGTCTGCCCGTGCGTCCTGGTCGTTCACCGTCGGCTCCTCCCGGCCGTCACCGGCCATCTCCCGTCCTGCCCCGTGCCGATCTCACCCCGCGAGCAGCACCGCGCGGGGCCGGTGGTTCACCCGCTCCACCCCGTCGTCGGTGACCAGCACGATGTCCTCGATACGCGCGCCGTACCGTCCCGGGAGGTAGATCCCCGGTTCCACGGAGAAGGCCATCCCGGCGCTGACCGGCTCGAGGTTGCTGCCCACGATGTAGGGATGCTCGTGGACGTCGACGCCGATGCCGTGGCCCGTGCGGTGGATGAAGTTCTCGCCGTAGCCAGCCGCCTCGATCACCTCGCGCGCCGCCGCGTCGATCTCCGCGGCCGCGACGCCGGGCGCGACGCGTTGCACGGCCTGCTCCTGTGCCTGCTCGAGGACCGCGTGCAGCTCGCCGTAGCCGGGTGGCAGCTGCTCGATGGCGTAGTTGCGCGTCATGTCGGAGCAGTACCCGTCCTTCACCCCGCCGATATCGACCACCACGGCGTCACCGGGCACGAGGACACGGTCGCTGACGGCGTGGTGCGGGGACGCGCCGTTGGGACCGGAACCCACGATGATGAAGGCCACCTCGTCGTGCTCGGCCAGGATCAGCTCGCCGATGTCGCGTGCCACCTCGGCCTCGCTGCGTCCCGGCCGCAGCAGCCCGGGGACCTCGGCATGGACCGCGTCGATGGCGGCACCCACCGCCCGCAACGCCGCGAGCTCGCTGGCGTCCTTGTGCATGCGCAGCTCCCGCAGCACCGGTCCACCCGGACGGAACACGGTGGTGGGCAGGGCATCCTGCAGCGCCAGGGTGAACACGGAGAACAGCTGGTCGGCGACCGCGACCGCCCCGTCCGCGCTCCCGTGCCGCAGCCCGCTCGCCACCATCGCCACCGGATCGTCGGTCTCTCCCCAGGTACGGACCTCGACCTGCTCCGCGGCGCCGCTGGCCCGGGCAGCGGGTTCCTCGAGCGCCGGGACCAGCAACCAGGGGTCACCCTCGGCGGGGAGCACGAGCAGCGTGAGGCGTTCCATGGCGTGCGCGTCGTAGCCCACCAGATAGCGCAGGTCCGCGGACGGACCGACCAGCAGGGCGTCCAGTCCGGCGGCGCGGACGGCCGCGCGGGCCGCGGTCAGGCGGGGGTGCTCCATCGTGGCCTCCTGAGGCGATGCTAACGCTCACAGCTTGAAGCGCAGCAGCTGCGGCAGCACGTCGAAGATCGCGGGGGCGGTGCCGAGGTGTTCGCCGTCGGCCTCGACCTCGACCGCACGGGCGGTGGTGACCCTGACCTGGCTCGAGCGCCACTCGCGCACGTCCGCCCGGGCGAGGTGGGTGCCGGTGCGCAGCTGGGGCTGCGCCCGGATCACGTCGATGGGACGGCCGCCCCACGACTGCACGTTGAGGGAACCGTCGGTCGGCAGCGCACGTGGGGCGACCTTCAACCCGCGGCCGAAGAACTGCCCGTTGGCCACCACGACGTTGCAGACCGGCTCGCGGGTGGTGCCACCATCCACCTCGACGGTGGTGTCGACCCGGCGGAACCGCGGCACCGCCCCCACGATCGCCGCCGCGTAGCGGGCCCGACCGACGCGCCGGGGCAACAGGTTGGCGAGCCGGCTGACGGCGCCGCCGTAGCCGACCTCCGCCACGTTGACGAACACGCGCACGCGCTCGGCACCGTCGAGGCCGGTCAGGCGGACGCGGCCGAGATCGATGCGGATCGTCGCCGAGGTGGCCAGATGACGCGCCAGCACCTCCGGTGGCCGGTCCAGGCCGAAGGTGCGCAGCAGGTCACAGCCGCTGCCGCCGCCCACCACCCCGAGGACCGGATCATCCCCGCGCAGGGTGCCGGTCTCCGCGTCGACCATCCCGTTGACCACCTCGTGCACGGTGCCGTCGCCGCCGACGGCGATCAGGTAGCGGCGTCCGGACTCCACCGCCTGGCGGGCCAACTCGCTGGCATGACCGCGGGCGGCGGTGGCGACCACCTCCGGCTCGACACCGTGGACACGCAGGCTGGAGATCAGCCGGGTGAGCACCGTGCCGTCGGCCCGTCCCGCTGAGGGGTTGGCGATGACCAGCGGGGGGCCGAAGGCGCTCACCTCACGCCTCCACGATGCCGCGGCGCAGAGCCTCCACGGCCTCGTGGGCACGCGCACCCACCGGATCATGACCGACCGAGCGCAGCTGCCCGGTGAGATCGGCGACCTGCTTGACCATGCGCACGAAGTCCCCACCGGTGATGTCGAGGGAGCCGAGCGCGCTGTCGAGGTCGGCGCCCGCGGCCCAACGATAGGCGGGCGCGACGAACCCCGCGTCGAGCTCGCGCAGGGTGCTGCGCAACCCCGCGGCACGCTCCTGGGCGCGCAGTTCCTCGGCGAGGTCGAGGATCGCCTCGCTGGCCTCCTCCAGGGCGAAGGTCGGCAGCACCGCGTGCGCGGTGGGCTCGCCCCCACGCGGCTCGTACAGCAGCAGCCCTGCGATCCCTGCCAGCTCCTCGGGTGCCAGATCGTCGAGGATGCCGCGGCGCAACGCCTCGGCGACCAGCAGGTCGACCTCGCAGTAGATCCCCGCGAGCTTGAGGCCCTGCGCTGTCGGCTGGGGGCGCTCGTCGACGTAGCCGAGGTCGGTCAGCACCGCCAGGATGCGGTGCAGTTGGCGGACCAGGGAGCCCGTGGCCCGGGTGACCTCGGTGCGCAGCCCCGCAGCCTGATCGAGCAGTTCGTCGGCACGGTGCTGCCACCGCTCGTGCTCGGCGCGATCGGGGCAGCGGTGGCAGGGATGGGCGCGCAGCTGCTCCCGCAACGCGACCACCTCCTCGCTCGGACCGGTGCGGACCTGCGGTTCGGTCGGTGGCGCGTCGGGCTCGACCCAGGGGGGGTCCAGGGCCCGTAGACGGCCGGCGACGTCCTTGCGGTAGTCCTGCTGGCGCGGGTTGCCGCGGCCGGGCAGCCGGATGCGTTCCACCGGTTCCGGTGCCCGGTCCAGCTCGCGGGGACCGACCTTGGTCAGCGCCCGCTCGTCGGTGACCACCTGGGCGATGGGGGTGCCCTTGCGGGTGAGGTGCACGCCGACCACGGCGACCAGCCCGCGGCGTCCCGCCCAGGGCAGGTGCAGCACGTCGCCGGGCTCCAGGCCGGCGATGCCCGCACGCAGCGCCCGATCCACGGCCTCGCGCCGCTGCTTGGCCTCCTGCTTCTCGCGCCGGGACACCTCACGGCGCAGCGCCCAGTAGCCGGCCCAGTCGCCGTGCTCACAGACCAGGTGTCGGCTGTAGCCGGCGATGCCCTCCTCGAGCTCGGCGAGACGCTCGCTCTTGGCGGCGACCCGGGCATCGGCCTCGAACTGCGCGAAGGAGGCCCCCAGCAGCTCCTCGGCCTCGGTGAGGTCGTGGCGGCGCAGCAGGTTGACGGCCATGTTGTAGGAGGGCTCGAAGGAGCTGCGCAGCGGGTAGGTGCGGGTCCCGACCAGACCCGCGACGGTACGGAAGTCGAGGTCGCGCTGGTGCAGCACCACGGCATGACCGACCCGGTCGATGCCCCGTCGCCCTGCCCGGCCCGTCAGCTGCGTGTACTCCCCCGGCGTGAGCAGCACGTGGGACTCCCCGTTCCACTTCTCCAGCCGCTCGAGCACCACCGTGCGCGCCGGCATGTTGATCCCCAGCGCGAGGGTCTCGGTCGCGGCGACGGCCTTGAGCAGGCCGCGCTGGAACAGCACCTCGACGCACTCCTTGAAGGCGGGCACCATCCCGGCGTGGTGGGCGGCGATCCCGTCCATGGCCCGGGCACGGAAGGCGTCGAAACCGAGCACCTCGAGGTCGCTGCCGGGCAGGTCACCGAGCAGGGTGTCGATCAACGCCGCGATCTCGGTGCGCTCCGCGGCCGTGGTCAGACGGACCCCGGCGCGCTGGAGCTGCTCGGCGGCGTCCTCGCACCCCTTCCGCGAGAAGACGAACAGGATGGCCGGCAACCAGCTGCGCGCCGCCAGCTCCTCGACCACCTCGGGCCGGCTCGGCCACCGCAGTCGAAGGGCGGGTCCCTGCCGGCGCCCCTTGTTGGAGACCCGGTTGCGCTGACGGGAGCGTCGCTCCAGCATCACCACGTCGGGGTTGGGGACGCCGGCCAACGCCTGCGATGCCCGCTCGCGGTGCTCCCGGCTGGCCCCGCCCTTGCGGCCCGCCCGGAAGGTGTCGTAGATCCGCCCGTTGACGAAGTAGTGGTGCCGCAACGGGACCGGCCGCGACTCCTCGAGGATCAGCTCGCACCCCTCCCCCGCGCCCCCCGGACCGGCGCTGGAACGCACCTGGTCCAGCCAGCTGCCGAACTGCTCGGCGTTGGAGACCGTGGCCGACAGCGACGCCAGCTGCACCGAGGCGGGCAGCTGGACGATCACCTCCTCCCACACCGCTCCCCGGCTGCGATCGGCGAGGTAGTGCACCTCGTCGAGGATCACGTGCCGGAGCCCCTCCAGGGTCCGGGAGGCGTCGTAGATCATGTTGCGCAGCACCTCGGTGGTCATGACCACCACCGGTGCGTCACCGTTGACCGATCTGTCGCCGGTCAGCAGGCCGACGCGCTCGACGCCGTAGCGCTGGACCAGGTCACGGTGTTTCTGGTTCGACAGCGCCTTGATCGGGGTGGTGTAGAAGGCCTTGCCACCCCGCTCCAGGGCGTCGTGGCAGGCGAACTCGCCCACCACCGTCTTGCCGGCACCCGTGGGGGCCGCGACCAGCACCGACCGTCCTCGCGACAGGGCACCGATGGCCTGTTCCTGGAAGGGATCGAGGGGGAAGCCGAGCGAGGCGGTGAAGCGTTCCACGCTGCGGCGGGCGTCGTCGGTGAGCTCCACGATGCCTCGCTGGATGGGGGCGGGTGACCGGATGGGGCGGGCGGCGTCGCGAGCCTACGGGCTGGGCGCGGCCTCCCGGCGCCCTGCTCAGCTGCGGCCGTCACGGAAGCTGCGCAGCGGCGGGAGGGGTGCCACGTCGGTCCGGCTGCCGTCGAGGTCGCTGGTGGAGGCCCGGGCGCTGGCGGTCATCTGCTCGGATCGGTCGCGTAACCGGCCGATCTCGGTGGTGAGATCCCTGCGGTGGAGCTCGTCCTCGACCTCTGCGGCGTGCCCGAGCACCTCGACGGCGTCCCGCGACAGGCTCACCGCCGCGATGAGCTGGCGTTGCACGGGACGTGCCGCCGGGGGGACGTCGGCGGCGGCCAGGCGCACCGTCGCGGCGTCGTAGGCGGTGAGCCAGTCCTCGAGGTACGCCTCCACCAGGGCGGGATCACCGTCACGGCGCAGTCGCACCAGC
Source organism: Nitriliruptoraceae bacterium (assembly GCA_041685505.1). Taxonomy (GTDB): domain Bacteria; phylum Actinomycetota; class Nitriliruptoria; order Nitriliruptorales; family Nitriliruptoraceae; genus T1Sed10-7. The sequence goes on from JAWLFQ010000027.1 coordinate 22,133, forward strand.
GCCTCGCTCACCGCCGCCCGGTCGTCGGTCGAGGAGGTCCAGATGCCGTCCGCATCGAGCGCGATGGGAAGGACGTCCCGCTCCACCGCGACGCGCGCATCGGCGTTGGTGCCCGGTGCGGTGGCGCGGCCGATCAGGCCGCCGAACAGCAGGGCCAGCACGGCGACGGTCAGCAGCACCCCCAGATGCCACCGACGGGCGAAGAGCGCGAGACGTGCCCGCCGCTGCATCCGACGACGGTCACGCTCCTGCACGGTGGCCGGGGCCTGATCCGGTGTCCCGGTCATCGCTGCCGCCGGGTGCGTCGTCGCTCGACGAGGACGGCCACCAGCACCGACAGCTCGTAGAACAGCCACATCGGCAGGGCGACCAGCAGCAGGGTGACCGCGTCGGTGGTCGGTGTGATCAACGCGGACAGCGTGGCCATCCCGATCACGGCGTAGGGACGCGCGGTGCGCAGGCTCGTGGCCCGCAGCACCCCGGCGAGGATCAACGCGATCAGCACCAGCGGCAGCTCGAACACGATCGCGAAGGCCAGGCACATCCTCAGGAAGAAGGAGAGGTACTCCGAGGCGGACAGGAAGGCTTCGATACGGGGCCCGCCGAGCACCAGCAGGACACGCAGCGCCTGGGGGATGATCAGGTAGGCGAAGGCGATGCCCACGCCGAACATCACCTGGCTCATCACCACGAAGGGCAGGGTGTAGCGACGCTCCCGCTTGGTCAGCCCCGGGGTGATGAAGCGCCACAGCTGGTAGAAGATCACCGGCCCGGCCAGGAACAGGCCCACCATCAGCGAGGCACGGATCCGGACCGAGAAGGGCTCCAGTGGCCGCAGGGCGATCAGGTTGCAGCCCTCGGTCCCACCCTCGAGGACCTGGCAGTAGGGCGCGATCAGCAGGTCGAGCAGGGCCGGGAAGATCGCGTACCCGACCGCGGTTCCGATCCCCAGCCCGATCACCGCCCGGAACAACCGGGTGCGCAGTTCGCGCAGGTGCTCGGTGAGTGGCATCTCCCCCGCGAGGCGTGGGGGGACGTCCTCGTCCGTGGCCAACGAGCTCAGCGCCCGGTGTCGGAGTCCGGGTCGGAGGCTCGCGACGAGCTGTCCCCGGCATCCGACCCGTCGCCGTCCTCGTCGTCACCGTCGAGGCTGTCCTTGGTGGCCTTTCGGAACTCCTTCAGCGATGAGCCGATGGAGCCGGCGAGGTCGGGCAACCGCTTGGCACCGAACAGCAGCAGGACGATCAACAGGATGATGACGAGCTCCGTGGGACCCATCCTCATCGCGGTACTCCTCGTCGTGGACCCCCAGCCTACCAGCGGGTCAGCGTCCGTCCCGGTCGGCCCGTAGCACGTCGAGGGAGGCCGAGAGGCGATCGAGCTCGCGCTGGGTGACGGCCTGGTGGTCGCCGATCTCCGCCGCCACGGCGCTGAGCCGCTCCGTGGCGCGTGTGGCCTCTGCCACGGCCCGGGAGACGCGCTGGACCACGATCGCTGTGACCGCGGCGATGCTCAGCACCGTCAGCAGCGCACCGAGCACGATGGCGATGACCGCGCCGTTGCTCACGTGGATGTCCTCGACCGGGTGGCGCGGGAGCCTACCGCCACCTGGTCGGTCAGGCCGGGGTGCCCCGGACCAGCTCACGGAACCAGTCGTCCCGGGCGAGCAGGAGGTGGAGATCCAGGAGGTCGTCGTGGTCGAAGGCAGGCCCGCCCGGTGGGAACTCGGGGTGCGGCGGAAGCTGCGGTGCGGCCTCGGCGACGGGCACGCCACCGGTGGTCAGCAGCTGCGCGATGCGCTCGTCCGCGGGCTTGGCGACCTCGTCGGCACAGGAGGGACAGCGGAAGCGGTACTCGCTGCCGTCGGACACCAGACCGTCGTCGGCACGGACGACGTGGAGGACCACGTCGTCGGGACGCAGGTCCACCTCGCCGCAGGCGGGGCAGCTGGCTCGGATGCGGGTCACCTCGCGACCTCCTCGTGTGGGGCTGCACCCGGGGTGTCGGCCTGACGGGCCGGGGCCTGTAGGGCTCGCCGAGGACCAGCGGCAGGGGCCGCTGCGGATGCACGCTCGGCGCACATCGGTGACCGGAACGCTCAAGCGCCGCCGGAAGCGGCCGTCACCGGGCCGCGCGTGCCAAGCCCACGACCGTCCGCCGCAGGTGCTCGGGCGCCGTCACCACGGCCTCACCGGCGGCCATCAGCACCAGGCGGGCCACCCACGTCGGCGCATCGGTCCGCAGCCTGAGCGTGGCGCTGCCGTCGCCATGCGCCCGCACCTCGTCGGCGGTGACGGCCTCCTCCACCCACCGTCCGCGCGGGCTGAGCTCGATGGTGACCTCGAGGTCGTCGGGGCCGGGGACGTAGCGCGGTGGCGGGAGGTCCGTGGGCGGTGCCGTGTCCCGCGGGTTGTCGGTCAGCTGCGCAGCGGCGATGCGGTCGAGCCGGAACACGCGCCGCTCGCCTGCGGCGTGGTCGTGGCCCTGCAGGTACCAGGTGCCGTCCACCACGTGGAGCGCCCACGGATCGACCACGCGGGTGACCGGCTGCGCATCGCTGCGTCCCTGGTACTCGAGCACCACGCGCAGGCCCTGGCGGACCCCTCGGCGCAGCAGCGGGAGGGCGTCCACGCCCTCGGGCTGGAGCACGTCGGCGGAGCGTTCGGGTATCCCGAGCGCACCCCGGACGCGATCGACGGCGCTGCGCAGCGCCGGGAGCTCGTCGCCGAGCGCCTCGGCCACGGCGTCGACGCTGACCACCAGGCGGAAGGCCTCCTCGGCGGTCGGACGCACCGGTCGTCGCAGCTCGTCGGCCATGGTCAACACGACCCGGTCCTCGACCAGGGTGACCTCGAAGAGGTCACCTCCGCCGAGCCCGGGCAGTCCGCAGAAGTCCAGGTGCCCCAGATCGTCGCGGATCGTGTCCTCGTCGACGCCGAACACCGCGGCCGCCTCGGCGAGGCTGGCACCGGGGCGCTCCAGCAGCCACGGCACGAGGGTGAGCATCCGGGCGACGTCCTGCGCGGCACTCATGCGCCTGCACCCTCCGCCGCCGGCCCGTCGTGCGCTGCCAGGACCGCGGCGAACCCCGCGGCGACCTCCTCGCGCAGGGGCGCGGGGGCCAGGACCTCGACCGCTCCGGCCAGGCCCAGGATCCACGCGCGGTCGCGCACCGGGTGCAGCTCGTCCAGGGTGAGCACCGCGCGGCCGTCCTCCGTGCGACGTCCGGTGTCCCGACCGCCGCGCACCTCCACCGCCCAGCGGGCCTGCTCGGTCACGGCCAGGGTCACCTCGACACCGGGCTGTGCCGGTCCGGTGACGGCTGCGGCCAGGTCCAACTCGGCCGGCGGCTCGAAGGCCCCGACAGCGCCCACGGGACGGGGGTCGCTGGCCAGACGGTCGAGCCGGAAGGCGCGCAGTGCGTCCCGGTCGTGGTCGCGGCCGACGAGGTACCAGGCAGCCCGACGTTGGACCACCCCGTAGGGATCGACCGTGCGCGACGCCGTGCTGCCGTCGGCGCGCCGGTAGGAGAAGGCCAGCGCACGACGGTCCACCACGGCCGAGGCCACGGCATCGATCGGTGCGGGGGGCAGCTCGACGCGGGTCTCGGTACCCACCTGCAGCTGCGCGGGATCGGGTGCCCGGGCGGCGAGCTTGGCCAGCGCCAGGGGTGTGCCGTCCGCTCCGGTCAACCGCACCGCCAGCGCCAGCGCCGCCACCTCCTCCGCGGTCAGATCCACGTCCGGCAGCTCGTAGCTGCGCCGGGGGATGCGGTAGCCCATCTCCTCGCTGTGGGGCAGGGTGACGGTCTCGATGGGCACACCGAGGTGACGCAGTTCGTCCTTGTCGCGCTCGAACCTGCGTCGGGTCGACTCCGCGCTGCCGTCGGTGTAGTAGCCCGTGCGACGCCGCAACTCCGCCAGGCTCATCGGCGCACGAGCCTCCAGCAGCGCGATCGTGAGGTTGACCAGCCGCTCGACCTTCTGGGCCACAGCGCCTCCTTCGCCGGTCGGCGAGACTACTGCCGACGCCCGCCCATGACCGGCGAGGTCCCCGTCGCCGTGGTACCCCTCGTGCGCAGGACACCGACCCGGAGGCACCATGAGCACGCCCGTTGCCGATGACGGACCCCGCCCGGCGGCCGGACCGGTGGACACCACGACCCTGCGCGAGGCGGCCGGCCAGGTCGTACCCGACGGCTTCGTCCACGACACCGTCCAGGTGCAGGTGGTGGTGCCACGCCCGGTCACGACGGTGTGGGCGTGGTTGGACGACCCGGCGACCTTCGTCGAGGGGCAGGTCTGGCCCTACGCGGTGGAGTTCCACCACCCACCGGGCAGCGCCGCGTTCCGCCCCGGTGTGCGCAACGCCCACGAGGGTCCCGGCCTGCACCTGCCCGCGGTGGTCGGTGCCGTGCACCCTCCCCGCCACCGTGAGCTGGTCTACCTCTACGGCGCCTTCGTCGTCAGCCCGCGACTGCTGCGCCCCGTCCGGCTGGTCTTCGACCTCGAGACCGATCCTGCCGGGGAGCGCACCCGGATCACGGTCACCAGCGAAGGGGTCGTCCGCACGGCCCTGGTCGCCCTGTGGCGCGGCGGCAACACCCGGTTCTGGCACCGGTTCGCACGCTGGTGCGAGGCGGCTACATCGACTCGATGAGTCGGTCGACGCGCTCGTCCTCGCTGCGGAAGGGGTCCTTGCACAGCACGGTGCGCTGCGCCTGGTCGTTGAGCTTGAGGTGGACCCAGTCCACGGTGTAGTCGCGTCGTGCCGCCTTGGCCTCCCGCACGAACCGCCCCCGCAGCGCCGCCCGTGTGGTCGCTGGTGGCGCGGTACGGGCCACCTCCACCTCGGCATCGTCGAGGACACGCTCGGTGCGCCCCTGACGGGCCAGCAGGTGGTGCAGCCCCCGTCCGCGCACCACCTCGTGGTAGCTCAGGTCCAGCATCGCGACCCGCGGGTCGGACAGGGCGAGGTCGTGTTTGGCGCGGTAGGCCTCGACCAGCTGGTGCTTGGCGACCCAGTCCAACTTGCGTGACAGCGACGCGGGGTCGTCCGCCAGCCGCTCCAGCACCTCACGCCACTCGGCGACCACGTGGCGATCGTCGTCGGTGGCATCGCCGTCGGCCGCCACGAAGCGCTCGACGCGCTCGAGGTAGACCTGCTGGATCTGCCAGGCGCTCAGCTCGCGGCCGTTGGCGAGGCGGACCAGGCGGGTCCCCGTCAGGTCGTGGCTGATGTCGCGGATGGAACGGATCGGGTTGTCGAGGCTCATCTCCCGCAGCACCGGCTGCTGCTCGAGCATGCGCAGCACCAGGTCGCAGGTCGCCACCTTCAGCCAGGTGGTGTACTCGTTCATGTTCGAGTCGCCGACGATCACGTGCAGGCGCCGGAAGCGTTCCGCGTCCGCGTGGGGTTCGTCACGGGTGTTGATGATCGGACGCGAGCGCGTCGTCGCCGACGACACCCCCTCCCAGATGTGCTCGGCGCGTTGTGCCAGGGAGAAGATGGTGCCCCGAGGGGTCTGGAGCACCTTGCCGGCCCCGGCGAAGATCTGCCGGGTCACCAGGAAGGGGATCAGGGCCTCGGTCAGCCGCTGGAACTCCCCCACCCGGGCCACCAGGTAGTTCTCGTGGCAGCCGTAGGAGTTGCCGGCGGAGTCGGTGTTGTTCTTGAACAGCGAGATCCGGCCCTCGATGCCCTCCTCGGCCAGGCGCTGCTCCGCGGCGAGCACGAGCGACTCCACGATCCGTTCACCCGCCCGGTCGTGGGTGGTCACCTGCAGTGGTGAGTCGCACTCGGGCGTGGCGTACTCGGGGTGGGAACCGACGTCGAGGTAGAGCCGGGCACCGTTCTCCAGGAACACGTTCGAGGAGCGCCCCCAGGACACCACCCGGCGGAAGAGGTAGCGGGCCACCTCGTCGGGGCTGAGGCGGCGTTGGCCGTCGACGGTGCAGGTGACGCCGTACTCGGTCTCGATCCCGAAGATGCGGCGCCTCACGCGTCGAGCACCGCTGCGAGTTCGTCGCCGCGCAGGCGGAAGAAGCGGCGCCGCTCCCGCCGGTCGTCGAGCCCGGAGACCTCGAG
>JAWLFQ010000028.1:0-4739 GCA_041685505.1 Nitriliruptoraceae bacterium
GTGGTGGCCCACAGCTGGTCGGCGTCCATCTCGCCGAGCCCCTTGAACCGCTGGACCTCCACCTTCTGGGAACGCTTGAAGGTGGTGCGCAGCAGCTGCTCGCGCTCGGGGTCGCTCATGGCGTAGGCCACGGTGGAGCCCCGGCGGAGCTGGTAGAGCGGCGGCTGGGCGAGGTAGAGGTGGCCCTTCTCGATCAGCTTCGGGGTGAGCCGGTAGAAGAAGGTCAGCAGCAGGGTGGTGATGTGCCCGCCGTCGACATCGGCGTCGGCCATCAGGACGATCTTGTCGTAGCGCAGGCGGTCGTGGTCGTAGGCGTCGCCGACGCCGGTGCCGATCGCCTTGACCAGCGCCTGGATCTCCGCGTTCTCCAGCACCCGGGTCAGCTGTGCTTTCTCGACGTTGAGGACCTTGCCGCGCAGGGGCAGGATGGCCTGGGTGTGGCGGTCACGCGCGGCCTTGGACGAGCCCCCCGCGGAGTCGCCCTCGACCACGTACAGCTCGGTCTCGGACGGGTCCCGGGAGGTGCAGTCGGCGAGCTTGCCGGGAAGTCCTGCGGACTGGGAGTCCAGCAGTCCCTTGCGGCGGGTGAGCTCCCGGGCGGCCTTGGCGGCCTGGCGTGCCTTGGCGGCCACGGCGGCGCGCTTGATGATGCGCCGACCTGCGGCCTTGTGTTTCGACAGCCACACCGACAGCGACTCGGCGACCACCTGCTCGACGTACTGCCGTGCCATGGTGGAGCCGAGCCGGCCCTTGGTCTGCCCCTCGAACTGCGGGTCGGGCAGCTTGATCGACACCACCGCGACCAGCCCTTCCCGCACGTCGTCGCCGGTCAGGTTGGGGTCCTTCTTCAGCAGCGCTCCGGTGTCGCGGCCGAAACGGTTCAGGGTGGTGGTCAGCGCCCGACGGAAGCCCTCCTCGTGGGTGCCGCCGTCGGCGGTACGGACCACGTTGACGTAGGAGCGCAGCCGATCGTCGTGGAAGCCGTCGGACCAGGTGAACGCCACGTCGAGGGCCACCGGATGCCCGTCCCACTGCCGCTGGTCCGCCACCCGGATGGTCGGCGTCAGGGCTTCACGGCCGCCGAGCAGTTCCGCCACGAAGTCGGCCAGCCCGTCGGTGAACCGGTAGGTCACCGAACGCCCGTCACGCTCGTCGATCAGCACGATCTCGAGCCCGGGGTTGAGCAGCGCGGTCTCGCGCAGACGCTGCGCGATGAGCTCGTGGTCCATCGAGGTGGACTCGAACACCTCCGCATCGGGCCAGAACCGCACCAAGGTTCCCGAGCCCCGGGCCTTCTTGACCTTCTCCAGCGCCGCCGCCCGGGGCCCGCGTTCGAAGGCGATGGTCCACAGCGCGCCGTCCCGGGTGACCTCCACCTCGGTGCGCCTCGACAGCGCGTTGACCACCGACACGCCGACGCCGTGGAGACCGCCCGACACGGCGTAGGACTGCTGGTCGAACTTCCCCCCCGCGTGCAGCGTGGTCAGCGCGAGTTCCACGGCAGGCAGCTGCTCGGTGGGGTGCAGATCGACCGGGATGCCACGGCCGTCGTCGGTCACCTCGACACCGTCGTCCTCCCGTAGCCGCACGGTGATCCTTGACGCGTGCCCGGCCAGATGCTCGTCCACGGCGTTGTCGACCACCTCCCACACCAGGTGGTGCAGGCCACGGGGATCCGTGGAGCCGATGTACATCGCAGGTCGCTTGCGCACGCCCTCGAGCCCCTTGAGGACGCTGATCGATTTCGCGCTGTACTCGGTCACGGTGGGCCTCGCCGGGGCGGTGATGAGGGGACGACAGGCGGCGACGGTGACGTCGCGGTGGCCGGTGGTGCGTCGTCGCGGGCGGTGGGCCGATCCACCGGGGGTCGCCACGTCGCGTATGTGCCTTCGCCACACCGGACACGACCGGTCACGGTTCCGCCGATCGGGCCGTGACACCGTACGCCACCCGTGTGACACCGCGGGGGAGGTGGACCACCGCGGTGGTCGTGCCCGGCCTGCGCTCGCCGTGGGGTCGCCGCCCCGGCCATCCCGTCAGCACGCCCGGCGCACCGTTGCGTCGGTGACGAGCGCGACCGCCTCGCGGACCAGCACGTACAGCCGCCAGGGCCAGGTGCCGGCCGGTTCGGTCCCCACGACGCTGACCTCCCCGGGTTCCAGACACTGGTGCAGCAGCATGCGCGTGCGGCTGGTGTGGAACCAGCTGGTGGCGACCGTCACGTGGTCCCAGCCGCGCTCCTCGGCCAGCTGCGCGGTGTAGGCCGCTTCGCCGCTGGTGTTGGAGGGGTCCGGTTCGAAACACACCGCATCCACCCCGCAGCTACGCCCGAGCCGCTCACCGAAGATCGCCGCGGTCGACGAGAGCACGAGTTCGGCGTCGTGGCGCTCCGCCACCTCGATCCCGAGCGCAGCGCGCGCCGGGGTGCCGCCGCCGAGCACGACGACCGCATCGGGATCGCGGGGGGTGTCCTCGCTGTGTGCGACGAATCCCACCAGGCCGGCACCCAGTACCAGCACTAGTGCCAGCACCAGCGCCAGCAGGGTCAGGGCGACGAGCAGCTTGCGCATCGACCGTCGCCTCCCTCCGCCCCGCCTGCGGCGCGCAGCGTACGGGGACCGTGGGACGCGCTGACCGCACCGCTCCTCGCGTCACCGATCCCCGCGCTGTCGGCTACCCGGTGGGTCGCTCGGCGAGGGTGACGGTCAGGGTCACCACCTCGCCGTCGCGCACCACCTCGAGGTCGACCTCCTCACCGGGGCTGCGTTGCTGGATGCGTCCGGCCAGCTCCTGCATGGAGGAGATCTCCTCCCCGGCGAAGGCGACCACGATGTCGCCCTGCTCGAGCCCGGCCGCCGCGGCCGGTCCATCGGGGTCGAGCTCGGCGACGACCGCGCCGCCGTCCACCTCGGTGCCGTAGAGCCGAGCGGTGTCGGGGTCGACGGTCTGGCCCACGATGCCGAGGTACCCGACGCGCACCTCGCCGGTCTCCAACAGCTGATCGGCGATGGTGGCCACGGTGGTGGACGGGATGGCGAAGCCGATCCCCTGGCTGCCACCGCTGGCGCTGGCGATCGCGGTGTTGACCCCGATGACGCGACCCGTGCCGTCCACCAGGGCACCTCCGGAGTTGCCCGGGTTGACGGCCGCGTCGGTCTGGATGAGATCGACCAGGGCTCCCTGTGGCGTGGGAAGCGTGCGCCCGAGTGCGCTGACGATCCCGCTCGTCACCGACCCGTCGAGCCCGAAGGGCGAGCCGATGGCCACCGCCCTCGCGCCGACCTGCGGGAGCTCGCCGGTGGACGCCCAGCTCGGCACGGGCAGCTCCTGCGCATCGACCCGCAGGACCGCGAGGTCCGAGGCCGGGTCGGCCCCCACGACCTCGGCGTCGAGTCGGGCGCCGTCGGGCAGGGTCACCGTGACGCCGTCGGTCCCGCTGCCGGCGCGGATCACGTGGGCGTTGGTCACCAGGACCCCGTCGGCCCGGTAGACCACGGCGGAACCGGAACCGCCCCGACCGCCGCCTGGACCGTCGACATCGACCCGCGCCACGGAGGGGCTGACCTGGTTGGCGATGGCGCTGATGCTGTCCGAGGCCGGCAGCGGCTCGGACGGTTCCGAGGTGTCCGGCTCCGACGGTGCGGTGCGCTCGGAGGTCGCGGTCGATGTGTCATCGCCGCCGTCGCCCGGCAGGTCCACCACGCCGAGCACCAGGGCCCCTGTCGCCCCGAGCATGACCACGGCGCCGCCGACGACCCCGAGCAGCGCCACCAGCAGCAGCTGGCCCGCACCCAGACGAGCGCTGCCCGCCTGCGCGGGCGGAGTCCGGCGGTCAGGGTCGTGACCGGCCTGGGCACCGACCGGGGGCGGTGGCGGGTTGCTTGGTTCCATGTGCACGCCTTTGCTGGTCGACGGCGCTGCCCCGCGTCAGGGGCGTGCCGCTCGAGGGTGCACCAGGATGGCGACCGCGCACGCCACCATCCCATCCCTTCGGTCGGTGTCAGCGTCCATCGGTGCCGCGGTGACAGGCTTCCGTGTCGACGATCGCGGGTCGTCTGCGAGGGAGGTGCACGCGCGCTGCTCGCAGGACCCGGGACCGCGCGGCGCGGGTTAGCGTGTCGGCACCGGGAGACCGTCGCGGTCCCGCCGTCGTCAGTCGGGGAGCCTTCATGACCGTCGAGTCCACGGCCATCGAGGGCCTGTACGTGGTGCGCTGGGACACCCACACCGACGAGCGGGGGTTCTTCCGCCAGACCTACCAGCGCTCGGAGCTGTACGCCGCCCTCGGACGCGAGCCCGTGTTCGCTCAGGGCAACCACTCCCGCTCCGCACCCCACGTGCTGCGCGGCTTCCACGCGGAAGCGTGGGACAAGTTGGTCTACGTGGCCCGGGGAACCGCCTTCTGTGCCGTCGCCGACATCCGTGCCTCGAGCGCGACCTGCGGACAGGTCGAGACCTTCCTGCTGGGCGACGAGCCGGGTGAGCGGGCGCGACTGTTCGTGGCCGAGGGGCTCGCGAACGCGTTCTGCGCACTGAGCGAGGTGGACTACCTCTACGACGTCGGTGCGGAGTGGGAGCCCGACGTCCCCAAACGTGCGGTGGCCTGGGACGACCCGCAGCTCGCGGTCGAGTGGCCCGTCGCGGCACCGATCGTCTCGCCGCTCGACCAGGCCAACCCGACCTTGGCCGAGGTGCTCGGGCGAGGTGACGGGCGGTAGCGCATCGCCTCCGCCGCGCGC
>JAWLFQ010000028.1:4839-27986 GCA_041685505.1 Nitriliruptoraceae bacterium
GCGGCACCGATCGTCTCGCCGCTCGACCAGGCCAACCCGACCTTGGCCGAGGTGCTCGGGCGAGGTGACGGGCGGTAGCGCATCGCCTCCGCCGCGCGCATCGCCTCCGCCGCGCGCGGCGGCAGGTCACGCCCTCAGCATCGCCAGGGCCCGGTCCCGGAGCTGCGCACCGATCGCCAGCGCCGAGGTGGCGGCGGGGGAGGGCGCGTTGAGCAGGTGGATCGTGCGGCCCTGCTCGTGCAGGGTGAAGTCGTCGACCAGGTGCCCGGCACGGTCGACCAGCTGTGCCCGCACGCCCCAGGGTCCACGACGCAGGTGCGCACGCTCGATCGAGGGGACGTAGCGCTGGACGGCACGGACCATGGCGCGCAGCACCCGGTCGCGCCACACCTCGCCGAGGCCGACCTGCCAGTGCTCGCGCGCCAGACGCCAGGTACCGGGGAAGGTGAGCAGCTCACGGGTGTCGGCGAGGTCGATCGAGGCCGGGCTCCGGCCGGTGCGGGCGAGCACCGGCACGGCGTTCGGGCCGACCCACACCCGCCCGTCCACGCGGCGGGTCAGGTGGACGCCGAGGAAGGGCAGACCGCCACCGGTGGGTACCGGGTAGATGTTGCCGCGGACACGGTGGCGCTGATCGGCGCGGAGCTCGAGCCACGAGCCGCGGACGGGCACGACGCGGGCCTGTGCGCCGTCTGCCCGGCCCGCACCGGTAGCGGCCGCCGTGGCGGCCAGCAGCCGATCGGCCTGCAGGCCGGCGCAGACCACCGCGGTGCGCGCGGTCCACACCTGGCCGACGGCCGTCACCTCGACGCGGTGCCCGCTCGTGCGGAGGCCCACCACCTCGGTGCCCGTCGTGATCCGGCCGCCGCGTGCGCGCAGGCTGTCGGCGAGCGCCCGGCTGACGGCGGCGAAGTCGGTCACCGCGGTCTCGGGCGTCCACAGCCCGGCAACGCCGGTGACGTGGGGTTCATGGTCCCGCAGGCCCTGCGGGCCGAGCCGGTGGATCTGCACCCCGTTGGTGCGGGCACGCTCGGCCAGCGCATCGAGCGCGGGCAGCTCGCTGTCGTCGACGGCGACCACGAGCTTGCCGGGGCGCGCGAGCGGGACCCCGTGCTCCTCGCAGAAGCGTTCGATGAGCGGCTTGCCGGCCCGGGTCCAGCGGGCCTTGGCGGAGCCGGGCCGGTAGTACAAGCCCGCGTGGAGCACCCCGGAGTTGCGCGCGGACTGCTGCGAGCCGACCTCCTCGGCCGCTTCGAGGACCACCACCTCGAGGTCGGGGCGACGCTGGAGGAGTTGGTACGCGGTGGCCAGTCCGACGATCCCGCCACCCACGATGGCGACATCGACGTCCGCGCCGACCGCAGGCCGGCGGGAGGTTGCCGTGGGTGCGGTGCCGCCGATCGTCCTGCTCCGGTCGTGGGTTGCCCGGGTGCCCCTGCCCGGTTGTCCCCGGGTCGTGGCTGCGACGTGCACGGCGTGATGGCCGTGCGCCGCAGCGGTCGGATCCGGTGACGGTAGACGAGGATGTCCGCGCCCGTGCCCCCGACGCGTGGGCGGAACGGATCGTCCGCTATCGTTCCGCCCCGGTGCCCGTCCCGCCCGGAGCTGGTCGCACGCCGACGTCTGCGAACGCCGGCCCGGGTGGTGGCGCAGGGCCCGCAAGGGACCGTGGGAGCAGGAGCGCACGCAGCGGGAGGCCAGATGCACACCACCAGCACCCACGACGTGTTGCCCACCCGGGTCGACACCACCAGTGCCAGCTACGCCCGCAACCGGGAGCGCAACCTCGAACTGCTCGCGCACATCGACGAGCAGCTCGCGACCGCGCACGGCGGGGGTGGACCGCAGAAGCTGGAGCGGCACCGCTCCCGTGGCAAGCTCACCCTGCGTGAGCGCATCGCGCTGCTGCTGGACCCCGGCAGCCCCTTCCTGGAGCTGCAGCCGCTGATCGGCTACGACAGCGACTTCCACGTCGGCGGCTCCACGCTGCAGGGCATCGGGCTGGTCGAGGGGGTCGAGTGCCTGATCGGCGGCATGGACCCCACCGTCAAGGGTGGGGCCTCCAACCCCTTCAGCGTCACCAAGTCCCTACGTGCGCTGCAGATCGCCCGGGAGAACCGGCTGCCCACCATCAACCTCACGGAGTCCGCGGGCGCCGACCTGCGCACCCAGAAGGACATCTTCGTCCGCGGCGGTCGCACCTTCCGTGAGCTCACCGAGCTGTCCAAGGCCGGCGTGCCGACCATCAGCCTGGTGTTCGGCTCCTCCACCGCCGGCGGCGCCTACATCCCCGGCATGAGCGACTACACGGTGCTGATCAAGGAGCGCTCCAAGGTGTTCCTCGGTGGGCCGCCCCTGGTCAGGATGGCGACCGGCGAGGACGCCACCGAGGAGGAGCTCGGGGGGGCAGAGATGCACGCCAAGGTCTCCGGCCTCGGTGACTACCTCGCCGAGGACGAGCTCGACGGCATCCGCATCACCCGCCAGCTGGTGCGCAACCTCAACTGGACCAAACGGGGCCCCGGACCGACCGAGCCCGCCGACGCGCCGCTGTACGACGCCGACGAGCTGCTCGGGATCGCCAGCGTGGACCTGCGCGAGCCCTTCGACGCGCGCGAGGTCCTCGCCCGCACCCTCGACGGCAGCCGCTTCGAGGAGTTCAAGGCCAGCTACGGCACCAACCTGGTCACGGGGTGGGGCTCGATCCACGGCTTCCCCGTGGGGATCCTGGCCAACAACGGGGTGCTGTTCAGCGAGGAGTCGGAGAAGGGCGCGCAGTTCATCCAGCTGGCCAACCGCCGCGATCGCCCGCTGGTCTTCCTCCAGAACATCACCGGGTTCATGGTCGGCACCACCTACGAGCAGGGTGGGATCATCAAGGACGGCGCCAAACTGATCAACGCCGTGTCCAACTCCGAGGTCCCCCACATCACGGTGATGACCGGGGCCTCCTACGGCGCCGGGAACTACGGCATGTGCGGCCGGGCCTACGACCCCCGCCTGCTGTTCACCTGGCCGAACCATCACATCGCGGTCATGGGTCCCCAGCAGCTCGCCGGGGTGCTGTCCATCGTGGCCAAGGCGGCCGCGGAGAACCGCGGCGAGGAGTGGGACGAGGACAAGGACACGGCGGTCCGCACGATGGTGGAGAGCCAGATCGAGGCGGAGTCCAACGCGCTGTTCGCCACGGGGCAGGGCTGGGACGACGGGATCATCGACCCGCGCGACACGCGCCACGTGCTCGGCATGGCCCTGTCGACGGTGCACACCGACCAGGTCCGGGGCGGCGACGCCTTCGGCGTGTTCCGGATGTGAGGTGGTGGCGATGACCGACCCAACACGAACCGATGCGCCCGCGGGCGTCCATGCCACCGCCCGTCTGCCGCGCGCGGTGCTGATCGCCAACCGTGGCGAGATCGCCGCCCGCATCGCCCGGACCTGCCGGGCCATGGGCATCCGGGCCGTGGGCGTGGCCTCGGACGTCGACGCCGACGCCACCCATGTCGCCGCCTGTGACGACACCGTGATGATCGGTGGGGCCGCCCCCGGGGAGAGCTACCTGCTGGTCGAGACCCTGGTCGATGCGGCGCTGCGGTCCGGCGCCGACGCGGTGCACCCGGGGTTCGGGTTCCTGGCCGAGTCGCCGGTCTTCGCCCAGGCGGTGCTGGACGCCGGCCTGACCTGGATCGGGCCGACGCCCGAGGTGATCGCGGCCATGGGCGACAAGCTGGAGGCCAAGCAGCGCATGGCCGCCGCCGGTGTGCCGCTGGTGCCCGGTGAGGCGCTCCCGCCCGAACCCGGCGACGACGACATCCGTGCCGCGGGGCAACGCATCGGCCTCCCGATCATCGTCAAGGCGGCGGCCGGCGGAGGCGGCAAGGGCATGCGTTCCGTCCACCACCTCGACGAGCTGCCCGAGGCCGTGGCCAGCGCCCGACGGGAGGCCGGCAGCGCCTTCGGCGACGACCGGGTCTTCCTGGAACGGTTGATCGGCAGCCCCCGCCACGTCGAGGTGCAGATCGTCGGCGATCACCACGGCCGCGTGGTGCACCTGTTCGAGCGCGAGTGCTCGGTCCAACGCCGTCACCAGAAGGTGGTGGAGGAGTGCCCCTCGCCGGGGATCGACGACGAGGTCCGCGCGGAGCTGACCACGGCGGCGGTCGAGGCCGCACGCGCGCTCGGCTACCGCTCCGCCGGCACCGTCGAGTTCGTCGTGGACGACGAGGTGCTCACGCGCCGGCGAGCCGGCGAGAACCTCGCCGCCAGCACGGCGATCGCGTTCCTGGAGGTCAACACCCGCCTCCAGGTCGAGCACCCGGTCACCGAGGAGGTGGTGGCGGTCCGCGACGAGGCCACCGGGACCCTCGAGCCGATCGATCTGGTGCGCTGGCAGCTGCTGGTCGCCGGTGGCTTCCCGCTGCCGGCCAGCCAGGATCGTGTCGTGGCGCGGGGGCACAGCATCGAGGTGCGCCTCTACGCCGAGGACGTACCGGCCGGCTACCTGCCTGCCACCGGGACCCTGACCGCCTTCGCGGTGCCGGCCCTGCCCGGGATCCGCCGGGAGCTCGGTGTGCGGGCCGGGGATGTGGTCACCCCGCACTACGACCCGATGCTCGCCAAGGTCGTCGCCACCGCGCCGACCCGTCACGAGGCGGCCGGACGTCTGGCCACGGCACTGGCGGCTGCGCCGATCACGGGCGTGACCACCAACCGGGATCTGCTGGTGGCGGTGCTGCGTGACCCGCGGTTCCTGGCGGGTGCGACCACCACCGCCTTCCTCGCCGACCACCTCGACGAGCTCCTGGACGCCGTCCGCCCCGGCCCCGGTGCGCGGGCCCGCGCGGCGCTGTTCGCCGCGGTGCACACCACCGTGCGGGCCGCGATCCGCCGTCCGCCCGTCGCCGGCGGCCACCTGACGAGCCTGCCGGCGGGCTTCGGGAACACCGGCGTGGTGTGGGAGCAGCACGCCTTCCTGCCCGCAGGCCTCGCCGCGGCCAGCGATGCACCGGGTGGCGCGACCGCGGCGGCGGCTGCCGTCGACGATCCCGACGCGGTGTCGGCACAGGGCGGGTTGACCGTGCGGTTGCGTTCCGGGCGGGACGGCGGCTTCGACGCGCAGGTGCTCACCGGGGTCCCCGCCGCCTTCCTCGATGCCGAGGGCGAGGTCGTGCACGCCGGGTCGGTACGGGTGCACGGGCACGGCCCCGACCACCTCGACGTCGAGGTGGATGGGCACCGCCAGCGGGTCACGATCGCCGGGTTCGAGCAGGCCGGTGACGCCCCCGGCGAGCGGTGGGTGGGCCCGGCCGGGACCGCAGCCGCCACCGCCGGCACGGACACCCGCCTCATCCAGGTGCTCGCGCCGAGCCTCGGCATCGTCGACCTGGCTCTGGTCCCACGCTTCCCCGACCGCGCACGGGCCGCGCTTCCGGGGGCCACCCGCGCGCCGATGCCGGGTGTGGTGGTCACCGTCGCCGTGACGGAGGGCCAGCAGGTGGCGGAGGGCGAGGTGCTCGTCACCGTGGAGGCGATGAAGATGGAGCATCGGGTCACCGCGCCGCGGGGTGGCACCGTTGGTGAGGTGCGGGTCCGTGTCGGCCAGCAGGTCGATGCCGACGAGGTGCTGGTGGTCGTCCACGATCCCGACGAGATCGCTGCCGACGATGTCGCTGCCGACTAGGTGCGGGGCTGCAACCGGGTCGGCGGTCAGCCGAGCATGCGCTGGGCGATGGGGTCGAGCACACCGCCGACCAGGGTGGCCGTGAACACCCCGACCAGCACGATCGCCGCGGCCAGCACCCACACCGTGGCCACGATGCTCGGGCTGGCTTCGGTGGCATCGGCCACCACCGCCTCCTCGGGCTCGCGCACGAAGATCTGCTCGAAGAGCCGCAGGAAGTAGACCAGGGTCAGCAGGCTGGACAGCGTGATCACCACCGCGACCACCCAGTTGCCCGTGTCGATCGCACCCCAGACGAGGTAGAACTTCGACCAGAACCCGGCCAGCGGGGGGATCCCCACCATCGACAGTGCGGCGATGGCGAACCCTGCCATCGTCCAGGGCATGCGCTTGCCCAGCCCGGCGAAACGCGGGATCTGCTTGAGGTGGGTGCGCTGGATGATCCCGCCGGCCACCAGGAACAGCCCGCTCTTCATCAGCGCATGGTTGAGCACGTGCAGGATGGCGCCGACCAGGGCCAGCGGTGTCGCCAG
This sequence comes from Nitriliruptoraceae bacterium, assembly GCA_041685505.1. Taxonomy (GTDB): domain Bacteria; phylum Actinomycetota; class Nitriliruptoria; order Nitriliruptorales; family Nitriliruptoraceae; genus T1Sed10-7. The sequence goes on from JAWLFQ010000028.1 coordinate 11,053, forward strand.
CCCGATCCCGACACCGATGTAGCCGAGCTGTGCGACCGTGGAGTAGGCGAGCATCCGCTTGATGTCCACCTGGCGGATGGCCAGGACCGAGCCGACGATGATCCCGGCCAGGCCGAACCACACCAGCGCCTGCGAGACGGGCAGACCGCCGTTGCCGAGGTAGGCCGGCCCGAAGACGTCGAACAGGATGCGGATCAGGGCGTAGGCGGCGGCCTTGACCTGTACGGCCGCCAGCAGCGCCGCCACACCCGGGGGAGAGAAGCTGTGGGCGTCGGGCAGCCACACGTGGAGCGGGAACAGGGCCATCTTCAGCGCCAGGCCCACCACGATCAGCCCCATGGCGCCCAGCACCGCGGCGTTGTCCGCGATCCCCGGCAGGATCGCCGCCATGTCGGCCATGTTGAGGGTGCCGGTGGAGAAGTAGAGGAAACCGACGCCGAGCAGGTACAGGCCGGAGCCGACCGTCCCGAGCAGGAGGTAGCGCAGCGCGGCGAAGGTGCCACGGTCGCCGCCGAGGGAGACCAGGCCGTAGGTGGCGATCGCGTAGATCTCCAGCATCACGAACAGGTGGAACAGGTCGCCCGAGAGCATCACCCCGGTCAGTCCGGCCAGCAGCAGCAGCGCGAGCGGGTAGAGCGGCACACCCTTGGGCGGCTGCAGGTCGAAGGCGGCGTCGGTGGGGTAGATGCTGATCAGCAGGCCGATCAGCGCGACGATGGTGACCATGAACGCCGACAGGGGATCGAGCACGTACTCGATGCCGATCGGGGGCGGCCAGCCGCCCATGTCGTAGGTGATCCGGCCGTCCGGCACCACGCGCACGAGCCCGATCACCGAGATCACCAGGCCCAGGCCGGTGGCCGCGATCGCGACCAGCTGCGCGGCCGCAGGACGCCACAGTCCCACCAGCACGGCGAGGACCGCGCCGAACAGCAGGGGGAGCAGCGGGAGGATGGGCAGCTGGCTCACGGTCGGTCCCCGTCCGGGCCCTGCTCGCGGCCTGAGAGGCGTTCGGCGATCACGGACTCGTCGAAGGTCCCGTGGATCCGGTAGAGACGGACGAGCAGGGCCAGGGCCACCCCGACGACCCCGACACCGACCACGATCGCGGTGAGGATCAGCAGGTGCGGCACGGGATCGACGTACAGCGACGGGTCACTGCCGCGCGCATCGATGATGGGTGCGGTCCCGCCCTCGACCACGCTGCCCTCGATGAAGAACAGGTAGATCGCGGTGGAGTAGATCGTCAGCCCGATGACCTTCTTGACCAGATCGGTCTTGGCGAGCACGCCGTAGAGCCCGATGGCCAGCAGCACGAGCACCAGCAGGTAGACGTAGCGCGCGGCGACGAACTCGATCATCGCCGCACCTCCCGCGTCAGCACGTCGAAGATCGTCAGCATCGCGCCGAACACCGCGGCACCCACGGCGACCTCCACGATGAGGATGCCCAGGTAGCGCAGGCGTGGCGCCGGGGTGGCGCCGAACTCGATGACGGCGTAGTCGAGGAAGGCCCCGCCGGCCAGCAGCGGTGCGAGGCCGATGAGCAGGAAGGCGAGCATCCCCGCGCTGCCCGCGATGGGTCCGAGTCGCGCAGGGAACACCCGGAAGGCGATCTCCTCCGGCAGGGTCAGCCGGGGCAGGATCGCGCCGACGGCGATGAACACCCCGCCCGCGAAGCCGCCACCGGGTCCGTAGTGGCCGTGTGCCACGATGTAGAGCCCGAACATGATGATGAAGGGGCTGAGCAGGGTGCACACGACCCGGACGACGACCGAGGGGTAGGAACCGGTCATCGGCGACCCTCCTCGTCCGGCTCCGCGTCGGCCGCACCGTCCTGACCGCCGGGGTCCTGCACCGCCGGTGTGGCAGCGCCCTCGCGGCGCAACAGCACCAGCGTCGCCGACAGCGAGGCGGTCAGGATGACCAGGGTCTCGCCGAGGGTGTCGAGCGAGCGGTAGTCGGCCAGCAGCGAGGTGACCACGTTGGGGGTGTTGGTCTCCTCCAGCGACCCGCTCAGGAACGCCTGGCTGATCCCCAGCTGGTTCGGCGCCTCGGGGTCGCCGCGGTCCGGCAGGCCCGTGGATGCGTACAGCATCAGGCCCAGGAAGGCCACGATCAGCGGCGTGACCACGATCCGCCGTCGGATCTGCAGTCGGGGATCGGCCCGTCGCGTCGTCGCCAGGATCGCGACGATGAACAGGACCCCGGTCAGGCCCGCACCGAGGGCCGCCTCGACGAGCGCGACGTCCACGGCCGTCAGACCGGCGAACAGCAGGGCGGTGAACAGGCTGTAGGCCGACAGCAGTGCGACGGCGGTGAGCAGGTCCTTGGTCGTCAGCGCCAGGGTGGCGGTGATGATCAGGATCACCAGCAGGACGAGATCGAGTGGGAGGATCACTGGCGGTACCTCTCCAACTGGCGGTCGGCGTCCGCCTGGCTGGTGGTCTTCCAGGGCTCGGTGCCCGAGCGGATGGCCGCGCGCAGGAGCGCGTGGACCGCGGTCGGGTTGGCGATGAGCGCGAACACCAGCACCGCGGCCAGCCGCCCGTAGGCGTTGCCCTGCATCTCCGGCCGCAGGAACACCCCGACGACCACCAGGATCAGCCCGAGGGTCTCGGACTTCGCCACCGCGTGGGCACGGGTGTAGACGTCCCGCATGACGAACAGCGCATAGGTGCTGATGACGATGAAGGCGAGCCCGGCGACGATCAGCGCGTTGGCGGCGAGGGTCATGTGGACTCCTCAGTGTGCCGGTCGTCGTGCGCCGGGTGGGTGGGCGATCCGGTGCCGATCGCGCCGTCCTCGATGCCCCGCTCGAAGTAGCGCCCCAGGGCGATGGGCAGCAGGAAGGCCAGCAGCGCGAAGCCGAGCGCGATGTCGAAGTACAGCTCGGGGCGCTCGAGCAGCACCCCCAACAGGATGAGCAGCACCACCCCGTTGACCGAGACCAGGGCGACCGCGACGAGCCGGTCGAAGACCGTTGGACCCGCCCAGACACGGTAGAGCGCCGCGGCGATGGTCACGCTGAGCGCCACGACGCAGCCGATCAGGAAGGGGCTCATGGACGCTCCTGGGGCGCAGGGTCGTAGGGTGGGTCCCACTGCATCGCGGGTGGTGGGTCCGGATGGTCGCGGAACACGCGCGCGATGCGGCCCTGCATCGCGCCGCGTGCCAGGTCACCGACGGACTCGACGTTGAACGCGTGCACGGTGAAGGCGTCGCCATCGACGTTGAGGGTGATGGTCCCCGGTGTGAGGGTGATCGAGTTCGCCAGCATCGTGCGTGCCGCGGGGCTCGCCAGGCTCGTGGTGAACCGGACCACCCCGGGCTCGGGGGACAGGCGGGGATCCAGCACCACCCGCGCAACGGCGACCCCGGAGATGAAGATCCGGGGGACGAGCCACAGCAGGTAGGCCACGAGCTGCGCCAGCGACAACCGTGGCTGCTCCTCTCGGCGTCCGATCACCTGCTCCAGGAGCCACACGCTGAAGGCGGTCACCGTCGCCGCCGACAGCACGCCGAGGGTCAGGAACAGCGGATCGATGCGCCACGACAGCACCTGCCAGAAGCCCAGCAGGAGGATGAACAGCACACCCGCGCGCAGGCCCCTCATGGCAGCAGGCTCACGTAGAGGAGGATGACGGCACCGGCCAGCATCACGCCGCCGAGCACCCACGTGGCGATCAGCGGCGGTGGCCCGCTCACCGGGGAGAACAGCCTGGCGAGGGAGCGCGGTCGCGGGCTGATCGCGGTGGGGGCCTGTTCGGAGGTGGCCACCGCGGTCGATGGCGTCCGGTCATCCGGTGCCCCGGGCGCCGTGCCGTGCGCGTCGGAGGGACCGACCGCGGCCGCACCCGGCGTGCCGACCGGGGTGGAGACCGGGCGCCACAGGGACCGCACGTAGCGCGGCAGCTTGCGGTAGACCCAGTCGGTGTCGACGCTGACGACGGGCTTGGCGTGCAGCTTGGGCAGCAGCAGCCAGAAGCCGAGCCCGGTGAACAGCAGGATCTGCGACTTCTCCACGACCTTGCCGAAGGTGTAGACGTCGTAGGTGACGGGGAAGGGCATGAGCTCGTAGAGCAGGTCCGGCCGCACCCCGAGCAGGAGGTTCAGCGCGGCGGACAGCCCCATCGCCACCAGCATCGTGGCCGGGACCCTGCCGACGTGGACGGCGGCACCCTCGTTGAGCACGGGACCGAGCCCCTTCTTGCCGATCCAGGTGCCGAAGGGCAGCTTCAGCCCCGTGTGGAGGAAGGTCCCCACCGAGGCCACCTTGAGCAGGATGACCAACCAGGTCAACTCGTCGTAGGACGCGGCCGCGACGACCAGTTCCTTGGAGACGAACCCGCTGAACAGCGGGAAGCTGGAGATGGACACCGCACCCACCATGTAGAGCGCGAGCACGGTCCGCATGCGGTTGGCGATGCCGCCCAGTTCGCTCATCTTGGCACGACCCGTGGCGTAGATCACCGCGCCCGCACCCATGAGCAGCAGCCCCTTGTAGAGGATGTGGGCGAAGGCGTGGGCGGTCGCGCCGTTGATCGCCAGCTCGGTCCCGATGCCGACAGCGGCGACCATGTAGCCCACCTGGCTGATGATGTGGTAGCCGAGCAGGCGCCGGATGTCGTTCTCGAGCACGGCGTAGACCACGCCGTAGAGGGCCATGACGATGCCGAAGTAGATCAGCACCTCGAAGCCCGGGAAACCACGGGCAAGGGCGTAGACGGCGGCCTTGGTGGTGTAGGCGGAGAGGAACACCGTGCCGGCGATCGTCGCCTCGGGGTAGGCGTCCGCGAGCCAGGCGTGCAGTGGAGGGACCGCGGCCGAGAGCATGCAGGCCACCATGATGAGGTAGGCCGCGAGGCCGGGTTCGAAGGTGGTGAAGGTCAGCGTGCCCGTCTGCCACACGTGCACGATGATGCCGGCGAGCAGCAGTTTGCCACCGAGGATGTGGACGAACAGGTAGCGCATGCCCGCCCGGCCGGAACGCTCGGTGCGACGTGCCAGGATCACGAAGGTGCTGGCGATCGCCTTGGTCTCCCAGAACAGGAAGAAGGTGAGCAGGTCGCCGGCGAACACCACCCCGAAGGCCGCCCCGGCGTAGAGCAGCGCAGCCGAGCGCTCGGGTCCGAGCTGCGTCGCGATCCCGTAGATCCCGGCGATCAGCGCGGCGATGGCGAAGACGACGCCGAAGGGTGTGGACAGCGCGTCGACCCGCAGGACCTCGAGCTCGAAGTCGAGGTAGGTGAGTTGGACGCTGGTCCCGGCGTCGAGCTGCCACAGCTGGACCATGGCCGTGACCGGTGCGAGCACCATGATCACGTGGCCGGCCCTGCGGGGCAGCAGACGGACCAGGATCGCCGCGACGGCGAAGGGCAGGATCGGGTGGAGCCACAACGCGCTCATCGGCGACCCCTGCGGGCGTGGGGCTGCGCGTCGGGGTGCTCAGGCGGCAGCAGGTCGGGCTGCAGGTCGGGTGGGACCTCGTCGGGGTAGTAGTCCTCGGGGCGGTCGAGGAGCACCGCACCGAGCCACTTCGACACCACCACGATCGCGATGCAGCCGAACAGGCCGATCGCCGCGCCGTAGCCGGGGAAGGGCGAGTAGCCGACGAACACGTCGACCAGCACGCCGGCGCCGAACAGCACCGCGATCGGCACGATCGCCCGCCGGTTCATACCCCACCTCCCATCACCGCGGCTGCCACGTCCGCGGCCAGTTCGTAGAGGCCGGTCCAGTCGCCGAGACCGAGCGCCACGGCCAGGGTCCCGGTGATGACGATGGGCACCACCATCAGCGCCGATGCCTCGCCGTGGTCGGCGTGTGCGCCGTGGTGCTCGTGGTCGTCATGGTCCTCGGCGGCCTCCGCGGTGGTCTCGACGGCCACCGCGCCGGCTCCCACGGGAGCGGGCGTCGGCGCCGGCGCCGCGCTGGACGCGTCGACAGGCGCGGTGGCGGGCCGCTCCTCACGGAAGAACGCCCGGTAGACCACCGGGAACAGGTAGCCGGCGGTGAACAGCCCCGAACCGACCATGATCCCGGCGAGCACCCACTGCCCGGCCTCGAGGGCTCCCGTGACCAGGGTGAACTTGGAGAGGAAACCGCCGGCTGGCGGTAGGCCCGCCAGGGAGAAGGACGCCAGGGCGAAGGCGATCATGGTGAAGGGCATGCGACGCCCGATGCCGTCCAGTTCGCTGACGTGGTCCTTGTGCGCGGCGATGTGGATGGCCCCGGCGGCGAAGAACAGGGTGATCTTGGCGACGCCGTGGTTGAGGATGTGGAGCAACGAGCCCTCGTAGCCGCTCTCCGACAGCAGCGAGAACCCCAGCACGATGTAGGCCAGGTGCGCGATCGTCGAGTAGGCCAGCCGGCGCTTGAGATGGTCCTGGCGCAGCGCGATGATCGAGGCGATCACGATCGTCGCGCCCGCGACCGCCGAGAGCAGGCCCTGGACGTCGACGGCGGCGATGGCACCGGGGCCGAGCACGAAGCCCACGGCGCGGCCCACGGCGAACACCCCGCCCTTGACCACGGCGACGGCGTGCAGCAGGGCGGACACCGGCGTCGGTGCCACCATGGCTCCCGGCAGCCAGGGGTGCAGCGGGATGAGGCCTGCCTTGGTGCCGAACCCGACGGCCAGCAGGGCGAACACCACCACCGTCAGCGTCGGGCCGAGCTGGTCACCGACGAACCCGCCGGCCGCGAAGGTCAGCTCGCCGGTCTGGGCGTAGATGATGATCATCGCCAGCAGGACGAAGGCGCCGCCGGTGAGCAGGTAGCCGAGGTAGGTCCGGCCGGCGTGGATCGCCTTGGCGTCACCCTTGTGGGTCACCAGCGGGTAGGTGGTGACCGTCAGCAACTCGTAGGCGATGAAGAAGGTCAGCAGGTCGCCGGCGAAGGCCACCGCGAAGGCCGTGGACAGACACAGGCTGTAGAAGGCGTAGAACCGGGTCTGGTTCGCGGCGTGGTCGCCGCGCATGTAGCCGATGGCGTAGCTGCCGGCGAGCACCCACAGGAAGCTGGCCAGCACCGCGAACAGCATCCCCATGCCGTCTGCGGCGAGGGTGACCTCGACGCCGGGGAGCAGTTCGCCCAGCGAACTGGTCAGGACCTCGCCCCGCATCGCGGCCGGCGTGATGGCGGCCACGACAGCGAAGGTGACGACCGCGCCGAGCACGAGGCTGGCATCGCGCAGCACCGGCGTGCGGCGGGTGAGCCCGATGACCGCCGCAGTGACCACGGGGACGAGGACCGCGGCGAGCGGTAGCAGCGACGGGGTCTCCATCGGCCTCCCGGTGCTCGGTGTGCGTGGGTGGTGGTCGGACCCGGGTCAGACCGCGGTCACGCGGACGGGCCGGAGGCTAGCGCCACCGCGCGACCGCTTCATCCAGGGCTCCCGGCCACGGCCGTGGGGGAGGTGGACCGGGGGCGGGCGCGGCGATCGCTCCTAGCGTGGGGGGTGGAGCGCACCTGCGCGACACAGCTGCCGGACAGGAGCACCGTCATGACCGAGCGCACCACCCCTCTCGATCGTCCGCCGGGCGACGTGCGGTGCAGGGGGCGCCGGATCCTGGTCACCGGTGCCTCGTCCGGGATCGGCGCGGCGACGGCACGGGCGATCGTGGCGGCCGGCGGACGCGTCGCGCTGCTCGCCCGTTCCCGCGATCGGCTGGATGCGCTCCGGGCGGAGCTCGGCCAGGGTGCTGACCCCCTCGCCACGGGGGAGGACGGGCCGGTCGCCGTGGTCGCGGCCGCCGATGTGGTGGATGCCGAGGCCGTTCGTGCGGCCGTGGACACCGCTGCCGGGCAGCTCGGCGGTCTCGACGGTGTCATCAACGCCGCCGGGGTCGCCCGGCCGGGTCCGGTGGCCACCACCGCACCCGCCGACTGGCAGCTGATGCTCGATGTCAACGTGCGTGGCCTCCTGCACGTGACCCAGGCGGCGTTGCCGCACCTGACCGCCGCCGCTGGGGCCGCAGCCTCCCACGGTGGCGCAGGTGCGGACCGTGGCAGCGCGGTGGCCGATGTCGTGAACGTCTCCTCGATGTCGGGCCGGCGGGTGGGATCGCCGACGATGGGGGTGTACGCCGCGTCGAAGGCCGCGGTGCACGCGCTGTCGGGCGCGTTGCGCAGCGAGGTGGCCGCCGATGGGGTGCGGGTGGCGGTGATCGCGCCCGGCTTCGTGGCCACCTCCATCTTCGAGGGGCAGGACACCGAGGCGGCAGCGACCCTCGGCGCCAGAGGCGCACGCATCGGGCTGGCGCCGGAGCAGGTCGCCGACCGGATCGTCGAGGTGCTGGCCGCACCGGCGGGCCTGGTCCACGTCGAGGTGGCGGTGGTGTCGGCCGACCAGGCGGGGTGAGCGCTGTCACTGCGGGTTGGCGGATCCCTCCAGGTTCGCCGGCACCAGCTGCGGGTGGGGGCGCAGCGTCATGGCACCGATCAGGACCGCGACCACGGCGAAGGCGACCCGCAGACCGACCAGTTCCGCGATCACGCCGACGGTGGGCGGTCCGAGGACGAAGGCGAGGTAGCCGACGCTGGCCACCGCGGCGACCCCGGCGCCGGGCGACTCCGACCGGCTCCCGGCCGCGGCGAACACCAGGGGCACGGTGACCCCGAGCCCCCCGCCGACGGCCGCGAAGCCCACCAGGGTGGCCGGCAGGAGGTCGCTGATGGCCACGGTGAGGTAGCCGGCCGTGGCCAGGGCACCGCCAGCCACCACCACCCGTACGGCACCGATGCGGCGGACCAACCGATCCCCGATCAGGCGGATCACGGTCATCGCGCCCGTGGACGCCACGAACCCCCAGCCGACCCGGCCCGGGGCCACCTCGAGCTGGTCGGCGAGGTGGATGCCGCTCCAGTCCGAGACCGTCGACTCGCCCAGTGCGGCGGCGAAGGCCACCAGCGCCAGCGGCAGCAGCGGGCCGCGCGGCAGGGCGAAGCGGGGTGGGCCGGGGACCGTGGACGTGGGGTCACTGGGCGCCACGCGATCCTCGATCCGCAGCTGGGGTGCTGCGGCCGCCAGGAGCAGCGCGAGGACCACGGCGATGCCCGTGAGGTGGGCGCCGACGCTGATCCCGGCGCCCATCGCGGCAGAGCCGATGCTGGCGGCGATCAACGCCCCGATGCTCCAGGCGCCGTGGAAGCCCAGCATGATCGAGCGGCCGTAGGCCCGCTCCACACCGACCCCCTGGGCGTTCATGCCGACGTCCATGGTGGAGCCGCCCATCCCGATGGCGACCAGCAGGACGACCAGGACGGCGGGGTCGGGGGCGAACCCGGCCAGGGGCAGTAGCACGATCGAGACGCTGCCGCCGACGAAGATGAGCCGGCGGCTGCCGAGCCTGCCCGCCACCATCCCGGACACGATCAGGCCGAGCACGACGCCGACGGCGAGACCGGAGAGCACCAACCCGAGGGTGGCTTCCCCGATCCCGAGCATGTCCCGCACGTCGGGTACCCGGACCAGGAAGGAGGCGACGGCCAGGCCGTTGGCCAGGAACGCCAGCGTCACCGCGCGGCGGGCACGCCGGGGCGGCGGTGCGGTCGGGACCCGGGACATCGTCTGCTCCACCGTCCAGCGCCACCGCGCAGCGCAGCGGCCGGACGCGCGATCGGCGTCACCGCGACGGTAGCCCCGAGGGCGTGCGCGACCGGCACCGGGACCGGCCCGGTGCCGGTGGCCACCCCGAGCCGCTCAGCCGTCCCCGCCGCTGCCCCCGGAGAGGTAGCGGTCCTTGATCGAGTCGACCACCCCGGCGTCCGCCAGCGTGGTGGTGTCACCGAGCTGCTTGTCCTCCGCGATGTCCTTGAGCAGACGCCGCATGATCTTGCCCGACCGGGTCTTCGGCAGGTCGTGGGTGAACAGCAGCGACGCCGGCTTGGCGATGGGCGAGATCATCTGCGCGACATGCTCGCGCAGCTCCACCGCCAGGTCCTCGTTGCCCTCGAAGCCGCTGCGCGGGGTGACGAAGGCGGCGATGGCCTGGCCGGTCTGCGGATCGGCGCGGCCCACCACCGCGGCTTCGGCCACGGAGGGGTGAGAGACCAGGGCCGACTCGATCTCTGTGGTGGAGAGGCGGTGGCCCGAGACGTTCATCACGTCGTCGACCCGGCCGAGCAGCCAGAAGTAGCCGTCCTCGTCCCGCTTGGCCCCGTCACCGGCGAAGTAGCGCCCCGGGAACCGTGACCAGTAGGTCTGCTCGTAGCGGGCCGGGTCGCCCCAGATGCCGCGCAGCATCGAGGGCCATGGCTGGTCGAGCACGAGGTAGCCCCCGCCGGGCACCCCGACCTCCTCGCCCACGTCGTCCACGATGGTGGCGGAGATCCCGGGCAGGGGGAAGGTCGCCGAGCCCGGCTTGGTGGTGGTGGCCCCCGGCAGCGGGGTGATCATGATCGCGCCGGTCTCGGTCTGCCACCAGGTGTCGACGATCGGGCAGCGCCCACCGCCGATGACCTCGTGGTACCAGACCCAGGCTTCCGGGTTGATCGGCTCTCCGACGGTGCCGAGCAGTCGCAGGCTGGAGAGGTCGCGGGCGCCCGGATGCTCGTCACCCCACTTCATGAAGGCGCGGATCGCGGTGGGTGCGGTGTAGAGCTGGGTGACGCCGTAGCGGTCCACGATGTCCCAGAACCGCCCCTCGTCGGGGTGGTTGGGCACGCCCTCGTACATCACCGAGGTGGCACGGTTGGCGAGCGGCCCGTAGACGATGTAGCTGTGGCCGGTGACCCACCCGATGTCCGCGGCGCACCAGTAGACGTCGTCGTCGGGCTTGAGGTCGAAGACGTAACGGTGGGTGAACGCCACCTGCGTGAGGTAGCCGCCAGTGGAGTGCATGATCCCCTTGGGCTTGCCGGTGGTCCCGGAGGTGTACAGCAGGTACAGCAGGTCCTCGCTGTCCATCGGCTCGGCGGGACACTCGGGGGCGGCGGCGTCGACCACCTCGTGCCACCACAGGTCGCGACCGTCGGCCATCTCGACCTCGTTGCCGCCGCGGCGCACCACCAGCACGTGCTCCACCGTGGGGGTCTGCGCCACGGCCTCGTCGGCGGCGGGCTTGAGCGGCGCCACCGACCCACGGCGGTAGCCCCCGTCGGCGGTGACCAGCACCTTGCAGTCGGAGTCGTTGATGCGGTCGCGCAGCGCGTTGGCGGAGAAGCCACCGAACACCACCGAGTGCACGGCACCGATGCGGGCGCAGGCCAGCATCGTGACCGCCAGCTCGGGGATCATCGGCAGGTAGACCGCGACCCGGTCGCCCTTGCCCACCCCCAGCTCCTTGAGCGCGTTGGCGGCCCGCTGCACCTCGGCGAGCAGCTGCGCGTAGGTGATGGTGCGCGTGTCGCCCGGCTCGCCCTCCCAGTGGTAGGCGACCTGTTCCCCGTGGCCGGCCTCGACGTGGCGGTCGAGGCAGTTGTGGCTGACGTTGAGGGTGCCGCCGACGAACCACTTGGCGTAGGGGGCCTCCCACTCGAGGATCTCGTCCCACTCGGTGAACCAGTCGAGCTCGGCGGCCTGGCGGGCCCAGAACCCGAGCCGATCGGTGTTGGCCTCGTCGTAGATCTCCGCGTCCCGCACGAGGGCATCGGCCTTGAAGGCCGGCGGAGGGGGGAAGGTGCGGCCTTCGCTGAGCAGGTCCGCGATCGCCTCGGATGACATAGCTGTGCCGTGCTCCCGGTCGTGGTTGCAGCTGGACTCACAGGTCGGGTGCACGCCGAGGTGATCGGCGCGTCCCGTCCCGGTATCGGCCGCCGGTTCCCCTCTCCCGCAGGGGGCGACCGATGCCGGACCGCAGCTTAGGCACCGCAGGCGTGCGATGTGGGACCGCTGCGCGGCGGTGGGGTCAGATCGTGCTGCGGCGTGCCCGGTCCCGGTACATGGCGGTATCCGCCTGGTTCAGGGCGGTGTCGAGGTCCATGTCCCGGCCGACCAGCACCCACCCGACGCTCGCGCCGAGGGTGGCCCGCCGTCCGTTCAGCACCACCGTGCCGTCCACCGCGTTGGCGATGCGGCTGGCAGCGGTCTGCAGGCTCAGCGCGCTGTCGAGCTGGGTGCACAGGACCACGAACTCGTCGCCGCCGACGCGGGCCGCGGTGTCGGCGTCCCGGGTGACCGCGTCCAGGCGTGTGCCGAACTCGTGCAGGAACCGGTCACCCGCGCCGTGGCCGTGCACGTCGTTGATCGTGCGGAAGCGGTCGAGGTCGAGGTAGACCAGGCCCACGTGGTCCCCGGACCGGGCAGCGGAGGCCTGCGCCTGCGAGAAGCGCACGGCCAGCAGCCGGCGGTTCGGCAGGCCGGTGAGCGGGTCGTGCAGCGCCGCGAGCCGGAGCTGTTCGGCGAGGTGGTGCTCGGTGGTGACGTCGAGGTAGGTGACCAGTACCCCCCGGTGCCCACCCGGGAGCGGTGCGGGGGCGGCGTGCACACGCAACCACCGGCGTGGTGTCGCTGCCGGTGCGGTGCCGGGGTCGTGGTCGGGGTCGTCGGCTGCCGGGTGGTCCGCGTCGTCACCTGCGTCGTCGTCCGCCTCGCGCGCGGGTCCCACCCCCACCGTCAGCTCGTGGTGGCCGCCGTCGGCGAGACAGGCGGCGGTGGGCAGCTGCCCGGCGGTCAGCGGTGTGCCGTCGACGTCGATCAGCGCCGCGCCGCCCCCAGGGGTCCGGGGACCGTCGGTCGGGGTGTCCCCGAGGTCCTCGCCGCTGCCCGCGCCGAGCGCCGGGAGGTCCTGACGCAGGGACACCGCGGCCGGGTTGGCGTGGACGAGTGCGCCCGCGTGGTCGCGCACCTCCACGGCCGTGGGCAGGGCGTCGAGCTGCTGGCGCAGGATGGTGTCCAGCCCGTCCACGGCATCGCCCCCGTCGCTCATCGGCTCAGCCCTTCGCGCCGCCGGTGAAGTTCCAGCTCGCCAGCGCCAGGCTGGGGGCGATGACCATACCGGCGCCGAACTCGGCGTCGGCGTAGCGCTGATCGGCGCCGACACCGCGGACCTGCCCGGCGGCGAGCGCGGCCACGAAGCCCTGCGTGAACCGCAGGTTGCCGACGGCGCCCGTCACCTCGCCGTCCTCGATCAGGAAGGTGCCGTTGCGGGTCAGCCCCGTGGCGGTGACCGTCTTGGGCTCGAGCACCCGGACGTAGTTGAACTGGGTGATCATCAGCCCGCGCTCGATCCCGGCCACCAGCTCCTCCGCCGGCGTGTCACCCGCGGACATCACCACGTTGGTCGGTACGGCACCGAAGGCCTCCGCCCCCGGGACCGCACTGCCGTTGGAGGTCACCCCCGCGCGTGTGGCCGTGCGCCGGTCGTGCGCGAGGGTCCGGGTCACCCCGTCCTCGATCAGGGGGAAGCGTGTCCGCGGGGTGCCTTCCCCGTCGAAGGGCAGCCCGATGGCGCGCGGGTCGGTCGGGTCCTGCCAGACGCTGATGGCCGGGTCGAACTGCTGCGCACCGAGCTCGGCGAAGGAACCACCCTCGAGGTAGGACTTCGCGTTGAAGCCGTAGATGGTCAGGAAGGTCAGGATCGTGGCGACCGCCTCGGGTCCGAGCACGACGGGGTAGGCGCCGGGCGCGATGTCGCGGAAGCGCGCCGAGCGTCGCGCCCGGTCCGCAGCGACCGCCCCGGCCGCGGCCGCGTCCAGATCGGCCAGGCGCACCGAGGTCTGGTGCCCACTCCCCGCGGAGGTGTCGGTCTGGTGGATGCCGTCCACCGTGGCGCGCGTGGTGGAGCCGGCCACGCGCTGGCCCGCGGTGGAGGCCATGGCGACCCAGGAGGTCTCGGTGTCCAGGTAGCCGGCGGCGCGCAGCTGCGGGTCCGCGGCGACGAAGGCCTCGACGCCGCCCGCGCGCTGGTCCGCGGTGGCCGCAGCGGTGGCGTCGTCGTGGTTGCTGGCGAAGGCCGGCTCTGCCGCGGGGGTGGCGCCCGGCCAGTGGGGATCGATCGGCTGCAGCGCCGCCGAGGTGATGGTGGTGTCGACCAGCTCGGCGAGTTCGGTGGCGGCGATCCGGGTGGTGGACGCCGAGGCGGTGCGTCCACCCACGGCCACGGTCAGCGCCACGGTGACGGTGTCCTCGCCGACGTGCTGGTGGATGACGGAGTTGGCGAAGCGGGTCAGGCCGTGGCGGGTGCGGCTGACCCGCACGTTGGCCTCCACCTCGGCGGGAGTGCCCGGGCTGCCGTCCGCGGACGGGCCCGGGTGCTCCCGGACCAGCTCGATGACGCGGTCGGCCAGTGCCTGGAGGTCGTCGAGTCCGCGTGCGACGGTGCTCATCGAGGTGGACATGCTCAGGCCTTCACGCCGACGCGGACGGAGCTGAAACGGGCGGGTGCGGCGGGGTGGCCGGTGTGACCGACCTGCATCGGCTGGCCCTTGCCGCAGTTGGGCACGCCCCAGGGGAACCACTCCTCGCCGCCGGCGAGCATGTCCATCGATCCCCAGAACCGCGGGGTGATCCCGGTGTAGGTGGGGTTCTTGACCATCCGCACCCGCTTGCCGTCCTTGACCTCCCAGCCGATCTCGCAGCCGAACTGGAAGTTGAGCCGCTTGTCGTCGATCGACCAGGAGCGGTTGGTGGCCATGACCACCCCGTGCTTGGTCTCGGCGACGATCTCCTCCATCGAACTGTCGCCCGGTGTGAGCCCGACGTTGGTCATGCGCACCATCGGCATGCGGTTGAAGCCGTCGGCCCGCACCATCCCGCCCGGTGCCAGACCGGCGAGGTGAGCGGAGTCGCGCCCCGACAGCACGCCGACCCAGGTGCCCTCCCGGACGATGTCGACGCGTTGCGCGGGGGTGCCCTCGTCGTCGTAGCCGAAGGTCGCGAGCGCGCCGGGGATGGTGGCATCGGCGGTGATGTTCATCAGCTCCGAGCCGTAGCGCAGCCGGCCGAGCTGCGCGAGTTCCAGGAACGATGTCCCCGCGAAGGCCGCCTCCCACCCGAGGATGCGGTCCAACTCGATGGCGTGACCGACGGACTCGTGGATCTGCAGCGCGAGCTGCGAGGACTCGAGGATCACGTCGAGCTCGCCGCTCGGACAGTCGGCGGCGGTCAGCAGCTGGACGGCCTCCTCGGCGGTCTCCTGCGCGTGGCCGGGGAGATCGAAACGGCGGACGACCTCGTAGCCGCCGGTCTCCACGTGGCCGAAGGACTGGGGGTAGCTGCGGCGCTGGGTCTCCTGCTCGCCGACGGCGGTGGCGTCCATGCCGCAGCCGGTCTCCAGGATGCGCTGGTGGATGCGGTGCCCCTGGGAGGACACGAACCACTTGTCGGTGTCCCAGAACATCAGCTGCGCCGTGGCGACCATGACGCCCTCGACCTCGTGCATCGTGCGGCTGGCGCTGACCACCACCTCGACCTTGTCCTCGAGGGAGACGGTGAAGGGATCCTCGCGGAAGGGGGTGGTGTAGGTGTCCTCGACGGCGGGGACGTCGGCGAGGTGCAGGCCGCTGCCCGGCACGCGCGCAGAGGCCTTTGCCGTGGCCGTGGCCTCTGCGCCGGCACGCGTCGCGGCGACCCCGGTGAGCTCCGAGCTGGCGGCGAAGCCCCAGGAGGAGCCGACCAGGGCGCGCACGCCCACGCCGGCGTCGACGTCGTTGCGCACGGCCTCGAGCTCGCCGTTGTGGGCGTGCAGCGCTTCGTGCCGGCGGATCACCACCCGGGCGTCGGCGTAGGTCGCACCCGCGTCGAGGGCCCCCTCCACGGCGGCACGTGCGTGGTCGAACATCTCGTCGCCGGCCTGGCGGGTGGCAGCGGGACGGCCTGGTTCGGGCACCGGGATCTCCTCGGGTCACCGCGTGCGGATGGGCGGCAACGCTACCGGGGTGTTGCGGGTTCCACGCGCGCACCCGTGCACCTGCGCACCACCCTCGCGCTCTGGCAGGATGGGCGGCATGCCCCGCATCGACATCGAAGCCCTCGAGGACGAGTGGGAGGAGGACCACCACCTCCTCGCACGGCGCGGTCGTGCGCTCTCCGTGGCAGCGCGGGACCGGATCGACAGCCTGGACGCGGCCCGGGTCATCGGTGTGGACCGGGGTCGGGTCACCATCGTCGATCAGGGCAGGGTGCTCGAGGCCCGCTACGCCGGCACGATGCGCGGCGAGAAGGCCGCCGTGGGTGATCGTGTGCGTGTCCGCCCGCCCAAACACGAGGGCGACGAAGCACGCATCGTCGAGGTCCTGCCGCGCGACACCGCCCTGGCCCGTACCGCCGACGACACCGACGCCACCGAGCGGGTCGTGGTGGCCAACGCCGATCAGATCGTGGTGGTCATCGCCGCCGACCACCTCGATGCCGGCGCGAGGTTCGTCGACCGGGTGCTGGTGGCCGCCTCGCTCGGCGGTGTGGAACCGGTGGTGTGCATCAACAAGATCGACCTGGCGACAGGGCCGGGGGCGCTCGCCGAGGTGGAGGAGGTCGCCGGACGCTACGAGCGCATCCAGATCCCCGTCCGTGTGGTCTCGGCACAGACCGGTGCGGGGCTGGAGGATCTCGCCGCGCTGGTGGCAGGCACCTGGACGGCCTTCACCGGGCACTCCGGGGTGGGCAAGTCCTCGCTGCTGAACCGGTTGGTGCCCGGTGCGCAGCAGGAGATCGGTGCGCTGGGCCGGTACGGGGGACGTCACACCACGGTCGCCGCGTGGGCGCTGGCAGCACCGTCGCTGGAGGCCTGGCTGGTGGACACCCCCGGGGTGCGGTCCTTCGGGCTGGGCGCGCTCGCGCCCGCGGAGCTGGCCCGTCACTTCCCGGAGTTGGCTGCGCTCGGCTGTCGGCTGGACGACTGCGCCCACGCGGGTGAGCCGGGGTGCCGGCTGTCCGAGGCCACGATCCATCCACGCCGCCTGGAAGCCTTCGAGCGCCTCCGGGCGTCGATCGCCGGGGAGCAGTGAGCGCCGCCCGGTACGCACCCGCCGACGCGGTGGTCGCACCCCGCC
>JAWLFQ010000098.1:0-7051 GCA_041685505.1 Nitriliruptoraceae bacterium
GAGTTCTCCAGGCCGTCGATGAAGGCCTGGTTGTTCTCCGGCGGGGTGAAGGTCAGGAACTCGTCGATGGCCTCGGGGTCGTCGACGCGTGAGGGGATGTTCGCACCGAGCTCGGCGATCTCCGCCTGGACCTCACCGTCGGTCAGACGGGTCACCAGCTCGAAGGCCTCGTCCGGGTGGTCGGTGTTGGCGTTGACCACGTAGGCGCCCCAGAAGGTCCAGTTGACCGCACCCGCCGGACCCTCCGGGACGTTGACGACGTCCCAGTCGAAGTCGTTCTCCCGGTAGGCGGGGGTGGACCAGCGGCCGGTCAGCTGCATCCCGACCTGACCTGCCTGGAAGGGTGGCTGGGAGTCCTCGCCGTAGGGCACGCCGAGGCCGTCCTGGTACAGCCCGGACAGGTACTCGAGCCCGAGGACGGACTCGTCGCTGCCGACGCGCGACTCGGTACGGGCCTCGTTGAAGAACCCGCCGCCGGCGGAGTTCATCCACACACCCGGGTTCGCCCACCAGTTGTTCATCCCGAAGCCCTGGATGTCGTCACCCAGCGCGTCGACCGCCTCGGCGACCTCGCGGAAGGTGTCCCAGTTCCACTCGCCGTCGTCGTTCAGCTCGCGGGGATCGGGTGCCCCGGCCTCGGCCAGCAGGTCGAGGTTGAGGTAGAAGGCGAAGGTGGAGACGTCACGGGGCAGCCCCCACAGCGAGGTGCCGGAGGTCTGGGTCTGGGGGTCGTAGGTGAGCAGCTCCATCGGGCCCGGCGCGTAGGCGTCGTCGCCGGCGTAGCGCTCGCTCGTCTCCGACGCCTCGCGCAGGTCCAGGATCAGCCCCCGGTTGGCGAAGTCGGCGATGTCGGTGCCGGGGATCCAGAACACGTCGGGCGCCGTGCCTCCGGCGATCTCGGTGCGCAGCACGTCCTGATAGGCGGCCGTCTCGGTGCCGCCGGCCTCGTACTCCAGCGTGGCGGCGTCCCACTCCGCGTCGATCGACTCGCTCACGCCCTGGTAGACGTCGATCTCCTGCTGGTTGTCCGGCCGGGTGCGCCACCGCAGCGACACGGCTTCGCCGTCGTCACCGGTGTCACCGGCAGCCTCGTCGTCGTCGCCGTCCTCCTCGGGCTCGTCCTCGGGCTCCTCGACCTCGTCGTCGGTCCCGGGGTCTTCCTCGTCGGTCGTGTCGTCCGCGCCGCAGGCAGCCAGGGTCAGCCCCAGTGCCATCAGCAGCGCGATCCACCGCTTGGTTCGCATCGTTCCCTCTCTCCCGCACCACGGGTGTGGTGCGTCGTCGCCTGCACGTCGCGGGGTCGCGGCGTGCATGATGGTCAGGTCCCGACCGTGTCGGCCACGTGAGCGGCTTCCACGACCGCGAGGTCGGGGAAGGACGCCGTCGCCGCACCGTCGAGGGGTGTGGAGACCGCTGCGAGCGCCGCCGCAGAGGCCTCCGGCATGGTGTCGTTGATGAACAGCCCCGCCGCCGTCTCCACGGTCGCCCGCATCTTGAGCTTGTCGGGCCCGCGGTTGGGCGGCAGGAACTCGAAGCTGAGGTGCCAGTCCTGCGCCACCTCGCCGTCGCTGTCGACCGGGGCCTGCTGGCACGCCATCAGGTAGGCCGTCGGCGTGTCGAACAGCCGGTCGTAGATGTGCACGACCTCGCGGAGCGCGGCCGCCAGGTCGCGACGCTCGTCGAGGGTGAGGTCGGGCAGCCGCCGGGCGCCGTGGCGCCGGGCACGTACGTGCAGCTCGAAGGGCCAGTCGGGCGCGAAGGGCACACCGATGGTGAAGCTCGCGTTCTCCCGCACCGTGCGTTCCGTGGCTGCGAGGTCGCGCGCGACCACCTCGCAGCTCAGGCAGGAGCCGGCGACCGCCCGGTGCGCCGCCAGCGCATCGACCCGTCGCTGCAGGTGCACCGGCAGGTGGTCGAGCGCGTAGATCTGCCCGTGCGGGTGCGACAGGGTCGCGCCGACGTCCTCCCCACGGTTCTCGAACACCAGCACGGCACGCAGCGTGGGGTCGGCCCACAGCTGTGCGGAGCGGTCGGTCCAGATCGCGATGACCCGTGCGAGCTCCGCGGCGGTCAGGGTCGCCAGCGACCCCTCGTGAGTCGGGGTGTAGAGCACCACCTCGCAGCGGCCCCGCGAGGGGGCGGTGCGCCCGTCGAGCTGCGGCGGGCCGGGCGGATCGGCGAGCAGGGTCGGGAAGCGGTTCTCGAACACCGCCGCTTGGTAGGGGAAGGGCAGCTCCGGTCCCCCGACGCACAGCGGGCACGTGGGTGCGGGCCGGTCGAGCGTGGGCGCGGTCTGCGGCCGGGTGTTGCGCGCCGGGGAGATCGCCACCCAGCTGTCGGTCAGGGCGTCGTGACGCAGGTGGAGGGCAGGCCACTCACCGCCCGGTGTGTCGGCCGGGAGCGGCTCACCGGAGTAGGCGCCGTAGACGTACAGGCGCCGACCATCGCCGTGCCGCAGCTCCCACCGCTCCAGTGTCTCCATCCATCGAAATCTAGTGAACTTACGGAAACTTTGCAACTACCCCGCTAGTGCTTCGCTCTACAGGTCCGATAGGCGCACGAACGAAGCGTTCCGTAGGTTCTGACCGCGCACGTCCGAGCCGCCGAGGACGTCTCGGGTTCTCGCACCGGACGTCAGTCGCGGTCGGAGACCGGCCCGAGACCGCCGATCGTACGGTCGCGGTGATCGAGGGTGACGTGCCGGCGAGCGCGTTCGAAGACCTCCAGATGCCCCGGTTTGGGGCGCCGGCCGAGCAGGCTGCCGAGTACCGCGGTCCACGCCTGCGTCGACGCCGCGCCGAGGTGCACGAGGTCGCCGCGCCGCACCACCACGGGCGCGCCGTGCAGCGGGCCCGCCTGCGCGCGGCCCAGCACCTGGGTACCGGGGTCGAGGGCGGTGAAGGTCTCGATCCATCCGCCGACCGGGAGCGGCTCCCGCGGATCGTCGAGGACCAGCCGGCTCGGCTCGGAGGTCTCGCGCGGCCAGCCGGCCGGGTTGCCGGCGTGCTCGACCCGTGCGCCGAGCCGTGCCGCGAGACCCGCGGGCACCGCTTCCTCGACCCACACCGCGTGAGGATCACGGGTCAGGCTGCGAGGGCCGAGCACCACCAGCACCCCCGCATCCAGCGCGGCCTCCACGTGCGCGATGCGTGCCGGCGTCGCGACGTGGAACCCCGGGGCGAGCACCATGTCGTAGCCCGTCAGGTCGGCGTCGACCGGCACGATGTCCACGTCCAGCCCGAGCCTGCGTGCGGCGGCATGGGCCGCGGTCACGAGCTGACGGTGACTGGCATCGCGCACCTGGGGGATGACCTCGAGCATCCAGGCGTCGAGGTGATCGTGGAGCAGCGCGACCCGGGCGGCCGGTCGCTCCAACACCTGTGGCGACAGCCCGGCGACACGGCGGTACTCCCCAAGGAAGCGCTCCGCCTCCGACCACGCCGGACCCCGGGTGCCGTCGTGGCGCAGCAGGGCCGCGTGGTGCTGCTCCTGGCCGGCGCGCGCCCCGCGCCACCGGAACCACAGCAGGGTCTCCACGCCGTGCAGCGCGGCCTGCCAGCACCACAGCCGCACCTGGCCGGTGGGGACCGCGGGGTTGTCCCCCGTCCAGTTCACGGGGCCGGGCTGCTGCTCGACGATCCACGCCCGGCCACCCCGGTGCTGCGGGCCCGCACCGCCGGGCAGCGCCGAACCGCGCGCCAGATCGAGCACGAACGCGACGTCGTCGGCGTCGCGCAGACCGTGGGGGTAGATGTCCACCGAGCCGAGCCCGGTCGGTCGCGCGACCTGGCGGGGGTCGATGTCGACATCGCCGAGGTAGAGGTTGGTGTAGATCTCCCGGCCGGGGCTCCCCGTCGCGATCACCGCGCGCTGCTCGGCCAGGCCCTCGGCCGCCTGCGCGGCGGCGAACTCCAGGTGGGCCACCAGCAGGGACGGGTTGTGGTCGGTGACGGTGGGCACCGGGAGTTCGACGGCGTCGAAGTCCGGGTAGGTCATCGACCAGAACACGGTGCCCCAGGCGGCGTTCAACGCGTCGATGTCCCCCTCGAACCGGCGACGCAGCCACGCCTGGAAGGCGGCCTGGCTCTCCTGGCTCCAGCACCGGGCGGAGTCGTGGTTGCCGGGCTCGTTGTCCACCTGCCAGGCCACCACCGCCGGATGCTGGCCGTAGCGCTCCACCAGCACCTCGACGATGCGGCGGGCCTCCTCACGGTAGGCACGCGAGGTGGGCGAGGTGTGACGGCGCGAACCGTAGGCCTTGCGGCGCCCGTCGGGACCGACGGCCAGGATCTCCGGGCGTTCGCGCATGAGCCATACCGGTGGCGTGGCCGTCGGCGTGCCCAGCACGACCTGTAGGCCCGCGGCGGCCAGGGTCTCGATGGCCCGGTCCAGCCAGCCGAACTCGAAGCGCCCGCGCGAGGGTTCGTAGGCACTCCAGGCGAACTCACCGACGCGCACGAGGTCCAGTCCGAGCTCCGCCATCGATGCGGCATCGGTCGCCCAGCGCGACTCCGGCCACTGCTCGGGGTAGTAGCACACACCGAAGCGCATCCGCGCCGCTCCTTCGTCCTCCACCGGCTGGTGCCAGCGGCGTGCGCCGTCGGCCAGGGTCGTCACCGTAGAGGCCGGCCGGCGAGCGCGCCGCCGAGCTCCTCGTCGGGGTCCGGTGCCCACCGCGCCGCCCGTGCGGCCGGCGGCAACAACAGCTCGCGGGTCCGCTCCAGTCCCTGCTCATCGAGGGCGGCGATGGGGTCACCGGAGACGGCCAGGGCGCCGTGCGCGGCCAGTTCCGCAGCCCACAGCTCCCGCCGCTCCACCCCGGGGCGCAGCATCAGGCAGTCGGGGTCGTTGACCCACCAGCGGCCGTGCTGGAAGGCACGTGCGCGCCCCATCAGCATCGCGCCCCGCCCGGACGGTTGGCTGACGTCACCGAGCGGCGGTTCGAAGGCCGCGTCGATGTCGGGGGAGATCCGCATGGCGTCCACCCGCCCGATCGAGGGCAGGAGCGGCGCCCCACAGCCGAGCAGCACGGCCTGCTCGCCGATGGCCGCGCGGATCAGGTCGAGTCCGTGCCCGTAGGCCTCCAGGGGGGTGACGTCGGCGTGACGCCGTCCGGGCAGTGCACCGCCGTAGAGGAAGTCGATCTTGTGGTAGCTGAACCCCCAGCCGGTCAGGGTCGCGAACACCTCCTGGAGATGCTCGGCGGCGTCGGGGTGGGTGACGTCCAGCACGCCGATGCGTTGCCCCCAGTGGTGATCCGAGGCCTGTGCGCCGCCCACCAGCCAGTCGGGATGCGCCTTCGCGAGCGCACTGTCCGCACCCACCAGGAAGGGCGCGGTCCAGATGCCGGCCTCCCGGCCGGTGTCGGCGATGCGCGCCGCCAGGTCGGACAGGGGCGCGGGGAAGGCGTCGGTGCGCCGTGTGAGCCAGTCGCCGATGCCGGTCTGGTACCCGTCGTCGAGCTGCACCGTGTCCACGGCGAGGCCATGACGCTCGATCAGTGCGAGCTCGTCGCGCATCACCTGATCGGTGACATCGTGGTAGTAGCCGTACCAGGAGCACCAGCCCGTTCCGAGCTCGCGCTCGCTCCCGCCCGCCGGGACCCCCAGCTGCTCACCGAGCAGGCTGGCGTGCGTCTCCAGGGCCGTGGCGAGATCCGCGGCGTGCTCGGTGACGACCACCTCGCCGTCGGCGCTGATGCGCACGTGCAGGGCACCGTCACCGCGGGCACCGTCGCCCTCCACCTCCAGCCGGATCGACGCCACCTCGGTGTGGGGGTCGGGGCTGTGGAAGACCAGCACCGGCGCGCCCTCGGCCGTCTGCAGCGCCAACAGGCCCTCACCCTGGAACCCCGTGGCGGGTCCGGGGGTCTCGGGACGGTAGGCCATGGTCTGCCAGCGCGGTCGTGCGGGCCGCGGGCTGGTCGCGGTGACACGGTGGACCCCGGCGGGGCTCCAGGACTGCCAGCCGTGCTCGTACACCAGGGCGGTGGCAGGGTCGACGGGGTGTGCGGCGATGGTGCGGAAGTCGGCGTCTCGCAGCTCGGGCATCAGGTCTCCAGGGGTGCGAGGACGACCTCGAGCCCGGTCTCGCGCATGGCGGCGACGAGCTCGGGATCGGCATCCTCATCGGTGATCAGGCGGTCGACATCGTCGAGGTGGCAGACGTGGGCCAGCGACACCTGACCGAGCTTGGAGCTGTCGGCGCACACCACGCGCTGCTGCGAGGCGCGGAGGATGAGCCGTTTGATCTCGGTCTCCGGCAGGTTGACGTTGGTGACGCCGCGGTCGAGGTCGACACCGTTGCACCCCACGAAGGCCGTACCGGCGTTGATCGACCCCAGCACGAGGCCGGCCAGGGGCTCGACCAGGGAGTGCTGCTTGGGGCGCAGCGTGCCGCCGGTCACGATCACGGTCAGGCGCGGGTCCGCGCGCTCCAGCGCCAGGGCGATGGTCAGCGAGGAGGTGAACACGGTGACGTCGTCGAGGTCCGTGCGGTCGGCGAGCGCGTGGGCGATGGCGGTGGTGGTCGTGCCGACGTCCAGGACGACGGTGTCACCGGAGTGCACCATCGCCGCCGCGACCCGACCGATCGCGCGTTTCTGCTCCGCGGCGGCGATCTCCGCCTCCTCGAAGCGTTGCTCGCCGCGCGGTGCGGTCTGCGGGACGGCACCGCCGCGGACCCGGCGGAGCTGCCCGCGGTGCTGTAGCGCGTCGAGGTCGGCCCGGACGGTGACCTCGGAGACGTCGAAGCGTTGCGCGAGCTCGCTGACCCGGACGAACTCCTGCTCCCGCAGCAGACCCAGCATCCGATCGCGTCGGACCCGGGCGGGCACGGGACGGGGATCGTCCCCGAGGGTGGTCATGGTGTCCTCCTGGCGGTCGCCATCGCCGCCGGTCGGTGGGCGCCCCCGATGCGGTCGACGATCGCCGTCCGCCCTCAGGTCCGGGTCGCGCGCTCGGCCCAGGCATCGCCGACGATGCGGTCGAGCGCGGTGATGCCCGGCTGCCAGCCGAGCAGGCGCTGTGCTCGCTGCGAGGAGGCGACCAGC
>JAWLFQ010000099.1:0-6850 GCA_041685505.1 Nitriliruptoraceae bacterium
CGCACCGAGCCGCGTGGCGACCCGGCGCGCGTCCTCGGCGCCGGTGGCGGGCAGCGCGACGACGAACTCGTCACCCCCGAAACGTGCGGCGAGATCCCGCTCGCGGATCTGTCCGGCGATGCGTGCACCCATCGTCCGCAGCAGCTCGTCACCGACGGCGTGACCGTAGCTGTCGTTGATCGGCTTGAACCGGTCGAGGTCGATGAACAACAGGCTGAGCGGGAGCTCGTACCGACGCTCCTCCAACCCGTCGTCCAGACCTCGACGGTTGCGCAGGCCGGTCAGCGGATCGGTCACGGCGTCGACGGCGCTGCGCTCCTGTTCGCGCCGCATGGCCGTGACATCGGTGGCGCTGAGCACCGCCCCGCCGGCCTGCACGGGCAGGCTGCTGACGCGCACCTGCCACCAGCGGGCGCGGTTGCCGGGGCTGCGGTGCTCGATGACCCGTGCCTTGTCACGGGTGCTCTGCAGGGTCTCGCGGATCGCGGCGACGATGCGTGCGGCGGAGCTGACCGCCGCGCCGTCACCGTCGGCTGCTGCTGCCCAGGCCCGCAGGGTGGTGCCAACGGCCGCCCCGATCACCGGGTCGTCGACGGGTCCGTCCTGCCACGCCGGGTTGGTGTGGACGATCGTGCCGGAGCCGTCCACCACCGCCGTGGGGCTGTCGATCGTGTCGAGGACCGTACGGGCGAACAGCTCGCGGTCCTTCAGCGCTGCCGTGGCCTCGACCTCGGTGGTGACGTCCTCCAGTGCCACCACGCAGCCCAGCACCGTGCCCTCGCCGGGCCGCAGCGCGCCGATGTGCGCGCGCAGGTGCCGCCCATCGAGGCGCAGCACCCGTACCGGCTGTTTCGCCGCTGGTCGTGACCCGTCCTCGCTCAACCTGGTCACCACCGAGGTGACCCAGGCCTGGTCCTCGGCCGAGAGCAGACCCCGCCACCCCGTCCCGAGCAGCGACTCGAAGCCGGTACCGAGCAGCTCACAGGCCCGCTCGTTGGCGTAGACCAGGCCGACATCGGCGCCGAGGTGCAGCACGCCGTAGGGCGAGGCGGAGAGCAGATCGTCGATCCGTGCCGAGACATCGCGCTTGACCGCGATGAGATGGGTCACGTGCCCCTCGCCGTCATGGACGGGGGAGATGGTCATCCGATCGGTGTACAGCTCCCCGTTCTTGCGCCGGTTGATGACCTCGCCCTCCCAGGTCTCGCCGGAGAGCACGGTCTGCCACAGGCGTGCGTAGAAGGACCGGTCGTGCTGACCGGAGGTCAACAGCCGTGGCGTGCCCCCGACCGCCTCGTCGTAGCTGTAGCCGGTCGTGGTCGTGAAGGCCCGGTTGACATGCCGGATGACCCCGTCGGTGTCGGTGATCACCACCATCGCGTCGGCGGCGTCCAGCGCTGCGGATGCCAGCGCCTGGTCGAGGTCCTCGCGGCGTCGGCGGGGGAAGGGCTGGCTCGGTTCGGTCACCGTCACCTCGAGTGCTCGGTCCTACGGGCAGCGCCCCCGGCACGCTCTCCCGACTGGCTCGCCGCCTGCCCACGGGTTCCCACCCACGTGCAGCATGTCGCGTGCAGGCGCAGTGCTACCACCTGCGCCGGGTCGCTTGCAGGGACCATCGACCATCCCTGACGGGTCGGGTGGCGGGCCGGATGGACATCGCCGGCACGGGGTCGGTACCGTGCCGGCGAGCAACGGCGCTCGCGATCCCCGGATCCGCGGGCGCCGTTCGTGCGTCCGGCCGCGATCCCACCCCACCGGCCGCATCCCAACAGCGGCCCTTCCCCCGGTCCGCCGAAGGTTTCGGTGCGACCCCGAGCCGTCGGAGGTCCCGGTGACCGACCACGCCCCCATGCAGCCAGCGCCCCGCCCATCCACCCTGGGCTTCGATCCCGCTGCCGAGCGCGACGCCTGCGGTATCGGGTTCGTCGCCCACATCGACGGTCAGCCCCGGCGCGGCATCGTCGAGATGGCGCTGCGCGGGTTGTGCGGGGTCAAGCACCGGGGAGCGGTGGCGGCCGATGCCCGTTCCGGCGACGGCGCTGGCGTGCTGACACAGATCCCGCGCGAGCTGGCGGCGGAGTGGGCCCGTCAGTGCAGTGGTGCCACCGTGGACCCGGCACGCACCGGGCTGGCGATGCTGTTCCTTCAGAACGGCGAGGGTGCGCAGGCGGCGCAGGCACGCCACAGCGCCCGTGCCGCTTTCGCGGAGGCCTGCGCCGCGGAGGGGGTGGAGCTGGCCGGTTTCCGCGAGGTCCCCACGGTGCCGGAAGGGATCGGGGAGATCGCGTTGCTGGCCCAACCGGCCCTGGTCCAGGCGGTCATGCTGCGCCCCGAGGGTGCGGAGGACCGTGAGGCCGAGCGTGCCGCCTACCGTGTCCGGCGGCGTGCGCGCAAGGCGTGCGAAGCCGCCGGGGTGCGCTTCTACGCCGCGAGCTGCTCCTTCCTCACGGTCACCTACAAGGCCATGGCCGACGCCGACCAGCTCGGCGCCTTCTACCCCGATCTCAGCGACGAGCGTTTCACCTCGGCCCTGGCGATCTTCCACTCGCGCTTCTCGACCAACACCGCCCCCTCCTGGGAGCGTGCCCAACCCTTCCGCACCCTGTGCCACAACGGTGAGATCAACACCATCGACGGCAACCTGAACCTCATGCGCGCCAGGGAGGGGCAGTTCGTCTCCGGCCAGCTGTCGGTGGACGGTGTCGACTGGGCACCGCCCGAGCTGCTGCCGCCGGTGATCGACCACGACCAGTCGGACTCCGCGAAGCTGGATGCCGCGCTCGAGCTGCTGGTGCTCGGTGGCCGCGACCTGCGGCACGCGCAGGCCATGCTGGTGCCGCAGGTGTGGGAGGGTGCCCGTGACCTCGAACCGGCGGTGCGGGACTTCTACCGCTACCAGTCCTGCCTCGTCGAGCCGTGGGACGGTCCGGCGGGCCTGATCTTCACCGACGGCACCCGGGTGGCCGCCGGACTCGATCGCAACGGGCTCAGGCCCCTGCGCTACCACGTGTGCGAGGACGGCACCGTCGTCGCCTCCTCCGAGGTGGGTGCGGTCACGACCTCGCTGCCCACCGACGACCCCGACCATCACGGGCGGGTACGGCGTGAGCGGCTCGGTCCGGGCCAGATGCTGTGCGTGGACCCGGCGGAGGGCGGCCTGCAGGAGGACCGCGAGATCAAGCTGCGGCTCGGTGCGCGGGCGCCCTACGGGCGGTGGCTCGCGGACCGGCTCACCCCGGTGCGCGCCGGTCAGCCCGTGGAGGGGGTACCCGGCGACCTCCTCCAGCGGCAGTTGGCCTTCGGGATCACCAAGGAGGAGATCATCTCCATCCTGCGGCCGATGGCGACGCAGGGACGCGAGACCACCTCCTCGATGGGCGACGACACCCCGATCGAGGCGCTCAGCCACGTGCGGCGGCCCGTCTCGCACTTCCTGAAACAACGCTTCGCCCAGGTGACCAACCCCCCGATCGACCACTACCGCGAGTCCGAGGTGATGAGCCTGCGCACCCTGCTCGGGCCGCGCGCCTCGATCCTGACCGAGACGCCGCAGGCGGCCGAGCTCATCGAACTCGGCTCCTTCTTCCTCTACCCCGAGGGCCTCCAGCGCATCGTGTTGTCGCCGGACCTGCCCTTCGGCGTGCAGGCCGTGGACGCCACCTTCCCCGTGACCGACGGTCCGGGGGGGCTCGCCGCCGCGCTGGAGCGGCTGGGCCGCGAGGCCGTCGACCACGTGCGCCGCGGCGCCGGGGTGGTGGTCGTCTCCGACGTCGGTGTCGACGCCGAACGCGTCCGCGTGCCGATCCTGCTGGCGGTCGGTGCGGTCCACCAGCGCCTGCTGCACGAGAACCTGCGCACCTCCACCTCCTTGGTGGCCGAGACCGACGAGGCCCGTGAGACCCACGACGCCGCGACACTGCTCGGCTACGGCGCCGATGCGATCGTGCCGAGGCTGGTGCTGCAGACCATCGCCGATCTCGCCGACGAGGGACGCATCGGTGGTGACAACCCGTCCGCGTCCGTCGCGCAGGAGCGCTACCGCAACGCGCTCGAGGACGGCGTGCTGAAGATCATGTCCAAGATGGGCATCAGCGTCCTGGACAGCTACCGCTCGGCGCAGATCTTCGAGTGTCTGGGGCTCGGCCAGGACGTCATCGACACCTGCTTCACCGGCACCACCTCCACCCTCGGTGGTCTCACCCTCGCCGACCTCGGCGAGGAGGTGCTGGCCCAGCATGCCGAGGCCTTCCCCGCCCCGGGGGCGGAGGGCGAGGTCGCCCTCCCCTCCCTCAGCAGCCCCGGCATCATCAAGTGGCGCAAGGGTGGCGAGTTCCACGACATGTCCAAGCCCGTGGTCGACGCCCTGCACGACACCCTGGGGCTCGGCCGGAGCGCGTCCACCGCGCCCTTCCGGCTCGACGGCGTCGGCGTCGGCACCGAGGTGGACGGCACCACCGCGGCGTTGCTGCGCACCGCAGCCGAGCAGGGCCGCACCGACCTCTACGCCCACTTCAGCCGGACGGTGCGCTCGCGCCCGCCGGCCTACCCGCGGGACTTCCTCGCGCCCGTGGGCACGGGCGCGCCCCTGCCGGTGGAGGAGGTGGAGCCCGTCGAGGCCATCACCGCCCGTTTCTCGACCGGCGCGATGTCCCACGGTGCGTTGTCGGCAGAGGCCCACGAGACCCTGGCGGCGGCGCTGAACATGATCGGTGGCCGCGCCAACTCCGGCGAGGGCGGTGAGGATCCCGCCCGTTTCCGCACCCGCTGGAGCGGCCTCGACCTCGACTGCCGTATCAAGCAGGTGGCCTCGGGACGCTTCGGCGTCACCCCGGAGTACCTCGCCAACGCCCACGCCCTGCAGATCAAGATCGCCCAGGGCTCCAAGCCCGGTGAGGGCGGCCAGATCCCCGGTCACAAGGTCACCGAGGAGATCGCGCGGCTCAGGCACACCACCCCCGGTGTGACCCTGATCAGTCCACCGCCGCACCACGACATCTACTCGATCGAGGACCTCGCACAGCTGATCTTCGACCTCAAGCAGGTCAACCCGGAGGCGGAGGTCGACGTCAAGCTGGTGGCCGAGGCCGGGATCGGCACCATCGCCGCGGGTGTGGTCAAGGCTCTGGCCGACTCGATCCACATCTCGGGCAACGACGGCGGCACGGGTGCCTCGCCCCTGTCGTCGATCCAGCACGCCGGACTGCCCTGGGAGCTCGGCCTCGCCGAGGTCCAGCGCTCCCTGCGTGAGAACCACCTGCGCGGCAGGGTCAAGCTCCGGGTGGACGGCGGGTTCAAGACCGGGCACGACGTGCTGCGGGCCGCCCTGCTCGGCGCCGACGAGTACTCCTTCGGCACCGCGGCGCTGTTCGCCGAGGGCTGCATCATGGCCCGGGCGTGCCATCGGGACACCTGCCCCGTGGGGATCGCCACCCAGCGCCGTGACCTGCGCGACAAGTTCGCGGGGACACCGGAGATGGTCGCGGCCTACCTCACGATGGTCGCCGAGGAGATCCGGGGACTGCTCGCAGAGCTCGGGTACCGCTCGCTCGACGAGGTCATCGGCCGCGTCGACCTGCTGGCGCGCGAACCGGAGCTCACCGGCCGGGCCGAGCGCATCGATGTGTCCCCTCTGTTGGTGGACCCTGGTGTCGGCGAGCGGCACTTCACCGGCCGGGTCGCGATCCAGGACCCCCGCAGCGAGCTCGGCGACCGTGTCTTCGCCGACGCGCTCGAGACGATCTTCCTCGGTGGGATCACGGAGTTCACCTACCCGATCTCCAACGCCGACCGCACCATCGGTGCCCGCATCGGCGGTGCCGTCGGGCTCGAGTTCGGCGAGGAGGACCCGCCGGGACTCGCCCGGTTGCGCTTCACCGGCGCCGCCGGACAGTCCTTCGGGGCCTTCACCAGCCGGGGTGTGGAGCTGGTCCTCGACGGTGAGGCCAACGACTACGTCGGCAAGGGGCTCGGTGGTGGCCGCATCGTGATCCGCGCGCCCGAGGACGACGCCGGTGATCCCGTGCTGGTGGGCAACACGGTCCTCTACGGCGCGACCGCCGGTCAGCTCTTCGTGGCCGGTCGCGCCGGTGAGCGTTTCGCGGTCCGTAACTCCGGTGCCACCGCGGTGGTGGAGGGCACCGGCGACCATGCCTGCGAGTACATGACCGGTGGCACGGTCATCGTGCTCGGTCCGACCGGCCACAACATCGGCGCGGGCATGAGCGGGGGCGAGTGCATCGTGCACGACGAGCGCGGGGAGGTGCTCGCTCGCGTCAACCGCCAGCTGGTCGAGGCGCGGCGTCCTGACGGTGCGCAACTCGAACGTGTCCGTGCACTGATCGAGGAGCATGCCACCGTCACCGGCTCGCCACGTGCCCGTCGCCTGCTCTCCGATTGGGAGACAACCGCCGAGCACTTCTGGCGGGTCGCGCCCAAGACGGAGATGGACCGGGTGGCCTCGGCGGAGCCTGCCGGAACGAAGGCGGATTGAGCCGGAGGTCGGGCTACCCTCCGCCCCTGCGCCGGCTCCCTCCCGGACCACACCCACCCCCACCCCAAGGTCGATCTTGCTCCGTCGCCCGCCCCGTGCTGTCGCCGCCGTCGCCGCCCTGCTCGGTGTGGTGGTGTTCGTCGGGGCGTGGTCCTCGGCGCGTGCCGAGGCCGACGAACTGGGGCGCATCACCTCCGAGCTGGAGGACGCACGCGAGGAACGGGCGGAGGTGCAGGAACGCATCGACGCCGCGACCCGGGCCTACGAGGAACTGGTCGCGCGCATCGCGGAGCTCGAAGCGGACGAGGAGGAGCTGAGCGCCGACGTCGACCGCCTGCAGGCAGAGCTCGAGCAGCTCGA
>JAWLFQ010000100.1:0-4423 GCA_041685505.1 Nitriliruptoraceae bacterium
TCGGGATCGGTGACCGTGCCGCCGAACCCCTGAGCGGAAGGTCGAGCCCATGCCGGAACTCCCCGACGTGGAACAGCACCGGCGCACGGTCGCCGAACACGCCCGGGGGCGCACGGTCGAGCGCGTCGAGGTCGACGATCCGGCGCTGCTGTTCGGCACCACCCCCCAGGGTCTGGGGCGTTCCCTGGTTGGCCGGACGGTCGCTGCGCCCCGCCGCCACGGCAAGTGGCTGCTGGTGCCCTTCGACGACGACGGACCGACCCTGCTGTACCACTTCCGGATGACGGGGGAACTGGTGTGGGGCACCGACGCCGTCGCCGGCGCCGCGGTGACCCTCCACCTCGGTGACGGCCTGCTGACCTACCGCAGCCGGCGTCGGCTCGGCGGGGTGTCCTACCTCAGAGCCCGGCGCGACCCCCGGGAGGTCACCGGGGAGCTCGGTCCGGACGCCACCACGGTCGGGTCCGCGGAGCTCGGTAATGCGTTGGGGGATCGCCGCGGCGGGCTGAAGTCGGCCCTGCTCGACCAGTCGCTGATCGCCGGGCTGGGCAACGAGCTCGTCGACGAGATCCTGTGGCGCGGTCGACTCCACCCACGGACCGCCGCCGCCGCGCTCGACGCGGACGAGGTCGCCACGCTCGCCGAACAGCTGCACGCGGTCCTGCGCCGTTCGATCCGCGCCGGCCACGTCCCGGCCGGGCGGGGGTGGCTCACGGGACAGCGCGACGAGAGCGAGCCGCGCTGCCCACGGTGCGGTGCGCGGCTGCAGACCGCCCGCATCGGGGGGCGGACCACGCTGTGGTGTCCGCAGGAGCAGCAGCGCTCCTCACGCGCGGGCAGCACCCGCTGACCCGGCACACCGGATCCACGGTCATGCCAGAAAATTTGTTTACAAGACTTAATAAGTCCCCCTAAGGTGGCACGATCGAGGTTCGACGAGCAGAGACGTCGGCCGACAACGGACCGGAAGGGAACCGGGATGAGGATGCGCGGCACGTACCTGCTCGTGCTCGCCGGGGCGATCGCTCTGGCGGGATGTGGTTCTTCGTCTGATCCGCAGGAACCGGCCATCGACGAGGCCGCGGCTGGCGACAGCGAGGTAGCCGAGACCGCCGACGCGGAGGGTGGCGAGGCGGCACCGGTCACCGCCGAGCTGCTGACGATCGGTTCACAGGTCGACCTGGCCACCTTCGACCCGGCGGCGTCGGTGCAGGGGGGTCAGTTCATCCACTACCTCCAGGCCTCCTACGACTCCCTCCTGCAGCGCGACAGCGAGGGCAACATCCGTGGGCACCTGGCGACCGAGTGGGAGTACCGGGAGGACAACACGGTCCTCGCGCTCACCTTGCGCGAGGATGCCACCTTCGCGGACGGCAGCCCCGTCGACGCCGAGGCGGTCAAGGCCGCGCTCGAGCACCTGGGGCAGGGGACCGGCGGTGCCGGCTCACTCGCGGTGTCCAACATCACCGACATCGAGGTGGTGGGGGATCACGAACTCGTCCTCACCCTGGGCCAGGCCGATCCGGGGTTGCTCTACCTGATGACGAGCTACGGCGGGTTCATCGTCAACCCCGCAGCCCTCGACGACCCCGAAGCGCTGGCCTCCGAGCCGTCGGGCTCGGGTCCGTACCTGTTCGATGCCGATGCCACCGTCCCCGGCTCCGAGTACCACTTCACCAAGCGTGACGACCACTGGGATGCCGACAGCTACCCCTACGAGCGGATCGTCATCCGGCCCATCGAGGACGCCGCGGCACGGCTCAACGCGCTGCTGGCCGGCCAGATCGACGCCATGTTCGGCACCTCGGACATGGTCGGCCAGGCCGAGGCAGCGGGTATCGACATCGACACGGTGCTGGACCAGCGCGTCGGCCTGTACTTCAACAACCTCGACGGCTCGATCGTGCCGGAGATGGCCGATGTCCGGCTCCGGCAGGCCATCAACCTGGCCATCGACCGCGAGTCGCTGGTCGACAACCTCTACGACGGGTTCGCGCAACCGACCACCCAGATCTTCAACCCCGGCACCGCGGCCTGGCAGGACGAGCTGACCGACGCCTACCCCTACGACCCCGACCGTGCCCGCGAGCTGGTGGAGGAGCTCGGCTACAGCGTCGACGACCCCATCGTCCTGCCGATCGGCACCATCACCCCCGGGCTCGAGGACCTGACCTCGGCGACCGTCTCGGCGTTCGCCGAGGTGGGGATCGAGGCCGACATCATCCCGATCCCGCTCGACGGTTCCTACGTGGAGAACCTGCTGGCCGAGCAGACCTACTTCCTGAGCTTCGGCACGGCCGGGCAGGCCTGGATCGACATCGACAAGTACCTCAACCCGGACGCCGTGTGGTATCCCAGCGGCTACGAGAGCGAGGAGATGACCGACCTCATCGCCGAGATCCGTACCGCTGAGGGGCCGGCCGCCGAGCAGTTGCTGCAGGAGCTGAACACCCTGGCCGTCGAGGAGGCGTTGTTCGCGCCCTTCGTGCTCACGCAGAACATCTACCTGTCCTCCCCCGAGGTCGAGGCGACCGTGCAGCAGGGCGGGCAGCCGGTCCCGAGCCTGTTCTACTACACCCCGGCGGACGCGAACTAGGACCCTGATCGGCGGGGGTCGGCCGTCTACGGCCGACCCCGGACCGGGTCGGAACGCACCCAAGGCTGCGATCGATGCTGATGTTCGTGCTGCGACGTGCCGCGTCGGCGATCGGGTTCTCGATCGCCGTGGTGATCCTGGTCTTCTTCCTCCTGCAGGCCGGCGGGGTCGATCCTGCCCGGGCCCTGCTCGGCGAGGAGGCCAGCGAGGCACAGGTCGCCCAGAAGGCGGCTGAGCTCGGGACCGACCGTCCGCCCCTCGAGCAGTTCCAGGGGTGGCTGCAGAGCCTGCCCGACGGTCTCGGGCGTTCCTGGCAGACGAACCTGACCATCGTCGAGTCGCTGCGCTTCCGCGGGCCGCCGACCCTGTCGTTGGCGGTGGGATCGATCCTGGTGACGGTGGTGGTCGGGATCCCGATCGGGTTGGTGGCCGGGGTGCGTCGTGGGCTCACCGACCGGTTCCTGCAGATCCTGGTGGTGGTGGCCTTCGCCCTGCCCGGGTTCTGGCTGGCGATGGTCCTGGTCAGCGCCATCGCGCTGCGTGTCGACGTCATCCCGGCGATCGGCTACACCCGCTTCGCCACCTCGCCTTCCCAGTGGTTGCTGGGCCTGATCCTGCCGGTCACCGCCCTGGCGATCTCCTCGATCGCCTCGGTGGCACAGCAGTTCCGCAACTCGGTGATCAACGTGTACTCGCAGGAGTTCGTCCGCACGCTGCGCTCACGCGGCCTGTCGGAGCGGGAGATCCTGTTCCGCAACGTCCTGCGCAACGCGTCACCGCCCACGATCACGATCGTCGCGCTGCAGGCCATCTCGGTGCTCGGTGGATCGGTCATCGTCGAGCGTGTGTTCTCGATCCAGGGGTTGGGCAGCATGGCGATCGACGCCGTCAACAACGCCGACATGCCCGCGATGATGGGCGTGGTGGTCTTCTCCGCCCTCGTGGTGGTCGGTGTGACCGTGCTGCTCGACATCGCCTACGGCTTCGCCAACCCGAAAGTGAGGCTGCAGTGAGCGAGGTGTTGACCGACGCAGCGCCGACGCGTGCGGAGGGTGTGGGCGGCCGGTTCCTGCGCAACACCACCGCCGTGGTGTCGGTGGTGTTCCTCCTCGCCGTGCTGTTGACCGCGATCTTCGCCGATCTGCTGGTCCCCCACGACCCCTACCTGGTCGATCTCGCCAAGGTGTACGAGGCGCCGAGCGCCACCCATCCCTTCGGCACCGACGGGGTGGGCCGCGACGTGCTCAGCCGCCTGATGGTCGGTGGCCGGATCAGCCTGCTCGCCGGCGCCATCGCCTCGATCACCGCACTGGTGGTCGGCGTGCCGACCGGGCTGCTCGCCGGCTACTACGGCAGGGTGCTCGACGCCGTGCTGTCGTGGCTCGCGAACCTGACCATGGTCGTTCCCGCCATCATCATCATCCTGATCGTCATCGGGACCTTCGGCAGCAGCGTGTGGATCACGATGACGACGATGGGCCTGTTCATCGCCCCGGCGGTCTACCGCCTCACGCGCGGGCTGGTGATCACGGTCAAGAACGAGCTCTACGTGGACGCTGCACGGGTCTCGGGACTCGGTGATCTGCGGATCATCTTCCGCCACATCGTGTCCGTGGTCCGCGGCCCGCTGATGGTCCAGTTCGCGCTCATCTCCGGCGCGGCGATCATCATCCAGTCCGGTCTCGACTTCCTCGGCTTCGGTGACCCGCGCGTGGTCAGCTGGGGTGGCATGCTCAGCTCGGCCTTCGGTGCCATCTTCCGCGCCCCTGGGGCGGTGTACGCCCCCGGTCTGACCATCGGCGCCACGGTGGCCGCGCTGGCCCTGGC
>JAWLFQ010000100.1:4523-6744 GCA_041685505.1 Nitriliruptoraceae bacterium
GCCAGGACCCGTGCGCTCGAACTCCTCGACCGTGTCGGGATCGTCGATCCGCGCGCGACCTTCGCCAGCTACCCGCACCAGATCAGCGGCGGCATGGCGCAACGGGTCCTGATCGCCGGCGCGATCTCCTGCAGCCCGCAGCTGCTGATCGCGGACGAACCGACCACCGCGCTGGACGTGAGCATCCAGGCGGAGATCCTCGGCCTGCTGCGGCAGCTGCAACGCGAGGAGGACATGGGCATGATCCTGGTCACCCACAACTTCGGGGTCGTCGCCGACATCTGCGACGTCGTGGCGGTCATGGAGCGCGGCAAGATCGTCGAGATCAAGCCGGCGCACGAACTGTTCCATGCACCCGAGCATCCCTACACCCGCACGCTGCTCGATGCCGTGCTCGAGGACGCACCCTTGCGGCGTCCGGTCGGCGCCGTGGGGGAGACGTCATGACCGCCGTGCTGGGCTCCGACACCGCGGAACCGGTCCTCGAGGTCGACGAGGTCGACGTCATCTATCCCGGCAAGGGGTGGCGGGCGAAGGGGTTCCAGGCCCTGCGGTCGGTCAGCCTCGATGTCCACACCGCCGAGACCGTGGGCCTGGTGGGGGAGTCCGGATCCGGCAAGTCGACGCTCGGGCGGGCCGTGCTCGGCCTCGTGCCGACCTCGGCCGGACGGATCCGGTTCCGGGGGCAGGACATCACCAACCGTTCACGCGCGCAGCGTCGGGAGATGGCCTCCGACATCCAGGTGGTCTTCCAGGACCCCTACACCTCCTTCAACCCCTCCATGATGATCGAGGACGTGCTGTGCGAACCGCTGATCGGCAACGGTGTGCCGCGACGGGAGGCCGTCGCACGGGTGCGCACGCTGTTGGATCAGGTCCAGCTGCCAGCCGATGCCGGCCGGCGGTACCCCAGCGAGTTCTCCGGCGGCCAGCGCCAACGCATCGGCATCGCCCGCGCCCTGGCGCTCGAGCCGACGTTGATCGTGTGCGACGAGCCGGTGAGCGCGCTCGACCTGTCCACCCAGGCCATCGTGCTCGATCTGCTGATCGAGTTGCAGGAACGCACGGGTGTGGCGTACCTGTTCATCTCCCACGACCTCGCCGTGGTCCGCTATATGAGCCACCGCGTGGGGGTGATGACCGCAGGGCAGATCATCGAGTTCGGGCCGGCTGCCACCGTCACCTCCTCGCCGACCGAGCCCTACACCCAGCGTCTGCTGCTCGCCTCACCCGTTGCCGACCCCGAGCGTCAACGTCAGCGGCGGGAGGCCTTCGAGGCCGCCACGCTCGCCTGACCCACGGCGCCGCGCTGAACAGGAGTCGATCATCCAACCCGCCACCAACACCGTGCCCCCCGACCTGGTGCCGGGGACCTGGAACGTCCGTGACATCGCCGCTGCCGGCGGTCTGCGATCCGGCGTCCTCTACCGCTCCGCCAGCCTCCACAACCTGGGGCCCGAGGGGCAGCGCGCGCTCCATGCGCTCGGTATCGCGCGCGTGATCGACCTGCGCGGTCCGCGCGAGATCGCACGCGACGGGGCGGACCGGCTGGCGGCGGGCATCGAGCACGTGCACGTCGCCTTCGACGGCTACGTGGACATCCCCACGTCCTTCGACCGACCCGGCGCGTCCGACAACCAACGCCTGGCAGCGCTGCTCGTCGACCCGGACGCGCAGGAGAAGCTGCGGGCCTTCTTCACGGCGACCTACGAGGCGATGGTGCGCAGCCCCGTCGCGGCGGCGGCGATCCGTGACGCCCTCGTGGCGATGACCGACACCGACGGGCCGGTGCTGTTCCACTGCCAGGCCGGCAAGGACCGCACGGGATGGTTGTCCGCCCTGGTGTTGCTGCTCGCCGAGGTGCCGCGGGCACGGGTGATGGCGGACTTCCTGGCCTCCAACCGCTCCACCGATCGGCTGCTGCAGAGCCTGGACCTGCCGAGCGGGACCGATCTCGCGGCCACAGCGCCGCTGTTCGAGGTGCGCGAGGAGTACCTGTCCAGCGGTATCGCGGCCATGGAACAGGACCACGCGACGGTCGCCGGCTACCTCGCCGCCATCGGTTTCGGGGCGGACCTGCAGGCCCGGCTGCGCGCGAAGCTGCTGCCCGCGGACCCCGGGCCGACGGGACAGCGGCCACCGATCGACCGAAAGCCACGCGCGTGAGGGCCGATGACCACCAGCCGCAGACGGCAACGGGTCCCTCCGCCGCGTCGACCGC
>JAWLFQ010000101.1:0-6671 GCA_041685505.1 Nitriliruptoraceae bacterium
TCAGCCGTGAGCGGTGACCAGGGTCTCCTCGACCAGGGCCTCGGCCTGCTCCTCGTCCTTCTTGATGGCGACGGCGAGCTCGGAGAGCAGGATCTGCTTCGCCTTGGTCAGCATGCGCTTCTCGCCCGCCGAGAGGCCCTTGTCCTTCTCCCGCGTCGCGAGGTTCCGGACCACCTCGGCGACCTGGTAGATGTCACCGGAGCGCAGCTTCTCGTAGTTGGCCTTGAACCGTCGGGACCAGTTGCCGGCGGCCTTGCCCTCGGGCTCACGCAGGACGTCGAGGACCTGCTCGACCTCCTTCTTGCTGACCACGTTGCGGATACCGACCTCCTCGCAGGAGTCGGCCGGCACCATCAGCGTCAGGTCCCCGTAGGTCAGGCGGAGCACCAGGTACTCGCGTGCCTCCCCCTTGAGCTCGCGCTCCTCCTTGCGTTCCACGACCGCTGCGCCGTGGTGGGGGTAGATGACGGTGTCGCCGACGCTGTAGGCCATAGAGGCTCGCTCCTGACGGGGTCCTGGCGGACCGGTTCTCCGGTGGTCTGGCGCCGTGGGACCGAACCGGGAAGCAGCCGGTACCGAACCCTGGATGCGCACAGCAGGACGCTGTCATCAGGTCGGACCCGCACCGCTCGACGGCCGTCTGGACGGCACCTTTCGCTCGACTCGCTCGTGCTGGGTCCTGCAGGCGCGACCGCGGTGCTACCTCGACGTGGACACCGCCGCGCAACCGACCCGAGAAGCGTCCCCGCACAGGCGGACAACGCCCTCTCGGACAGGGGCAGGATACCACGCAGGACCCTCGCGGTCGAGGGCTGCGGCGGGCCTGTGCGGCCCCTGCGATCCACGCCCCCGGCCGAGCGCTCAGGCCATCCGCTCCATCACGGTCGGTTCCGACAGCCGGCGCAGCCCGTCCTGGATCGTGCGGGCACGGGCTTCGCCGACACCCTCCACCTCGTCGAGCTCGGCGATGGTCGCCTCCATCACGCGGGGCAGCGTGTGGAAGCGCTCCACCAGGCGTTCGACCACCGTGGCCGGCAGGCGGGGGATGCGCGACAGCAGGCGGTAGCCGCGGGGGGTGACCGGCTTGTCCAGCTCCTCGTCGCTGTAGGCCAGCAGCATCGCCACCAGCTCCGCGTCGAGCAGCGCGTCGGTCCCGAGCTCGCTGAGCTCCTCGAGGACCTTGCTGAGCTTGCGTCGACGATCCCGCAGGTAATCGCGCACCATCAGCTCGCGCTCGTCAGCGACCGAGCCGACGAGCTCGTCGAGCTGCAGCTGGATCAGACGGCCCTCGGTGCCGAGCTCGATGACGTGGGCCTCGACCTCGCTGGCGATGCGCCGCAGCATCTCCGCTCGCTGCAACGCCAGCACGGCGTCGCGCACCGTCACGGCGTCCTCGACCTCCCGGGCGGACAGCAGCGCGGACACCTCGTCGAGCCGGTAGCGGTACCGCTCGAGGGTGGACAGGGCCTGGTTGGCCCGCACGAGCAGCGTCGAGACCTCCTCGAGCACGTGACGCTGCTCGCCGACGTAGAGGTTGACCATGCCCATCGACTCCGACACCGTCACGATGGGGGTCGAGGTCTGTCGTGCGGTGCGCTCGGCCGAACGGTGCCGGGTACCGGTCTCGGAGGTGGCGATCGTGGGGTCGGGCACCAGGTGGACGTTGGCGCGCAGGACCCGGCCGGCGTCGGCATCGAGCACCAGTGCCCCGTCCATCTTCGCGAGCTCCGCGATGCGTTGGCTGGTGGCGGCGATGTCGATGACGAAGCCGCCGGAGACCAGCGGTTCGATCTGCGGTGACCAGCCGATCACGATCAGCGCGCCGCGACCGGCGCGGATGATGCGCTCGATGCCCTCCCTGAGCGGCGTCCCCGGAGCCAGCAGTGCCAGCACGTCGCGCAGGGCCGGGTCGCGGCTCAGTTCCACCACCGTGCGGCTCCTTCCTCCACGCTGCGCACCCGCACGGCAGGATCGAGCCGAGCGCGGGGTCGCGAAGCCCATGGACCCCGACAGGACCGCGCCCCGTGCGGTCGTGCGGCCCCAGCGCAGCCTAACGCAGCGCAGGCCGGTCGCGGGTCAGGCCCGCAGCCACCTCGCCACCGCAGCAGGTTCGCGATCGACGTCCAGCTCATCGATGCGGCGCGCGACGGCGGCGACCTCCGCCAGGAAATCGGCATGCCCACCCCGCTCGGGATCCTCGGCGGTTCCCCGCGCATAGGCCAGGACCAACCGGGCCTCGCGGCCATCGGCCTTGCAGCGCAGCACCCGCCCGAGACGCTGCACCAACTGCCGGCGCGTGCGGAAGGCCGCGAGCACCACGGCCACGTCAGCCTCCGGCACGTCCACCCCCTCATCGAGCACGCGCGGGGCGAGGAGCACGGACAGACGCCCCCGGCGGAACTGCGCCAGGCGGATGCGCCGGCGCTCGCCGTCCAGCCCGCCGTGGACGGTCTCCGCCGACACCCCCGCAGCCACGAGGGTGCGCGCCGCGGCCTCGGCTTGCGCCACGGTGTCGGTGAACACCAGGCAGCGGCCACCGGCCAGCGCAGGGGCCGCGGAGGTCACCACCGCGAGCTTGGCAGCCGAGGTGGCCGCGATCTCCCGGCGTTGCCGCACCCGCGAGAGGTACTCCCGGCAGGCACGTGCCTGGGTCCCGGACCCTCCCCCGGCATCGGCCTCGGCCACCACCGCGGCCACCGCGCGCAGGAGTGCCCGCGGCTCCCGCGGCATGCCCAGGCCACCGACCAGCTCCCGGTGGAGGCTGCGCACACGGCGATCGGTCGCGTCGTAGCTGGCCTGCTCGTCTGCGGGCAGCTCGACCGCAGCCAGCCCGATGGAGAAACCGGCGACGGTGCCGTCGGCCACGGCGCGGTCGTAGCGGTAACGGAACACCACCGGACCGAAGAAGGGCGCCAGCACCTCGTCGATGCCCTCGTCCCCACGCTCGTAGGTGGCGGTCAGGGCCAGCCTGAGGGCGCATGCCTCGGGCAGCGCAGCACCCCAGGTGGGAGAGCCGTAACGGTGGGCCTCGTCGGCGATCACGAGCCCGGCACTGCCCGGCGGGAGATCGAGGGGGACCTCGGCCGCCGAGTGCGGTGTGGCCAGCAGGACCTGGTGGGAGAACAGGTCGTCGCGGCCCCCACCACCCAGCCGACCGACGGTGACCTCCGGGAGCAGCGCACGCACCTGCGCGCGCCACTGCTCGAGCAACTCCAGGGTGGGCACCAGCACCAGGACGCGGCCACCCCGGTCGAGCACGATGCGGCTGGCGGCGATCGCCAGCCGGGTCTTGCCCGTCCCCGTGACCGCCTCGATCACCCCGCGGCCGGTGCGCGACCACTCCGCCAGGGCTTCGGCCTGCCACGGGCGCAACCCGAGCGCGTCGAGCTCCGCGCGGGTCCCTGCGGTCGGCGACGCGGTGGACGGATACCGCGGCGTGGCGCCCGCAGCGTCGGGTGGCGGTGGGCTGGCGGCGGTGAGCCGCCAGCGGGTCCGGCCCAGGACCTCGGTGCGCTGGAAGCGCGGATCGCCCGACAGGGCCCGCTCGAGGGCGGCCCGGCTGACGCCACGCCCCCCGGCCGCGCGGACCGCACGCAGGAGCTGATCGACGCTGGCATCGTCCTCACGCGCCAGCAGCTCCGCGGCTGCGGCGACGAGCGGCGAGGTCACGACGACTGACCGGGCAGCGCCAACTGGCCGTCGACGTACTCCGCGAGGCCCTCGCCCACCAACCCGTCGGCGATGCGCCGGGCCCGGTCCGGCTGCTCGGGCCACCCGGTGACGTCGGCGACACGGGCCAGGTCGACCGGGCCCGTGCGCAGG
The DNA here is from genome assembly GCA_041685505.1 of Nitriliruptoraceae bacterium. GTDB lineage: Bacteria > Actinomycetota > Nitriliruptoria > Nitriliruptorales > Nitriliruptoraceae > T1Sed10-7. The sequence goes on from JAWLFQ010000101.1 coordinate 3,823, forward strand.
GCCTGCACCAGCCGACCGCGTCCCTGCCGATCGGAACCGGTGAAGACCGCCTGGGGCCGGGTGGTGCCCGCCGAACCCTGGGCCGGGTCCGGCGGCGCGTAGTCCGTGCGCGCCCATGCGCAGGAGCCGGCGATCGGGCAGCTGCCGCACCGCGGTGCGCGCTTGGTACAGACCTGTGCCCCCAGGTCGAGGACGGCCTGGTTCCAGAGCCAGCCGCGACCGAGGGGGACCAGCGCGTCCGCGAGTTCCTGCGCCTGCGGGATGCCCAGGCGGTGCCCGGCCGCCGCACGTGCGAGGAAGCGCGCGGCGTTGGTGTCCACCACTCCGTGGTCCCGCTCGTAGGCGAAGACCAGCACGGCCCGGGCGGTGTAGGGACCGACACCGGGCAGCGCGAGCAGGGCGTCGAGGTCGTCGGGCGGCCGCCCCCCGTGCTCGGCGACGAGCACCTGCGCGGCACGGTGCAGGTGCACCGCACGGCGGTTGTAGCCGAGCCCCTCCCAGGCCAGCACGACCTCCCCCAGCGGCGCCTGCGCACAGTCCTGGGCCGTCGGGAAGCGCGCCAGGAAGGCCTGGTACGGCGCGATGACGCGAGCGACCTGGGTCTGTTGCAGCATCAGTTCCGAGACCAGGATCGCCCACGGGTCGCGCGTGGTACGCCAGGGCAGATCGCCACGCATGCCGTCGGCCCACGCGAGCAGGTCCGCGGTCAGGCGGCGCCGGGTCGCGGGGCCCGGCATCACGGGCAGGTCATCGGGCTGCGGAGCCGACCGGGAGGCCACGGGTCCGGTTCCGTTCGACGGCGGCAGCTGCGGCGGGGGCGGAGGCTATCTCCTCACACCGGTAACGTCGGGGCAGCGCGGGACCGCGTAGGACGGCAGGACGGCGACGCCGCCGCGCCGAGGAGGACCCAGGTGACCGCACCCACCGACCCACTGACCACGGTCGACGACCGCCACGTCGATGCCTTCGAACCGATCGCGACGCCGGTGGAGGTTCGGGCCGAGCTCCCGGCCAGCGACGCCCACCACGCCGTGGTCAGCCGTGCCCGCGCGGACATCGCGGATGCGATGCGTGGCGAGGACGACCGCATGGTGGTCGTCGTCGGTCCCTGCTCGATCCACGACGCCGGGATCGCCCGCGAGTACGCCGAGCGGCTGCGACCCGTGGCCGAACAGCTCGCCGATGACCTGATCGTGGTCATGCGGACCTACTTCGAGAAGCCCCGGACCTCCATCGGGTGGAAGGGGCTGATCTACGACCCCGGCCTGGACGGCTCCTACGATGCCTCGCGGGGGCTGCGCGTCGCTCGTGAGGTGCTCCTCGACGTCACCGGGATGGGGCTGCCCTGCGCCGTCGAGGTGCTGGACACCATCACCCCCCAGTACCAGACGGATCTGGTGGCCTGGGCAGCGATCGGGGCACGCACCGTGGAGAGCCAGGTGCACCGCCAGCTCGCGTCGGGGCTGTCGATGCCGATCGGGTTCAAGAACGGCACCGACGGCACGCTCGGGGGAGCCCGCAACGCGCTGTCGGCAGCCATCGCCCCCCACGCCTTCTTCGGCATCGATGGGCTCGGGCGCAGCACCGTGGTCCGTACCACGGGCAACCCCGACGTCCACATCGTGCTGCGCGGCGGGAACGACGGTCCCAACTACACCGCAGCGCACGTCGAGGCCGCCCGTGCGGCGGGCCGTGAGGTGACCGGACACGCCCGACCGGTGATGGTGGACGCCAGCCACGGCAACTCCGGCAAGGACCACCGCCGGCAGCGCCTGGTCGTCGCCGACCTGCTCGAGCAGTGGCGGCAGGATGATCACGGCCTGCTGGGGTTGATGATCGAGAGCAACCTCAACCCCGGGCGTCAGGACTGGTCACCCGATGCGCCCCTGGCACACGGGGTGTCCATCACCGATGCCTGTGTCGGTTGGGACGAGACGGTCGAACTGCTCCAGGCGTGCGCTCAGACCGTCGCTGCCGGCAGGACGTAGACGAAGCGTGCAGCGGCACCGTCCAGCTCGATGCGGTGCCCCGCGACCTCGAGGACCACACCCTGCGCATCGTGGGTCACGCGCACCCGCTCGCCGGCGATCAGCCCGTACTCGTGCAGGACGTGCATCACCGGGGCGTCCGCCTGGAGGTGCTCGGAGATCGAGTGGATGGTGACGTACTCGGACGCCACCTCGGCGAGCGGCACGACGTCATCGAACCCCCCACCGGAACCGGGGATGGGGTTGCCGTAGGGGCTGGTGGTGGGGTGCCCGAGGAACTCCACCAGGCGCTGCTCGACACGGTCGGAGATCACGTGCTCCCACCGGCAGGCCTCCTCGTGCACGTACTCGTGCTCGAGGCCGAGCACGTCGACCAGCAGCCGTTCCGCGAGCCGGTGCTTGCGCATGACCTGCTCGGCGCGCATCCGCCCGTGCTCGGTCAGCTGCACCGTGCGGTCCTCCGCCAGGCGCATCAGCCCCTGGGACTCCAGCCGTGCCACGCCCTCCGAGATCGAGGGCGCGGACAGATGGAGGCGCTCGGAGAGCCGGGCGCGCAGCGCCGGGATGCCCTCCTCCTCCAGCTCGAGGACGGTCCTCAGGTACATCTCGGTCGAGTCGATCAGGTCGTGGGCCATCAGCCGCCTCCCGTGTCGACCTGTGTGCAGCACGAGCGTAGCCTCGCACACCGATGGGAAGGGATGCGACGCGCCGATCCGTCACGAGCCGGCCGCCAGCCCCACCCTCGTCCGCACCACGATGACCACGACGAAGGAGCCGATCTTGGGACGCACCATCATCGTCGGAGATGGCCCGGCCGGGCTGTCCGCAGCGCTGCTGCTGGCGAAGAACGCGCATGAGACG
>JAWLFQ010000102.1:0-6572 GCA_041685505.1 Nitriliruptoraceae bacterium
GCGGCCAGCGCACCGTCCAGTCCCCGGTCGTTGGCGACGAGCACCGGGTAGCGCACACCGTCGACCGGCGTGATGCCGGTCAGCACCTCGCGGGCGTCGGCGAGTTGGGGCACCAGGTCGGGACGCACGAAGGAGGTGGCTTCCACCACCTCGAGCCCGGTGCGCACGAGCCGGTCGATGAAGGCGATCTTGGTGGCGGTGGGCACGGTGCCGGGTTCGTTCTGGAGCCCGTCCCGGGGCCCGACCTCCACGATGCGTACACGTGCGGGCAGCTCCACGGCCGTCTCCTGGTCGATCGGGGATGGGGCTCCTCCGCGCAGGTGTGCGAGGTGCGGCGGGCCGCGACCTCACCCACCGGGGTCGAAGGTGAGCAGGGTCGCACCGGCCTCCACCGACTGGCCCAGCTCGACGTGCAGGGCGGCCACCACGCCGGCGACGGGGGCACGTACGGGGTGCTCCATCTTCATCGCTTCCACCACCACCAGGGTGGTGCCGGCCACCACCTCCTGGCCCGCGATCACCTCGACGCCGATGACGGTGCCGGGCATGGGCGAGGTGAAGGTGGCCGCGGCCGTCGGGGTGGTCGCATCGGCGTGGCGCACGGCGGGGATCTCCTCGAGCAGCCGTGTCCGCCCGCCGCTGGTCAGCCACACCTGACGGGTGTCGTCGTGGTGGCGCCGGACCTCGACCCGCAGCGGCGGTGACAGCGCCGGGGTGACCGTGGTGTCGTCCACCAGCGCGGCGAGGTCCACGCCGTGCCCACCGTCCGCACCCACGGTGGACGCGGGGCGCGCGGGGTGTGGGGCATCGCCCGGACCGCGTCGCAACTCGACCCGGTGTGTGGCCGGCGGCTCGGCGACCCGGTCACGCAGGGTCACCGGCCAGCCGCCACCGCCACCCGTGCGCACCGCACCGAGACGATCCCAGGGATCCGGGGAGGTCGCGACCAGCCCCTCGGCATGGAGGGCGCGGGCACCTGCGGCGAGCTCCGCCGCGGTCAGCGCCGGTGGGCGCCACCCCTCCAGGTGGTCGGTCAGGAAGCCGGTGGTCAGCTCGGCAGCGGTGAAGGCCGGATGGGCGAGCACGGCGTCGAGGAGCTCACGGTTGGTCACGACGCCGTGCAGCACGGTCCCCGCCAGCATCCCCCGCAGCCGTGCGATGGCGGTGGCACGGTCGGGTCCGTGTGCGATGAGCTTGCCGAGCATCGGGTCGTAGAAGCGGGTCACCTCGCTGCCGGCCGCGACGCCGACGTCCGCACGCAGCCCCGGCCCCTCGGGCAGCTCGAGGGTGGTGACGATCCCGGTCTGGGGGAGCTGCTCCACGGGGTCCTCGGCGTAGAGCCTGACCTCGATGGCGTGACCGTCGCAGCGCACCTGGTCCTGGGTGAGCGGCAGTGGCTGGCCTGCGGCGACCTGCAGTTGCAGCGCCACCAGATCCAGACCGGTCACCAGCTCCGTCACCGGGTGCTCCACCTGGAGGCGGGTGTTCATCTCCAGGAAGGCGAAGCTCGGGTGCTCGTGGGCGAGCGTGGTCCCATCCACCAGGAACTCCAGGGTCCCTGCGCCGCGGTAGCCGACGGCGGCGGCCGCGGTGACGGCGGCATCGCCCAGGCGACGGCGCAGCGCAGCATCGACCACCGCCGAGGGGGCCTCCTCGATCAGCTTCTGGTGCCGACGCTGCACGGAGCACTCGCGCTCCAGCAGGTGGACCACCGCGCCGTGGTGGTCGGCCAGCACCTGCACCTCGATGTGGCGGGGACGGGCGACCAGGCGCTCCAGGATCACGCGGTCGTCACCGAAGGCGCCGCGCGCTTCCCGCCGGGCGCCGCGCAGGGCCTCGGGGAGCTCGCCGAGTTCGTGGACGACCCGCATGCCCGTTCCGCCGCCACCGGCGACGGCCTTGACCACCAGGGGTGCACCCAACCGGCGGCCTGCGGCCAGCAGGGCCTCGTCGTCGAGGCCGGCGTCGTCCTCGCCGTCGATCACGGGGACACCGGCAGCGGCGAGCCGGCGTTTGGCCGCCGCCTTGTCGCCCATCAGGGCGATGACCTCTGGTGTCGGTCCGATGAAGGTCAGACCGGCGTCACCGACGGCGCGGGCGAAGCCGGCGTCCTCAGCGAGGAACCCGTAGCCGGGGTGCACGGCGTCGCAGCCGGTGCGCTGCGCCGCCGCCAGCAGCGCGTCGACGGCGAGGTAGCTCTGGGGTGCGGGCGCCGGACCCAGACGCACGGCCACGTCCGCCTCGCGCACGTGGGGCTCGTGGACATCGGCATCGCTGTACACCGCGACGGTGGCGACACCGAGCCGCCGACAGCTCCGCACGATCCGGCGCGCGATCTCCCCGCGGTTGGCGATGAGCACCCGTTCGAACATGTGCCGCTCCCAGCCGGTGGACCGGACCGTCGACGCCGGACGGTGCGGGCAGACCGGCCCCGCCGCACGGCGCGATGACGCTAGCAGCGCGGATCGGGAACCCTGCGCGGGCGGAGCACGTCCCACCTCATGTCGGGCCCCCAGGATGCCGAGGTGGAAGGTGCGGCCCCGACCAGGACCGGAGCCCAGCCTGCACGAGGAGCGAGTCGATGGCACGCACGAGGATGCTCACCGCCGGCGCCGCCGCCGCGTTGCTGCTGGCGGCATGCGCTGGACCTGCACAGGACCAGCAGCAGGAGCCCCAGGCCGAGCCCGAGGCGACCGGGAGCGAGGAAGCCGGCGCCGATGCGGATGCCTCGTCGGAGGACGCCGACGAAGCGACCGACACCGACGAAGCGACCGACACCGACACCCGGGACGCGTCGGAGGGGCCGATGCCGGACCCCGAACGGCTCGAGGACCCCTGCGCGCCCCACGAGGGTCGGGACATGGACAGCTTCATCGACCTCGTCGCGCCGGTGCAGGAGCAGGTGGTCAGCGGGGAGATGGAGCTGGTGGGCTGCGCCAACGTCTTCGAGGCCACGGTGGTGTGGCACCTGTTGGACGGCGACGGTCGCCTGCTGGACGAGGGCTTCACCACCGCGACCTGCGGCAGCGGGTGCGTCGGCGAGTTCTCCGACGTCGTGCCCCTGGAGGAGGTCGCCGACGAGCCGGTGGCCTACCTGCAGGTGTTCAGTCCCAACATGGCCGACGAGGGCCCGGAACGGCTCGAGGAGGTCGAGGTGATGGTGGTCATCGAGTGAGCCCCGTGCTCACATCCTGAAGACGCCGTAGCGGGGTGGGGGCACCGGTGCGTCCAGGGCGGTGGCCAGCCCCAGGGCCAGTACCTGACGGGTCATCGCAGGGTCGATCACGCCGTCGTCCCACAGGCGCGCCGTGGCGTAGTACGGGTTGCCCTGGGCCTCGTAGGTGGCCCGGATCGGGGCCGAGAAGGCCTCCTCCTCCTCACTGCTCCAGGTGCCACCCGCCGCCTCGATGCCGTCGCGCTTGACCGTGGCCAGCACCGTCGCCGCCTGCTCCCCACCCATCACCGAGATGCGGGCGTTCGGCCACATCCACAAGAACCGCGGATCGTAGGCCCGGCCGCACATGGCGTAGTTGCCAGCGCCGAAGGAGCCGCCGATCACCACCGTGAGCTTCGGCACGCTGGCGCACGCCACGGCGGTGACCAGCTTGGCGCCATCCTTGGCGATCCCGCCCGCCTCGTACTCCCGGCCCACCATGAAGCCGGCGATGTTCTGCAGGAACACCAGCGGGATCCCCCGTTGGTTGCACAGCTCGACGAAGTGGGCGCCCTTGAGCGCCGACTCGCGGAACAGGATGCCGTCGTTGGCGACGATGCCGACGGGGATGCCCTCGATGTGGGCGAAGCCGGTGACCAGCGTGTCGCCGTAGAGGTCCTTGAAGCCGTGGAAGTGCGAGCCGTCCACGATCCGGGCGATGACCTCCCGCACGGGGTAGGGCTGACGCACGTCGGCCGGGAGCACCCCGTAGAGCTCGTCGGGATCCTCGGCGGGAGGTTGTGGGGTGCGCAGCTCGAGGTGGTGGGAGGCGGGGGCCCGGCCGAGGTTGGCCACGGCGTCGCGCGCCAGCGCGAGCGCGTGGGCGTCGTCGGCCGCGAGATGGTCGACGACCCCCGAGGTGCGGGCGTGCAGCTCCCCGCCACCGAGGTCCTCGGCGCTGACCTGCGCACCGGTCGCGGCCTTCACCAGGGGTGGACCACCGAGGAAGATGGTGCCCTGCTCGCGGACGATGATGGTCTCGTCGCTCATGGCGGGCACGTAGGCCCCCCCAGCGGTGCATGAGCCGAGCACCACGGCGATCTGTGCACAGCCCATCGCCGACAGTTGTGCCTGGTTGCGGAAGATCCGGCCGAAGTGCTCGCGGTCGGGGAAGACCTCGTCCTGCAGCGGGAGGAAGGCGCCACCGGAGTCGACCAGGTAGATGCAGGGCAGCAGGTTGTCGCGTGCCACCTCCTGGGCACGCAGGTGCTTCTTGACCGTCATCGGGAAGTAGGTGCCGCCTTTGACCGTGGCGTCGTTGGCGACCACCACCACCCGACGTCCGGCCACGCGTCCCACACCGGTGATCAGCCCCGCCCCCGGTGCCGCGTCGTCGTAGAGCCCGTGGGCGGCCAGCGGGGAGAGTTCGAGGAAGGGCGTGCCGGGGTCGAGCAGGGCTTCCACGCGTTGTCGTGGCAGCAGCTTGCCCCGGTCGAGGTGCCGTTGGCGGGCGGTGGGTGGCCCGCCCAGCGCGGCCTGATCCAGCGCCGTGCGCAGGTCGTCGCGCAGGGCGAGGTGATGCGCCCGGTTGGCGGCATAGCTGGCGTCGCTGGTGTCGACGCGGGAGATCAGTCGCGGCATGGCATGAGACTAGGCCGTGGGTGTGCCCGTGCCGCAGCCCGTCGCGACACCGCGGGGCTGGTGCGCTCGGGCGCACGTGTGCCGGGCAGGGGCTGGCGCCGTGCCGCTCACCCGACGAGTCGTGCCTTGACCAGCGCCGACACCCGGCTGCCGTCGGCCCGACCACCCACCTCGGCCATGGTCGCCTTCATGACCTGACCCATGGCACGGGGGCCGTCCGCGCCCAGATCGGCGATGACACGGTCGACGATCGCCTGTAGCTCGTCGTCATCGAGCTGCGCCGGGAGGTAGGCGGTGTACAGCTCGGCCTCGGCGGTCTCCGCCGCGGCGGCGTCCCCACGACCGGCCTCCTCGAAGGAGGCGGCTGCTTCCCTGCGGCGCTTCACCTCGGTGGCCAGGACCTGCTGCACGACCTCGTCGTCGAGGCGGCCCTGCGGTCCGAGCCCGTCGGCGACGGCCCGGTTCTTCAGGGCGGCGATGGCCATGCGCAGCGCGGAGGTCCGCGCCTTGTCGCGCGACTTCATCGCGGTCCGAAGGTCGGTCTCGATGCGCTCGTGCAGGCTCACGGTCACCTCGGGGTCGGGTGCGATCGGGGGCGGGCTGGCCTGCGAGCCTACTGTCCTGGCCCGGGGTCGGACGTGGACGAGCCCGTCCCGGCGGGTGTGCGGGACGGGCTCGTGCGCTCCGGTGGGCGGTGTTCCTCGGCGCCGCCCACCGGGCGTCGGTCAGGCGCCGCTCACTCGGTCACGGACTCCGCAGCGGCCTCGGCGGTCTTGCGCGTCGAGGTGGCGGCACCCTTGACCTGTGCCTTGGCGGCCTTGGCCTGGGGCTCGGTGGCCTCCTTGGTGGCCTCGACGGCCCCGGTCGCCGCGGTCGCGGTGCCCTTGGCCCGGCTCGCGGTGTCCTCGAGGCCCTCACGGGCGCTCTCCCGCGTGCGGTCCACCGCACGGGTGGCCACCTCGCGGGTGGAGTCGACGGCCTTGCGTGCCGTGGTCGCGGTCGCCTTCGCCTGGGTGGTCACGTTGTCCGCCTGGCTGACCGCGCTGTCGACCGCGACGTCGGCGGTGCGGGTCACGGAGGTCAGGGCGCCGCGCAGCTGGCTGCGGGCGTTGTCCGCCTGGGAGAGCACCTTGTCGATGCGCTCGTCCTTGCGGACGTCCTCCGCCAACCGGCGGCCGTCCTTGGCCTTGGCGTCGAAACGCTCCTGGAAGCTCTCCAGGTAGTGCTCAGCGTCCTTGGCCAGGCGCTCGCGCAGCTCGGCGAGGGTCTTCTCCGCCCGCTCGGGGACCTCGCGCAGGCCCTTGATGCGCTCCGGGGTCTCCTCAGCCGCCTTGCTCGCGTCGGTCCTGATCCGCTCGATGCGCGTCGGCAGCTCCTTGGCCAGACCGACGACGTTGCCGACCAGGCCCGCGGTCGCGTAGCCCGCGTCCTCGAGCACGGTCCGCAGCTCGCGCTCGTGCAGGGGAGGTGTCGTGGTGGTGGCTGGCTTCTTCGGCGCGGTCTTCTTGCGGGCCGTGGTCTTCTTCGCGGCGGTCTTCTTGGTGGTCTTCTTGGCGGCGGTCTTGGCCGTGGTCTTCTTGGCACCGGTCTTCTTGGCGGCGGTCTTCTTGGCGCTCGTGGCGGGTGTGGTGGTCTCGGCCATGGCGGCCTCCTCGCGGTTCGGTGGGGGATGGGCTGCGGCCGGATGGCGTCCGGGGAAGGGACAGCGCGGGAGCCGGGTACGACCGCCATCTGGACGGAGGTACCGAGAGCGCTGTCCCCTCGCCGGGCACCACTC
>JAWLFQ010000029.1:0-26495 GCA_041685505.1 Nitriliruptoraceae bacterium
ACCCGGGCTCCTCGCGGGGTGTCAGCAACCGGTTCTCAGGACCGCACGCCCACGTGACCGTCACCGACGGGGTGCTCGTGGTCGTGCAGCCCGGACCGCACGACCCCGACCGCTGAACCGCGGACTGGAGCACCCCATGACCCTCACACCCACATCCCGACCCGACCCCGGCGGCGCGATCCGCCGCACCACCCGGTCGCGGCGGCTGCTGGTCACCATGCTGGCGGTCGCGCTGCTCGTCGCTGCCTGCGGCGAGGGCGAACCCGACGACACCACGGACGAGACCGATGGGCAGGAGCAGGAGGGCGTCGACGAGGAGGCGGACGGCGACGGCGACGATGCGGCCACCGATGACGACGCGGCAGCTGACGACGACGCGGCCACCGAGGACGACGCGGCCGCTGACGCGGCCGGCACGACCGTGACCCTGCTCACCCACGACTCCTTCAACGTCTCGGATGAGGTGCTGGCGGCCTTCACCGACGAGACCGGCGTCGAGGTGTCGGTGGTGCCCCTCGGCGATGCCGGCACCGCCCTGAACCAGACCATCCTGACCAGCGACGCTCCCCAGGGCGATCTGCTCTTCGGCGTGGACAACACCTTCCTCTCCCGGGCGCTGGACGAGGAGCTGTTCATCCCCCACGACAGCCCCTCCCTCGATGCGGTCGAGGACCGCTTCGTGCTGGATCCCGAGCTCCGGGCGCTGCCGGTGACCTACGGCGACGTCTGCCTCAACCACGACGTCTCGTGGTTCGAGGAGCGCGACGTCGAGGTCCCGAGCGATCTCGCGGACCTCACCGACCCCGCGTACGAGGGTCTGCTGGCCGTACAGAACCCCGCCACCTCCTCCCCCGGTCTGGCCTTCCTGCTGGCCACCATCGACCGCTTCGGCGAGGACGACTACCTCGACTTCTGGGCGGATCTGGCCGCCAACGACGTCGTGGTCACCGATGGCTGGTCCGAGGGCTACTACGACGAGTTCAGCGGCACCGGCGGCGGTGACCGGCCCCTGGTCGTCTCCTACGCCTCCAGCCCCCCCGCCGAGGTCTACTTCGCCGACCCACAGCCCGACGAGGCCCCCACCGGGGTGATCGAGGCATCCTGCTTCCGTCAGGTCGAGTTCGTCGGCATCCTCGATGGTGCCGAGAACGAGGCTGGGGCCCGTCTGCTGGTGGACTTCATGCTCGGTGAACGCTTCCAGGAGGACATGCCGCTGAACATGTTCGTCTTCCCGGTCAACACCGAGGCCTCGCTGCCGGAGGTGTTCGAGGAGTACGCCGTCGTCCCCGACGACCCCCTCGAGCTCGATCCGGCGACGATCGGCGAGAACCGTGAGACCTGGATCGAGGCGTGGACCTCCACGGTGCTGCGGTGAGCCTCGCCGCCCGGCCCGCGGGGATGCGCCGCGGGCCGCGGCGGCCGCAACGCCTGCGTCGTCTGCTCGCCACCGTCGGGCTCCTGGCCCTGCCGGTGGTGTTCCTGGGCTGGTTCTTCGCCTGGCCCGTCACCGCGATCGTGTGGCAGGGACTCGCCCCCGAGGGGGAGCTCCAGCTCGGCGTGCTCGGACGGGTCATCACCGACCCCAGCGTCCGCTCCGTGGCATGGTTCACCCTGTGGCAGGCCGTCGTCTCCACCGTCCTGACCCTGCTGGTGGCGCTGCCGGGCGCCTACACGCTGTCACGGCAGGAGTTCCGCGGCCGTCGCGCGCTCCAGGCCGCCGTGACGGTGCCCTTCGTGCTGCCCACCGTCGTGGTCGGCTCGGCCTTCCTGGCACTGCTCGGCCCCCGCAGCCCGGTCAACGCCGCGCTGGTCACGCTCCTCGGGGATGCGGCACCCACCCTCGACCTGCGGCGGACCGTCACCGCGATCCTGCTCGCCCACGTCTTCTTCAACTACGCCGTGGTGGTCCGTACCGTGGGCGGGCTGTGGTCGCTGCTCGATCCACGGCTGGAGGATGCCGCGCGGGTGCTGGGCGCCTCGCGGTGGCGGGCGTTCCGTGAGGTGACCTGGCCGCTGCTGACACCGGCGATCGCCGCGTCGGCCGCCATCGTGTTCCTGTTCACCTTCACCTCCTTCGGGGTGGTGCTGATCCTGGGTGGACCCGGCAGGGCCACCATCGAGGTGGAGATCCACCGCGCGACCACGCAGCTGCTCGACCTGCCGCTGGCCTCCACCCTGGCCCTGCTGCAGCTGGTCGCCGTGCTGGCGGCGCTGGCGGTCTACGGACGGCTGACCCAACGTGCGCAGGTGCAGCAACGCCTGGTGGCCAGCGACACCACCCGCCGGCGGCCCCGGGGCCGTGTCGAGCGCGGGCTGCTGGCAGGCAACCTCGTCGTGATCCTCGGCCTGGTCCTCAGCCCACTGGCGGTACTGGTGGAGCGATCGCTGGTCACCGCGCAGGGCTACGGGTTGGACAACTGGCGCCGGCTGTTGGCCGACGACGCCGACACGGTCCTGGCGGTGCCGGCGGCCGAGGCGGTGCGCAACTCCCTGCTGTTCGGCGTCAGCGCAACCGTGGTCGCGCTGGTGGTCGGCGCGCTCGCCGCCTCGGCGGCGACGATGGACCGGGGCCGGCTCACCGGACTGGTCGACCGGGCGCTGATGGTGCCCCTGGGGACCTCGGCGGTGACGGTCGGCTTCGGGTTCCTGATCGCCCTGGACCGACCGGTGGACCTGCGCGGTTCCCCGCTGCTGGTCCCCCTGGCCCAGGCGCTGATCGCCACCCCCTTCGTGGTCCGGACCCTGCTGCCGGTGCTGCGCTCCATCGACCGGCGTCTCCGCGAGGCCGCTGCGGTGCTCGGTGCGTCGCCGCTGCGGGTCTGGCGGGAGGTGGACCTGCCCATCGTCGGGCGTGCGCTGCTGGTGGCCGCGGGCTTCTCCTTCGCGATCGCCGTGGGCGAGTTCGGTGCGACGGTCTTCGTCGCCCGTGCCAACCTGCCGACCATGCCCGTGGCGATCTTCCGGCTGCTGGGACGTCCGGGGGTCGCCAACTTCGGGCAGGCGATGGCGATGTCCACGCTGCTGGCGAGCGTCACCGCGGCCGCACTGCTGGCCATCGACCGGCTCCGGGTCGGCCAGATCGGACGCTTCTGATGCTCGAGCTCCGTGGGATCACCCTCGCCTACGACGAGACCGTGGTGGTCGAGTCACTGGACCTGTCAGCGGACGACGGTGCCGTGCTGTGTCTCCTGGGGCCCAGCGGGTGCGGCAAGTCGACCCTGCTGCGCGCGATCGCGGGTCTGGAGGCACCGCGCGCAGGGACCATCCACCTCGACGGCCACGATCTCGCGGGGCTGCGCCCCGATCAACGGCAGGTGGGGCTGATGTTCCAGGAGCACGCGCTGTTCCCCCACCGCACCGTGGCCGACAACGTCGGCTTCGGGCCACGGGTCCGCGGGCTGGATCCCGACACCGTGCAGCAACGCACCGACGAGGCGCTGCGGCTGGTCGGCCTGGCCGGCACCGAGCACCGGCGGGTCGACCAGCTGTCCGGCGGGGAGCGCCAGCGCGTGGCGCTGGCACGCGCGGTGGCGCCGCGCCCGCAGCTGCTGATGCTGGACGAGCCGCTGGGCTCGCTGGACCGGGCGCTGCAGACCCGCCTGCTCGCCGAACTGCCGGAGGTGTTCGCCGCGCTCGGTACCACGGTGGTCTACGTCACCCACGACCAGAACGAGGCGCTGGAGCTCGCCGACCAGGTCGCGGTGATGCGCGACGGCCGGATCGAGCAGCAGGGACCACCCGACCGCCTGTGGCGGGCACCCCGCACACCCTTCGTGGCCAGCTTCCTGGGGTTGGACCAGCAGCTCCCCGTCGAGGTCGACCGCCACGAGATCCGCACGCCCCTGGGCGTCCTGCCCCGCGACACGGTGAGCGAGGCCGAGGACGCGCTGGTCACCGGCCGGACACGTGCGGTGCTGCTGCCCGAGTCGATCCGGCTGCTGGGCGCTGAGGAGGCGGTGCCACCGGGCCACCTCGCGGTGACGGGCACCGTGCTGCGACGCCGCTTCCGTGGCGATCACCTCCAGCTGACGGTGCGGGTGACGAGCCAGGGCGAGGGCGCCGATCTGCTCACCGGTGGCGCCGGGGCAGCCGGCGACGGCACCGATGCCACATCGGGCGGGGCGCTGCTGCTGCACGCGCTGGCCTTGGGCGAGGCCGGCGAACCGGGCAGCGAGGTGCGCCTGGCGATCGATCGCAGCGGTGTGCACCTGCTCGCGCCCGACGACCGCGCATGATGGCGCGCAGCCCCGCGCGCGGTCGCATCACCTGCCCGTGCGGACGCCGGAAGTAGGCTGCGGCCGCACACCGAGCGGAGCCGAGACCTGTGGACGGTTCGACCCGTGAGCTCGTGGATGTCGTCCCCCAGCGTGGCCGGCTGACCCACATCCTCCTGCGACCGCAGCGCCGGGCGGCCGTCCACCGGGTCGACCGTGCGGAGGTCGTCGCCGGCCTCGGCCTGACCGGGGACCACCGGAGCGTGGGCCGGGCGCCGGATCCGCGCGCGAAACGCCAGATCACCCTGATCCAGGCCGAGCACCTGCCGGTGGTGGCCTCGCTGTTGGGCGGCGACGGGCCCGCGCAGGGCGCGCTCGACCCCGCACTGCTGCGGCGCAACCTCGTCGTCGCGGGCATCAACCTGGCCTCCCTGCGCACCCGGCGCTTCACGATCGGCACGGTCATCCTGGAGGGCACGGGGTGGTGCCACCCCTGCTCACGGATGGAGGAGGTCCTCGGCGCCGGCGGCTTCCAGGCCATGCGCGGTCACGGAGGGCTCACCGCGCGGGTGCTGTCCGACGGCCATCTGCAGGTGGGAGATCCCGTCACCGCAGACGCGGAGACCGCGCTCACCTAGCGGCATCGGGCTCCGGACGGGTGGGGTTCCAACCCTGCTCGCCATCCCGCGACAGCGCCAGTTCCGCAGCGATGCCGTCGAGAGCCGCCTCGAACGCGGCCACGAGGTCGAACCCTTCGGGTGCGTGGAGCCACTGCAACTGCAACCCGTCCATCAGCGCGATCAGACGGGCCGCGAGGTGCCAGGGGTCGACCGCAGCCTCGATCTCCTCCGCCTCGACACCCGCCTCGAGGACCTCTGCGATCGCGTCGCGCAACCGCTCGTAGCGCGCCTGCACCCACCCGGCGTTGGGATGGCCGGCCGCCACCGCCTCCCCGACCACCAGGGTGAACAGCCGCACCGTCTCGGGACGCCCGGCGTTCAGCCACATCAGGGTCCGCAGGCCACTGAACAGCTGGGCCACGGGCCGTCCCGTGTGCTGGGTCGCCAGCGCCGCGAGGTCCAGCCCGGCCTCGCGGACGTCACGGTCGTCACGGACCTCGAGCACCGCGGCCAGCAGCGCCGCCTTGGTCGGGAAGTGGTGCAGCACCCCCGCGCGGGACAGCCCGGCGCGCGCAGCGATCCGGGCCAGCGACGTCCCGCTCCAGCCGTGCGCCAGCACCTCCTCCACCGCGGCATCCACGAGCAGCAGCCGCCGCTGGTCGGCGTCGATCCGCTCTGCCATGGGGTACCCCCCGTCCGACCGACGACACTGACCTACCGACCGGTTGGTAGGGTAGCTGGCAGCGGCGGACACCGACCACCACCTCCCCCACCGACTGCCACCTCCCCCGTGGACGGGACCCGACGGTCCCCCGGGAGCGACCCCGAGCCCCGCGGGCCCCACGAAGCCACCCCCGGCCGTGGCCCACATCCAGCACCGACGCGCGAGGGACGACATGGAGCAGCACGAGCACGCCGACGGCCACACGCGCGGGCATGATCGCACCGGCGGGCCGGCCGGCGATGCCCACCGCATCGTGGCCGATCTCGACCTCGACACCAGGATCCGACTCCTCTCCGGAGCCGACACCTGGCACACCGAGGGGGTGGCGACGGCCGGTATCGCACCCATCATGCTGACCGACGGACCCCACGGACTGCGCAAGCAACCCCAGGAGGGCGACCAACTCGGGATCGCGGGGTCGGAACCGGCCACCTGCTTCCCCACCGCGGTGACCCTGGCCTCGAGCTGGGATCCGGCCCTGCTCGAGCAGGTCGGCGCAGCGCTGGGTCGCGAGGCCCAGGCACAGGGGGTCTCGGTGATCCTCGGACCGGGACTCAACCTCAAGCGGCACCCTGCGGGCGGACGCAACTTCGAGTACCTCAGCGAGGACCCCCTGCTCGCCGGCCGACTCGCCGGCGCCCTGATCCGGGGCATCCAATCCCAGGGCGTGGGTGCCTGCTGCAAGCACCTGGCGAGCAACCACCAGGAGACCTTCCGGATGGTGGTCGACACCCTGGTGGACGAACGGACCCTGCGGGAACAGGAGTTGCGCGCCTTCGAGATCGCCGTCACCGAGGGCCACCCCTGGACCGTGATGTGCGCCTACAACCGCCTCAACGGCACCTACTGTTCCGACCACCGGTGGTTGCTGACCGAGGTGCTCCGGCAGGAGTGGGGCTTCGACGGGCTGGTGATGACCGACTGGGCGGCGATGAACGACCGGGCTGCCGCCACCCGGGCGGGCTGCGACCTCGAGATGCCGGGCAGCAACGGCGCCTTCGATGCGGAGATCGCGGCGGCCGTCCGTGACGGACAGCTCGACGAGGCCGACCTCGACCGCTGCGCGACACGGGTGGTGGACCTGCTCCTGCGCGCGGCCGCCCACCGCGAGCCGCGGAGCGGCTACGACCTCGACGACCACCACGACCTGGCGCGCCGGGCGGCCGCGGCCGGCACGGTGCTGCTGACCAACGACGGCACGCTGCCGCTGGCCCCGGGGGGCGTCAACGGCCACGACCCGGCACGCACAGGTGCCAACGATGGGCAGGACGCGACGACCCCGGCGGACGTCCCGTCCATCGCGCTGCTGGGTGCCTTCGCCGCCCGGCCGCGCTTCCAGGGCGCGGGCAGCTCACAGGTGAACCCGCACCGGGTCGACGACCTGCGCAGCAGCCTCACCGCTCGACTCGGGGCGGTCACCGACGTCCACTACTCCCCCGGCTACGACCCGGACTCGGGCGCCACCACCGATCACCTCGTGGCCGACGCCGTGGCGGCTGCCGCCGACGCCGAGGTGGCGGTCGTGGTCGCGGGGCTGCCGGGCAGCTACGAGTCCGAGGGCTTCGACCGCCAGCACCTCGCGCTGCCACCGGGACACACCCGTCTGATCGAGGCGGTGCTCGACACCGGTACCCCGACGGTCATCGTGCTCCAGAACGGCGCCCCGGTGGTCCTGCCCTGGGCCGCGCGCGCCGCCGCGATCGTCGAGAGCTACCTGGGTGGCCAGGCGGGGGGCACGGCGCTGGCCGATGTGCTCGTCGGCGACGCCGAGCCGGGCGGCCGTCTCGCGGAGTCCTTCCCCGCCGCCGTCGCCGACCTGCCGGCGCACACCGATTTCGCCGCGCACCCCAAGCAGGTCCAGCACCGTGAGGGCCCGCTGACCGGCTACCGGTTCCACGACACCGCCGGGGTGCCCGCAGCCTTCCCCTTCGGTCACGGGCTGAGCTACACCACCTTCGAGCTCACCGAGATGGAGGTGACCGGCACCGCACCACAGGTGACCGTCGCCGTCACGGTGACCAACACCGGCACACGCACCGGCAGCGAGGTGGTCCAGCTCTACCTCCGCGCGCCGAAGGGCACCCTGTGGCGTGCCGACAAGGAGCTGGTGGGCGCCGCCAAGGTCGCGCTCGCCCCCGGCGCGCACCAGCGGGTCGAGCTCTCCCTCGATCGACGGAGCTTCGCGGTCTACGACGTCGCACAGGCGGCCTGGCTGGTCGAACCGGGGCGCTACGAGCTGCTGCTCGGACGTTCCTCGGTCGACATCCTCCACAGCGCCGAGCTGGACGTGGCCTCCGAGGACGTCATCACCCCCGTGCCCACGCCCGCGGGTCACCGTGCGACCGACGAGGAGTTCGCCCGGCTGCTCGGGCGGGAGGTGCCGCTGCCGGATCCGGTGCAGCCCTTCACCCGCAACTCGCCGGTCGCCGACCTCGAGGCCACTGCGCTCGGGGCGCGCGTGCAGCAGCTCCTGCTCGCAGCGGCGCGACGCAAGGTGGACCGGGAGGTCCCCGCCGGGGACGACGCGATGCGCCGGATGTTCGACGCCGTGCTCAGGGAGGCACCGCTGCGTTCGATCGCGCTGCTCGGTGGCGGGCGGCCGCCGCTCCGGACCATCGATGCGGTCCTCGACGTGCTCAACGGCAACGTCCGGGACCGCATGGAGGCCGGTATCGGCCGTCTCCGCCAGCTCCTCACCCTCGACGACGGACGCCGCTGACGCCGCGCCGCCCGGTCAGTAGACCGGGATCGAGTCGTCGACCTGCCGGCTGTAGGCGTTGATGCCACCGCGCATCGAGCGGGCCTTGAAGCCCGCGCCGCGCAGCAGTTCGGTGGACTCGAGCGAGCGCACACCCGAGCGGCAGTGCACGACGTAGTCCTTGGTCGGATCGAGCTCGGAGAGGCGTCCCGCCAGGGTGTCCTTCGGGATCAGCAGCGCGCCCGGGATGCGGTTGATCTCGTACTCATGGGGTTCACGGACGTCGAGCAGCACCACGTCGGGCTTGCCCGCGATGTCCACGTACTCGGTGGGCAGGATCTCGAGGTCCGCCAGGGACATCTCCGCCTCCACCGCGCGATCGTGGGAGGGCACGCCACAGAACTCCTCGTAGTCGATCAGTTCCGTGACCGTGGGCTGCTCGCCGCACACGGGGCAGTCCGGGTCCTTGCGCACCGTGACGTACATCCACTCCTGTGCGAGCGCGTCGTACAGCCCCAGCCGTCCGACCATGGGCTCGCCGATGCCCGTGATGAGCTTGATGCCCTCGATGCCCTGGGCGGTCCCGATGTGGCCCGCCATGATGCCCAGCACCCCGCCTTCGGCGCAGTTGGGGACCATCCCCGGCGGCGGGGGTTCGGGGAACATGCACCGGTAGCAGGGCCCCTCAGCGGCGTGGAAGACGCTCAGCTGGCCCTCGAAGCGGAAGATCGAGCCGTAGACGTTGGGCTTGCCGAGCAGCACGCAGGCGTCGTTGACCAGATAGCGGGTGGGGAAGTTGTCGGTGCCGTCGATCACCAGGTCGTAGCCCTCGATGATCCCCAGCGCGTTGTCGGAGGTCAGGAAGGTGCGGTGCTCGACCACCTCGACGTGGGGGTTGACCTCGGCGATGGACGCCCGGGCGGAGTCGACCTTGTGGGTCCCGATGTCGGAGGTGCCGTGGATGATCTGGCGCTGCAGGTTGGACGCGTCGACGACATCGTCGTCCACCAGGCCGATCGTGCCCACGCCGGCCGCGGCGAGGTAGAGGGCCAGCGGCGACCCCAGCCCGCCGGTACCGACCAGCAGCACGCGGGCGGCCTTGAGCCGCTCCTGTCCCTCCATCCCCACATCGGGGATGATCAGGTGGCGCGAGTACCGCGCGATCTCCTCGTGGGTGAGCGGCGCGCGTCTGTCGACGATCGGTGCGGGCATGACGGAACCTCGGGCGTTGGCGAGCGCCCAGGGTACCGACAGGACCTGTGGCCCGACCCGACGGTCCCCACGCGCACCGACAGGGCATCCTTCCCCTTGAGCCCTGCCCGACCCTGCCGACCGGAAGGCCAGGCACCACGCCCCGCCGCCCAGGTCCCGGGGGGAACCGCCCGGGCACCCTCGCCGAGGAACCTACGGACGTGACCACCGGCTCCCTGACCCCGATCACCGAACCGTCGACGACGCTGCCCACGCTCCTCGAGCACGTGCCCTCCCTGCTCCAGGGGTTCGCGGCCTTCGACAACGCGGCCCTGCCGGCGGCCATCGATCACGTCCTCGCCCGCCTCGGCCGGATCGTCGCCGTGGACCGCACCTACCTCTTCCGGCTGTGGCGGGCTGCGGACGGGCGTCAGCTGATGGACAACGACCACGAGTGGTGTGCACCCGGGATCACCCCGCAGATCGACGAGCTGCGCGGGCTGCCGGTCGAGATCATCGACACCTGGCTGCCGGACCTCACCCGCGGTGCACCGGTCTACATCCCCCGTGTGCAGGACCTTCCCCCGGACCGTGCCGACCGCGCCAACCTCGAGGCCCAGGGCATCCGCTCGCTGTTGGTCACACCGATGATCGGCGCCGGTGAGCTGATCGGGTTCCTCGGCTTCGACGCGGTGCGCGCCGAGCGGCGGTGGTCGCCGGGCGAACGCCTCCTGCTGGGCGTGGTCGCCGACGCGATCTGCAGCGCCCAGCTCCGCCAGCAGGCACTCCGTGAGGTGTCCGACAACGCGCGTCGGTTCCGCATCCTGGCCGAACACTCCTCGGACCTCGGTCTGGTGGTCGGCGTCGACGGGGACCTGCTGGACGTGTCGCCGTCAGCCGCGGCCCTGATGGGATGGCACCCGCAGGAGATGCTGGGCGTGCCGCTGGCGCACCAGGTGCACCCGGAGGATCAGGCACACCTGCGCACCACCTTGCGCCGCGCCCGGTCCGCGCCTGCCACCGCGGTCGAGACCGGCGACCTGCGTCTGCGCTGCAGCGACGGCGGTTGGCGCTGGTTCTCCGCCACCGCGGTGGATCTGTGCGAGGAGCCGACCCTGGCCGGCATGGTCCTGGTCGCCCACGACATCGACGACCGCAAGCGGGCCGAGGCGGAGGTGGCCCACCAGGCGCTCCACGATCCACTCACCGGCCTGCCCAACCGTGCCCTGCTCGGTGACCGCCTGGAAGGGGCACTGGAGCGCGCTCGTCGCCACGGTGACACGGTGGCCGTGGTGTTCCTCGACCTCGACCGGTTCAAGGTCGTCAACGACTCCCTGGGCCATGCCCACGGTGACGAGCTGCTGCAGGCCTGTGCCCGCCGGCTGCAGCAGGCCGTCCGCGAGGTCGACACCGTTGCGCGCTTCGGTGGCGATGAGTTCGTCGTGCTGTTGGACGCCACAGCCGGTCCGGAGGATGCCTGGCACACCGCCGAGCGCATCCTCTCGGCCCTCGAGCAACCCCTGCTCGTCGGCGATGGCGAACACCACGTCACCGCCAGCGCCGGGTGCGTCATCGCGGATACGGACAGCACCCCACAGCAGCTGCTCCGCGATGCCGACGCCGCGATGTACCAGGCGAAATCCGCCGGTCGGGACCAGCTCCGCGGGCTGGATGAGCAGCTCCGCAGCCAGCTGCTGGAGGAGACCGCACTCGTCGACGAACTGCACGGCATCCGGTCCCGCGGCGAGATGACCGTGGAGTACCAACCCATCGTGGGCCTGACGTCGGGCACGTGCGTCGGCTACGAGGCGCTGGTGCGCTGGGACCATCCCCGGCGTGGCCGGATCGGCCCGGACCGCTTCGTGCCGCTGGCGGAGGAGCACGGCCTGATCGCCGGCATCGGCGACGCCGTGCTCGTCGCTGCCCTCGAGCAACTGACGACCTGGGACCGCCGCGATCCCGAACACCGTCAGCGCCGTATGGCGATCAACCTGTCCGTGCACCAACTGCACGGCCAGGATCTGGTGAGGCGGGTCCAGCACCTGCTGGCGCACCACGACCTGCCGGGCGAGCGGTTGGTGTTCGAGCTGACCGAGAGCACGCTGATGGCCGAGCCGGACAGCAGCCGACAGGTGCTCAGCGAGCTGCGACGGCTCGGCTGCGGGGTCGCGATCGACGACTTCGGGACCGGGTACTCGTCACTGTCCTACCTGTGCGAGCTCCCGGTGTCGATGCTGAAGATCGACCGGTCCTTCGTGGCACGGATCGGGGAGTCCGAGCGCGCCGAACGCGTGGTGAGCGTGGTCCTCACGCTCGCACACGAGTTCGGCCTCGACGCCGTGGCCGAGGGCATCGAGACCAGTGCGCAACGACGGACGCTGGAGCGGCTCGGCTGCGACTTCGGCCAGGGCTATCTGCTCGGCCGTCCCGCGTCGCCAGCGGCGCTGGAGGCTCACACGTTCATGCCCATGGCCCGGAGTTCCTCGCGGACGTAGTCGGCGATCATCGAGGTGTCCCAGGGCGGCGTGAAGGTGAACTCCACCTCGACGCGGTCCACACCCGGCATGGCACCGAGGATCACCGAGCACTGCTGGTGGATCACCTCGGTCAGCGGGCAGCCCATCGAGGTCAAGGTCATCAGCACGTGGGCGTAGCCGCGTTCCGGTTTGGTGACCTCGTAGACGAGGCCCAGATCGACGATGTTGTAGCCGATCTCCGGATCAACCACCGCCCGCAACCCGTTCATCAGATCCTGCGGGGACGGCATCCCGTCCTCCTCCAGCGGCAGGTCCTCGAAGGGGTGACGCTGGCGGGGCGGCTGTTCGGCGGGTGCCTGCCCGTCGGCGGTGTCGTACTCGGGCACGTCCTCGTCCCGGGTGGTGGTCGCGGTCTGGTCGTGGGTGCTCACGCTCACTCCTCGTGGGTGACGGTGTGGGCGGACGAGCCGCTCTCGTAGGTCTCGATGGCGTCCCTGAGGGCCATCCAGCCGAGCAGGGCGCACTTGACGCGGACGGGGAACTGCGCCACACCGGTGAAGGCGATGCCGTCGCCGAGGTCGTCGGCGCGTGACGGCCCCTCGCCGTGCATCATCAGTCGGAAGTCCTCGGCGAGGTCGAGCGCGTCCTTGAGCTCGCGCCCGATGGTCGCATCGGTCATCGCCGAGGCCGATGCCTGGCTGATCGAGCAACCCTCCCCGTCGAAGACCACGGCATCGAGGTGGCCGTCCACCACCCGGATGCGCAGATCCATCTCGTCGCCGCACAGGGGGTTGGAGTGGTGGACGTGGACCGCCTCGTCGTCGAGCGCCGGCGCCCGGTTGTGGGGCTTGCGGTAGTGGTCCAGGATGATCTCCTGGTACAGGTCCTCCATCGACACGGCGGCTCCTTCAGCGGGCGAAGAACGCGGCGGCGGCCTCGATGCCCTCCACCAGGGGCCCGAGGTCGTCGACGTCGTTGTAGATGTAGGCGCTGGCGCGTGTGGTCGCGGCGACGTCCAGGCAGCGCATCAGTGGTTTGGTGCAGTGGTGCCCCACCCGCACGCACACCCCCCGGGAGCCGAGCATCGCACCGACGTCGTGGGGGTGGATGCCCTCCAGCACGAAGGAGACGGCGCTGCCACGCAGGTCGACGTCCTTGGGGCCGTGGACCTGCACGCCCGGCACCGTCCCGAGCGCATCCAGCATGCGGGCGGTGAAGGCCCGCTCGTGCGCGCGGATCTGCGCCATGCCGAGCGACTCGAGCTCGGTGATGGCCGCGGACAGGCCCGCTGCCTCGGCGATCATCGGGGTGCCGGCCTCGAACTTGTGGGGCACCTCGTTCCAGGTCGCACCCTCCAGGGTCACGTCGAGGATCATGTCACCGCCGGTGAGGAAGGGCTCCATGCGCTCCAGCAGCTCCGGACGGGCCACCAGCGCACCGATGCCGGTCGGTGCCAGCAGTTTGTGCCCGGTCACGGCGTAGCTGTCGACGCCGAGGTCGCGGACGCTGACCGGCAGGTGCGGCGCGGCCTGGGCCCCGTCGACGTGCACCACGGCACGGTCGTTGGCGTCCTTGACCATCGCCGTCAGGCGCGCGACGTCGTTGATGGTGCCGAGCACGTTGGAGACGTGGACGAAGGCGGCGAAGCGGACACGGCCATCGGCCAGCAGTTCCGCGGCCGCCTCCATGTCGAGCTGTCCGTCCGCGGTGAGTGGCACGTGTCGGATCTCTGCGCCGACGGCCTGGGCGGCCTGGGTGAAGGGCACCAGGTTGGCGTGGTGCTCCATCACCGTGGACAGCAGCACGTCACCCGGTCCGAGGTGCTGGCGGACGTAGCCGTAGGCGACCAGGTTGCAGGCCTCGGTGGCGTTCTTGGTGAACACCACCCCGCGGGGATCGGCGTCGAGGAAGCGGGCCAGGTCGGTGCGGGCCCCTTCGTAGAGATCCGTGGCCTCCTCCGCCAGGGGGTAGACCCCACGGTGCACGTTGGACCGCGACCACCGGTAGTAGTGCTCCATGGCCGCCAGCACGGGCTCGGGGGTCAGGGAGGATGCCGCCGAGTCGAGGTAGACGAGGCGGTGCCCGTCGAGCTCCCGGTCCAGGACCGGGTAGCGCGCACGGACCGCCCTGACGTCGATCGACATGTGGCCTCGGTTCGTGTCATCGCGGCCGTCAGCCGCGGGGATGGTCGCTCAGACCCCTGCACCGTGTTCGGCGCGGATCTTGTCGTAACCGCCCTGCTCCAGCTCATCCGCGAGCTCCGCGCCGCCCGAGGCCACGATACGCCCCTCGAACATGACGTGGACCTCGTCTGCGGTGATGTAGCGCAGGATCCGTGTGTAGTGGGTGATGATCAGCACGCCGAGGTCCGGGCCGGAGAGGCGGTTGACACCCTCGGCGACGATCCGCAGCGCGTCGACGTCCAGCCCGGAGTCGGTCTCGTCGAGGACGGCGAGCTGCGGCTGCAGCAACGCGGCCTGCAGGATCTCGAAGCGCTTCTTCTCCCCGCCGGAGAAGCCCTCGTTGACCGAGCGCTGGAGGAAGGAGTCGTCCACACCGAGCTCGGACATCTCGTTGCGCAGGCTCTGCATGAACTCGCGGACCGGCACGTCCTCGCCCCGCACCGCGTTGACCGCCGTGCGCAGGAAGTTGGTCAGCGAGACCCCCGGAACCTCGACCGGGTACTGCATGGCGAGGAAGACCCCGAGCCGTGCCCGCTCGTCGGGTGTGAGCTCGGTGAGCTCCGTGCCCTGCCAGGTGATCGTCCCGCCCGTGATGTCGTAGGCGGGGTGGCCGGCGATGGCGTAGGCCAGGGTGGACTTGCCGGAGCCGTTGGGGCCCATCAGGGCGATGGTCTTGCCCTTGTCGAGGTCGAGGTCGACCCCACGCAGGATCGGGGTGTCGTCCGCCTCGACGTGGAGGTCGCGGATCTCGAGGTCAGCCATTGGTCTGCGCTTTCGGTGTCGTGGTCCGGCGGGAAGCGCCGGTCGGTCAGGTCGGGTGCAGGTGCGTGCCCGGTGGGCTCAGTGGGTGGGGAACGCGGCGCCGTTGCGTGCGGTGGAGGTGTCGACCGTGACGACGTCGTCGTGCACGGTGACCGCGAAGGTCGGGACGGGAGCCATCGCCGGCAGCGAGGACGGGCGGCCGTCGTCGAGGTCGAAGGTGGAGCCGTGCAGCGAGCACTCCACCCCGTTGCCCCACACGCTGCCGCCGTCGGCCAACGACCACTGCTGGTGGGAGCAGGTGTCGTGGATGGCCTTGACCTCGTCGCCGAAGCGAACCAGGCACACCGGGACGCCATCGACGTCCACACGGACCGGCTGCCCCTCCTCCAGGGTGCTGAGACGGGCGTGGCCCTCACTCATCGTGCACGTCCTGCAGGCTGGCGTCGTTGATCTGGAAGCTGGACAGGTCGGCCTTGTCGACCAGCGCGTCGATGCGCTCGAGCGCGGCGTCCTCGACCCCGGGGAGATCCACACCGCTGAACACCTCACGGAAGAACCCGGTGACGATCAACCGCAGCGCCTCGTCCCGCCGGATACCACGGGAGGTGAGGTAGTACAGCTGCAGGGCGTCGATCTGGCCCGTGGCCGACCCGTGGCCGGCCACGATGTCCGCGCACTCGATCTCCAGGAACGGTGTCGCGTCGGCGCGGGCACCCTCGGTGAGGATCAGCGACTTGTTGTTCTCGTCGGTGTCGGTGCCGATGGCATCGCGGTGGACGAAGATGTTGCCGCGGAACACCGTGCGACTGTGCCCCTGCAGCGCCCCCTTGAACAGCACGTCGGAGGTCGCGTGCGGTGCGATGTGGCGCACGTAGGGCTGCAGGTCGAACCACTGCCCCTCGTCGGCGAAGTACAGCCCCAGAGGACGGGTCTCCGCACCGGGCCCGACCAGGTCGGTCTCCGGCAGGTAGCGCACCGTGCGGCCGCCGATGGTGACCGACAGCTGGCGGATCCGGCTGTCGCGGTGTGCCTGCACCTTCTGGAGCGCCAGATGGTCGACCTTCGCACCCCACAGCTGGAAGGACGCGATGTCGAGGTGCGAGGCGTCGTCGGCGATGACCTCGACGACCTCGTCGACGAGCGCATCGACCTCGGGCGACGAGGTGTGCTCGAGGTAGATCGCCGCCCGGGCGTGATGACCGAGCACCGCGAGGACCCGCGGCAGGTGCGCGCCCGACTCGCTGACGTGCACCTGCACGACGATCGGCTCATCGAGCTCGACCTCCGGCGGCACGTAGACGAAGACACCCGCGGTCCACGCGGCGTCGTTGGCCGTGATCGTGCGGTCGGCATCGCCGCCGGTGCCCTCGGGATCGGAGGAGGTCAGGCTGCCGAGGTGGGCCTCCACCAACCCGCGGTGCTCGGTGGCCGCGCTCGACAGGTCGGTGACCACCACGCCGCGCTCGGCGAGTCCTGCGGGGACGGTGAGCTCCACCAGGACACCATCGACGATCCGGGCGACGGGCAGCGCCAGCTCGAGCGGTGCGGTGAACGAGTCCGGTGCGACGCCCGCACCGGTGGCGACGATCTCCCGCTCGACATCGATGCGCTGCTGGAAGGGGGTGGACCGCCAGAACTCGTCCTTGCGGCTGTCGGGCCAGGCGAGGTCGAGGGCCCGCTTGGCCGCCGCGAGCCGGCGGTCGGTGAGCCACGTGGGCTCCTCCGCCGCCGTGCTGCGACCAGCGAGCTCGTCCTCGGTGAAGGTGGACAGGGTGGTCATCCGATGGCGCCTTCCATCTCGAGCGCGATCAGGCGGTTGAGCTCGACCGAGTACTCCATCGGCAGCTCACGGGCGATGGGCTCGATGAACCCCCGCACGATCATGGCCGTGGCCTCGTCCTCGTCGATCCCGCGCGCCTGCATGTAGAACAGCTGGTCGTCGGAGACCTTCGAGACCGTGGCCTCGTGCTCGATCGTGGCGTCCTCCTGCTCGATCTCCATGTAGGGGTAGGTGTCGGTACGGGAGGTGTCGTCCAGCATCAGCGCGTCGCACTTGACCGCGGAGCGGGCGTGGTGGGCACCCTCGTTGATCTGGACCAGACCGCGGTAGCTGGTACGGCCCTCACCCTTGGAGATGGACTTCGAGAGGATGTTGGAGGTGGTGTAGGGCGCGGCGTGGACCATCTTCGCCCCGGCGTCCTGGTGCTGGCCGTCGTTGGCGTAGGCGACCGACAGGACCTCGCCCTTGGCGCCCTCACCCGTCAGCCACACCGCGGGGTACTTCATCGTGACCTTGGAGCCGATGTTGCCGTCGATCCACTCCATGGTCGCGTTCTTCTCGGCCACCGCCCGCTTGGTCACCAGGTTGTAGACGTTGTTGGACCAGTTCTGGATGGTGGTGTAGCGGACCCGGGCACCTTCCTTGACGATGATCTCCACCACCGCCGAGTGCAGCGAGTCCGAGGAGTAGATCGGCGCCGTGCAGCCCTCGACGTAGTGCACGTAGGAGCCGGGCTCGGCGATGATCAGGGTGCGCTCGAACTGGCCCATGTTCTGCTTGTTGATGCGGAAGTAGGCCTGGAGCGGGATGTCGACCTTGACCCCCTCGGGGATCACGATGAAGGAGCCGCCCGACCACACCGCGGTGTTCAGCGCCGCGAACTTGTTGTCGTTGGGCGGGATCACCGTGGCGAAGTGCTCGCGGAAGACGTCCTCGTACTCCTGCAGTCCCGCGTCGGTGTCGAGGAAGATGACGCCCTGCTCCTCGAGGTCCTCCCGGACCTTGTGGTAGAGCACCGTCGACTCGTACTGGGCCGCGACACCGGCGATCAGCCGCTCGCGCTCCGCCTGGGGGATACCGAGCTTCTCGTAGGTCTCGAGGATCTCGGGGGGCAGCTCCTCCCAGCTGTTGGCCTGCTTCTCCGACGCCTCCACGTAGTAGAAGATGTCGTCGAAGTGGATGTCGGAGAGGTCGGCGCCCCAGCCCGGCATCGGACGGCGCTCGTAGGCCTGGAAGGCCCGCAGGCGCAGGTCACGCATCCAGGTGGGCTCGTTCTTGCGCTCGCTGATGGCAGCGACGCCATCGGCGGTCAACCCCCTGCCGGAGGTGAACGCGTAGTCGTCGTCGCGGTCGGACCATCCGAACTTGTAGTCCGCGAGGTCCTGGGCGACGGCCTCCTGGTTGCGCCGTGCATCGCTGACCGGCAGATCGATCTCGGTCTGGCTCACAGGTCATCTCCTCGTCCCGGTGGACGTCGAACGGTCGTCAGTGCGGTTCGGTCCCGTCGGGGACCGGGGTGGGTACGTCGTCACCGGCAGGCTGCCCGGTGGTGTCGCGGGGGTCGTGCTGTTGCGGGTCGTGCTGTTGCGGGTCGTGCTGCCCGCGACCGCGCGGTCGCACCGCGCACACGCAGGCGGATGAGCCGCCGGCCAGGGTCTGGCGACGGGACAGCTGCACGTCACCGCCGAGCACCTTGGCGAAGGTCGCGGCCTCGTAGGCGCAGACCTCCGGGTGGTCCTTGGCGACGTCGTAGATGGCGCAGTGCTCCTGCACCAGGGTGAAGCTCTCGCCGTCCTCGTCCACCGACGCCTCGAAGCCAGCCTTGGACAGCGCGTCCGCCAGCTGCTCGAGACGGGTGTGGAGGTCCTCCGCGTTGACCGCCGTCTGGAGTCCCTCGGCCTCGCGATCGACACGCCAGCGCAGGAAGGCCAGCAGGCCGTCCCGCCCGTGCTGGGCGTCGAGGAAGTCGAGCACCTCGTTGGCGAAGCGGTCGTAGCGGTGCGGGAACAGGCGCCCCGCCGCACGGGTCAGACGGTAGCGCGAGGCGGGACGGCCCCGCGCACCGGCGACGGTCTCCGCGGTGACCAGGTCCTCGTCGCCGAGGACGGTGAGATGCCGGCGGACCGCGACCTCGGAGATGCCCAGCTGCTCCGCGAGTTCGGCGACGCTGGCGTCACCGACGCGTCGCAGGTGCTCGACGATCGCCGCACGCTGTGCACCGAGCAGCGAGACCAGCGAGCGGGCGCCGGCATCCACCGTCGTGCTCGAGCTCGCGGTCGGGGTGTGCATGTGCGGAGGACTCCGGTGTGGCGGCGGTAGGCTGATGGGGTGGCTGAGGGCGTGCTCACGCCGGGGGCGGCACGACCGGGGACGGAACACCGTGCGGATCCGGGGTCAGAGGGCGCCCGGTGGGTTTCTTCAACCTCTGTGTTTCGAAAGGCTACGGGGTCACGGGGACGTCCGCAAGCACGCGCGCGCCGCGCCCGCCGACGACGGCGACGTCACGTCCTGCGCACCGCCGCGTGACCGGTACCTGCGACGGTTCTATGGTGGAGACGTCATCGTTCCTGCCGGGTGCGACCGCTGCGGCGCGATCGGCGTCCAGCGTGCCGATGGGCACGCGACGTCCAGGTCAGCGCGAGCGGCCGTACGACCGGCGACGGGCGCGTACCTCGCCCGCAGCACCACGGCGCGGTGACATCCGCCCCGCGACGGCCGGCGCCCCGCAACCTGGGACGCACCGGTCGGTGGGACGGATGAGGGCCCCGAGGGACGCAGGTGACGGCCGCCCGAGACCAGGCCGCACCGACCGGGCACATGACCCGACGGTCCCCGGGGTCCTCCCCTCCTGTGACGAGGTGCCGCTCAGCCGCCCCGGGTGCGGAACTGCTCCTCGAGCACGAAGCGACGCACGCGGTCGCTGAGCTCCTCGTCGAGTTCGACGAAGCGCAGCCCGAAGGCCACCTTCCCCTGCTGCGCACCGGTCACCCGGACGACCTCGGCGTCCAGCAGGAGTTCCTCCTCTGCGTCGAGGGCCAGCCGCACCCGTACCCGTTGCCCCACCACCGCGTCCGCCGGGGCCGGGATCACCACCAGCGCACCCCGCTCCGAGAGATCGTCGGTCACCCCCTGGAGCTGCGTCCCCTCCATGGCCAGGCGCACCGGCCGGGCGATGGGCAGCCGGAAGGCCTCCCGCCGCTGTACCCGCTCCACGGTGGTGACGGTCAGCCACCAGCGCGGCACCACGTCCACGTCCTGGTCGGTGATGGTGCCGTTCGCGCGCAGGAGCGCCTTGTCGGTGTGCCACGCCACCGAAGCCACGGTCCCCTGCGGCACCTGGTAGGGCTCGCCGTCCCCGATCGTGGGAGCCACCACCAGCAGTCGGCGGCCCTCACGCGCCTCGATACGGGTGCGCCAGGACCGCTCGACCCCGGAGACGCGCAGTTCGACCACGGTGCCCACCGACGGCATCGGCGGACCCTCGCGGCGTGACCTGCGCGACACCTCGCACCTCCCCTGCTCCTCCCCGCGCCCCCCGCCGCGGATCGTGCCACGGGTCGCCCGCACGGGGATCCGCTCACGGCCGGCCACGCTACACGACCGTTCCCAAGGCGTCCCTGTGCGCACGCGGGGGCCGTCCCGACCACCCTCGGTGACGAGTTCCAACGCTCCGTGTTGTCAAGCTTCACCCCCCCGGTGCCGATGGAGTGTGCAGACCGCGGATCGCTCGCGGGGCGTCCCGAGCAGCGAGCGGAGGCCAGGATGGAGCTGACGTTGGAGCGCACGCAGGCACAGATCGCGGTCCCCACGCCGGACGGCGGGAACGTGCTGGTCGACCCCCGTCAGCACCGTGCGGACGTCGTCCGCCGTCTGCTGTGCTGCGGGGTCTCCGCGGCGACCCTCCTCCACCTGCTGCCCGAGTGGTCCGAGCTGATCGGGCGCGTCGATCGCGAGCTCACGGTCGAGGGGGTCGCGCGACAGGCGCCCTGCGCCAGGGGGTGACCCGCGCAGCCGGTGGGTCACCACGGCCGTGCGGCCGCTGGTGGCCGCCCGCCGGGCCCGCTGTGGCAGTCTCTGCGCGACGCGGGTCAGCCGCCAGCCCGTGCGGGAGCTGAGGACATGGGAGACGACCACCGCCCCCTGGCCGGACGCCGGGTGCTGATCACCGGAGGCTCGCGCGGACTGGGGGCCGCGACGGCACACCGGCTGGCGTCCATGGGCGCCGAGGTGCTGGTGACCTACCGCCACCGGGCCGAGGACGCTGCCGAGGTCGTGGCCGCGTGCGCCGCGCTGACGCCGGGCGCCCGCGCGGAACGACTCGACCTGCTCGACGAACACAGCGTGCGTGACCTGTTCGAAGGGTTGGTCGCGGCCGGGGACGAGCTCGACGTGGTGATCGCCAACGCCGCGGCGACGGCGTTCAAGCCGCTGCTCGAGCTGAAACTGCACCAGATCGACAAGACCTTCGCGATCAGCGTGCGGCACTTCCTGCTGCTGGCCCAGCTCGCCTTCCCCCTGCTGGAGCCTCGGGGTGGACGCATCGTGGCGGTCAGCGGCGCGGACACGGTCGGCTACATCCCCGGCCACGGGCTGCTGGCGGCGGCCAAGTCCTCGATGGAGACCCTCGTGCGCTACCTCGCCTGCGAGCTCGGCCC
Source organism: Nitriliruptoraceae bacterium (assembly GCA_041685505.1). GTDB lineage: Bacteria > Actinomycetota > Nitriliruptoria > Nitriliruptorales > Nitriliruptoraceae > T1Sed10-7. The sequence goes on from JAWLFQ010000029.1 coordinate 21,305, forward strand.
TCGGGGGGTCACCGCGGTCGGTGTGCTCCCGGGCTACATCGACACGGAGTCGATCCAGATGATGGCCGGCCCCTACCACGACAAGCTCAAGGCCGCCGAGGAGCTGACCCACCCGCTGCGTCGCGCCGCCACGCCCGAGGATGCCTCCGAGGCCGTCGCCCTGCTCTGCCTGGACGAGGCGCGCTGGCTCAACGGCCAGACCGTGCACAACGACGGGGCGGGCCTCTTCGCCTACATGGGACGGTTCGGCCACGCCTGGGCGATGGTGCCCGACGAGGCGACGGGCACCGCACCGCCGCCGGTCGGCGACGCACCGATGCTGCAGCGCACCGACGCCCCGTCCGGCCCGCCGAGCGACGACGCCAGCGAGTGAGACCGCCCGCACGGCCCGCTCACCGGTCGGCGGTGTCCTCCGCGGCCCGCAGGCGCGCTGCCAGGCCCGTGCGCCGGTCCCGGGGCCGGTCCTGGCGTGCCGCCGCACGCAGCGTGTCCGCCCGCCCGACCACGATCAGCGCCGAACGGGCACGCGTGATGGCGGTGTAGACGAGGTTGCGCCACAGCATGCCCCGGTGGCTCGGGTCGATGACCAGCACCACCACCGGCCACTCCCCACCCTGGGCCTTGTGGACGGTCACCGCCCAGGCGGGCACGAGGTTGCGCACCGCGCCGCTGCCCACCTCGACCTCGCCACGGGGGAAGGCCACCCGAAGCTGCCCGCGCCGAGCGTCGAGATCCACCACGGACCCGATGTCGCCGTTGGCGACGTCCAGCTCCGGGTCGTTGCGGGTCTGCAGGACCCGGTCACCGACGTGGAAGCCGCCCACCTCGGGCCGTCCGTCACCGGGGTTGAGGGCCGCCTTCAGCGCCGCGTTCAGCGCGTGCACGCCGACGGGGCCGCGGTAGACCGGCGCGAGCACCTGCACCTGTTCCGAGGGCACGCCGAGGTGGTCCGGGATGCGCTCGGCGACCGCCTGGACCACCCGGGACACGACACGACGCCGATCGGGCTCCTCGGCCAGGAACACGTCGCCATCCACGCCCCGCAGCGCACCGACCTCACCGGCCAGCACCTCGCGCGCGAGGCCGACGATGCGGCTGCCGGCAGCCTGGCGGTGGATCTCGGTCAGGGCGGTGACGGGGACCACCGCGGCAGCCACCACGTCGCGCAGCACGTCGCCGGGCCCCACCGACGGCAGCTGGTCGGGGTCACCGACCAGCACCAGGTGCGCGCCGTCCTCCACCGCGGCGACGAGTTGCGCCGCCAGCCAGGTGTCGCACATCGACACCTCGTCGGCCACCACCAGGTCGAAGGGCAGCGGCTCAGCGTGCCCGTGGCGGAAGCTGAAGCCGCCCTCGCCGTCGGGGCGCGCCTCGAGCAGCCGGTGGATCGTCGATGCCGGGCGCGCGACCAGCTCCTCCAGCCGCTTGGCGGCACGGCCCGTCGGCGCGCACAGCGCGACGCTGAAGCCACCCGCCTCGGCCGCCCGCACCACCTCCTCGACGGTGCGTGTCTTGCCCGTGCCCGGCCCCCCGGTCAGCACCGAGACCGGGGCGCCGATCGCCGTCTCCACGGCGGCGCGCTGCCCGGCGGTCAGCTCCGCTGCCGGGTCCACATCGCCTGCCAGGCGTGCCAGCCGTGGCACGTCGGTCGTCGCCAACCGGCGCAGGTCGGCGGCCAGCTGCGCCTCGGTGGCCAGTGCCCGGGGGGTGGACACGACCACCTCGCCGTCGAGCTCCTCGGTGGCCAGCGCACCCGCGGCGCAGGCACGGTCGAGCCCATCGGCCGCCAGGATGTGATCGACCCCGAGCAGCGCCGCCGTCGCCGCCACGCACGCCGCCCGGTCGAGGTGTTCGTGTCCGTCCCGGGCGCGTGCGGCGACCACGGCGGCGTGGGCACCCGCGGCCAGACGTGCCGGGTCGGTCGCCGCCGTGCCGAGGTGCCGGGCGAGGGCGTCGACGTGGGCGAAACGGGCCCGCTCGGCCTCCAGGAGGACGTAGGGCGCGCTGCGGGCGAGCTCGACGGCATCCGCGCCGAAGCGGGCATGGACGCTGGCGACCGTGTCGCGTGGCCAGGCGACGGGCTCGACCAGGCGGACGAGCGCGGCGAAGGAGCGGGCATCCGCCCATGCCCGCTGCAGCTCGGCAGCGTCCTCGTCATCCAGACCCGCCTCCGACCGCAGCCGGTCGGGCTCATGGTCCAGCACGTGCGCGGTGCCGGACCCGAAGGTGGTCACCACCCGGGTCCGTGCCGCCGGGGACACCGCGGCGAACCGCTCCCCGTCGAGGTAGGACGTCAGTCCGCCCACGGTGGTGGGGACCACCTGCTCGTAGAGGATGGTGTCGAAGGTGGGACCGTGACGTGGATGGCGGCTCCAGCGGCCCGCGAGCCGCAGGGTGTCGCCCTCACGGACCGCGGCCAGGGGACCGGCACACCGCACCCCGTCACCGCTGTCGAGCTGGAGCTCGATGACCCCGAAACCGGTCCGGGTGTCGGCGACGTAGGTCCCGACGACCTGACCGGTGAGCTGCTCGTCACCGAGCAGCCCGTCGGTCACCCGCGGTCCTCATCGTCCTCTGCCGCGCCGTCATCGGCCGTGTCGCCCTCGTCGGCCGAGGGGGCGTCCTCGTCGACGGGCTCTGCGACCGGTCCCGGCGGGACGGGGTGGGGATCGACCTCCGGGGCGAGGTGCGCTTCGAGATCGGCAGGCTCGTAGGTCACCGTGCTGCTGTCACCCCGCCCGACGAGCCAGCCGACCAGCAGACCGACACCGAAGCCGGCTCCGGTCCAGGCGGCGGTACGTGCGGCACGGCGGCGGCGCTCGCGGCGTGAGGGCGGCACGGCCGCGGCGACCTCACGGGCACGCTCTCCCGCCACGACCCCACGGTCGGCGACGTCATCGGCGAGGCTGCCGACCGCACCCAGGGCCCGGACCAGCAACCTCGGCACGAGCAGCACGACGCTGAGCACGGCGCTGCCGAGCTGCCACAGGCCGCGCTCGAGCTGCCGGCCGACCTTCTCGACGTCGACCTCGACGGGCAGGTCACCCTCGAGCTCCTGCCACCGACGGGTCGCCTCGCTGCGCACCTGCTCGGCGCTCTTGGCCACCACCGGTCCGGCACGCTCGGCCAGGTCGGCGCCGGTGGTCCGGGCCCAGGCCGCGAGCTCGGGACCGTGGGTGCGCGCCCGGTCGGCGACGACCTCCCGTGCGTCACCGAGGCGCTCCACGAGCAGGGCACGGGCCTCGTCGAGACGTTGGGCGGTGAACTCGCCGGCGTCCTCGAGCTGGTGACCGACCTCGTCGACCAGGTCGCTGGCCGCTGCCTTGGCCTCGTCCAGGTCCGTCGGTACGTGGGTGTCCGCCACGGGTTCCTCCTGGGGTGGATCGTGCGCTGGATCGCTGCTGCGTGTGCGCGACGGTAGTCAGCCACAGCACACGGCGTGGACCACGTCACCTGTCCGGCAGGTCGACGTGGGTGCGCGACCAGCGTAGGTCCGTCGCGTCGGCGATGGCGTCGAGGACCGCCGAGGCCGGCGCGACCTGGCTGGGCGCCCGCAGGCCTCCCTGCCCCGGCACGGCGGCCACGGCCGCCAGCCGGGTGGCGAGCTCGGCGGCCAGCGCGGCCGTCACCTTGACGGGGTCGTGCCCGTAGGCCCACGCCCGCCCGAGCTCCCCACGGCCGGCGACCTCCGCCACGCAACCCCACCGCTGGCCGGCACGGCGGGCCGGACCGGGCCGCGGGACCCGCCCCTGCAGGCGGCGCGTGAGGACGCGCCGTCCCCAACGGGTACGGGCGAGGTTGGCGCGGGCCTGGAGCAGTTCGGCACGCCACGACGGCAGCGCCTCGTAGGTCCGGATGGCGGCCAGCTCGGGGCGGTGCAGCGGCACGGTGAGCACCTCGCCGCCCGGCACGGCAGCGGCGTGCGCCGGGCCGACGGGACGCGGGAACCAGGCCAGGCGTCGCACCTCACCCGGATGCTCCTCGACCGGCTGGTGGCCCTGGAGCGCCTGGGCAGGTCGTCCCAAGGCCGCCCTCTCGGCACGCCGTTCGCCCGGTGTCACGAGCGTGCGGCCGCCGCCGGCGGTGTAGGCGACGTGGAGGTCCGCGGGAGCGGCGACCAGCTCCGCCGCGAGGCCGGCCAGCAGATCACCGACCGCGAAGCGCACGCCCGCGGCGCCCACGACCCACGCACCCGAGGGGTTGCCACCTGCGGGGGCACCACTGCCCGACGCCTGTCGCTGCAACCAGTCGAGGTGGCCGACCTCCCGGTCGACGTCGACCACGTGGACGCCGCGCTCGAGGGCGGTGGTGACCGTCTCCCGCGTGCCGGGCAGGTCACCACCGGTGGCCAGCACCACGACCTCGACCTGTCCGAGGCCCGCGCTGGGATCGCGCAGGTCGATGTCCACCCAGGACCACCCACGCGCGGCCAGTACCTCGCCCACGACGCTGCCGACCACGCCCGTGCTCCCCAGCAGCCCGAGCCGCATCACGTGCCTCCAACGGGGTGCCGACCGGCCCGTGCGGACCGCCGTCGGGCGGAGCCTACGACCGCGTGCGCAGGTACGTGACTCCGACGCCGGCAGGTGCGAGGATGACGGGTCCCCATCCCGCTCCCTGCCCGACGACGAGGTGCGTGTGGCGGCTCCTCCCCTGCTGCTGCCCGACGGCGCCCTGCTGGTGCGCGTCGCCGCGTGCGGTCCCGGGTGGGCATCGTCACTCCCCGAGATCCCCGACGGCAGCGAGGCCACGGTGACCCTCGGCCGCCCGGAGCTGCTACCGGTCGACACCGCAGCGGCCCGGACACGCGGCTACCGCATCGTCGGTACCGCCAGCGGCGACCGTCCGATCGGTGACGTCGTCGACGTGCTGGTGCCGTGGGAGCTGCGCGTCGAGGCACCGGGGTGGTGGGACCAGCTGGTCGCCACCGCACAGCGGGTCTTCGACCCGGGCCTCGGACCGGTGCAGCGGATGCTGCAGGCCGAGCTGACCGTGCACCTGCGCGCGCTCGGGCTGCACGACTGACAGCGGCGGGCCGCCCGGGTGCTTGCGACAGTTAGCATAAGCGCGTATCATCGCAAGCAAGCGGCACGAGTGGTGCCCGGCGAGGGGACAGCGCTCTCGGTACCTCCGTCCAGATGGCGGTCGTACCCGGCTCCCGCGCTGTCCCTTCCCCGGACGCCATCCGGCC
>JAWLFQ010000103.1:0-6503 GCA_041685505.1 Nitriliruptoraceae bacterium
CCACGCGCCGAACTGGAGGCCTACGCCCTCAGGCTGCGCGAGGCCACGGAGCGTGCGCTGTCGAGGGCGCCGGTGGGCAGCGACGTCGAGGTGGTGGCGCTCGAGGGCGGACCGGTCCCCGGACTGATCGTCGCTGCCCGCCGGCTGGGCCCGGTACCCACGGGCGTCACCGCGCAGGCCGAGTGGCTGGCGGCAGCGCCCCGGGTCGTCCTCCACCTCCACGGCGGCGCCTACATCATGCTCTCGCCCCACACCCACCGTGGGATGGGCGCCGCGATCGCACGGCGTGCGGATGCGGTCGTGGTCCTCCCCGACTACCGCCTGGCTCCCGAGCACCCCTTCCCCGCAGCGCTGGACGACGCCGTGGCCACCGCGAGGTGGCTGACCGACACCGTCGAGGTGGCAGCAGCACGGCTCGCGGTGACCGGGGACTCCGCCGGTGGGGGGCTGGGCGCGGCCCTGCTGGTGCGGCTGCGCGACACGGGTGCACCGCTGCCGGCCTGCTACGTGGGCCTGTCACCGTGGCTCGACCTGACGGGGACGGGGGGCTCCATGGCGGAGCTGGACGGTGTCGACCCGTGGCTGTCGGCGGCGATGACGCGGCCGGCGGCGCTGGCCTACGCCGGCGATGCTCCACTGGACCATCCGGAGGTGTCCCCGCTGTACGCCGACCTCACCGGCCTGCCCCCGATGCTGCTGCAGGTGGGTGGGGACGAGATCCTGCGGGACGACACCGTGCGGTTCACCGCCCGCGCGCGTGCCGCGGGCGTCGACGCCTCCCACGGGATCTACCCGGGCCTGTGGCACGTCTTCCAGGCCTTCCCGGGGCTCCCCGAGTCGCGCGACGCCCTGGCGGAGGTCGGAGGGTTCCTCCGCCGTCACACGCCCGCGGATCGGTGACGCGTTGACCGTGCAGCTGCGCCCGCTGGCCGACGAGGAGCTCGAGTCCTCCGTCCGCCTGTTCCGTGCCACCTTCGGTGGCAGCCCCTCCGAGGCCGATCTCGCACATGCCCGGCAACGGGTCGAGGTGGCACGCACCCTGGTCAGCGTGGACGACCGCGGTGCGGTGGTGGCCACCGCCGGGGCCTACAGCTTCCGCATGCAGCTGCCGGGCGGCAGCGACATCGGCTGTGCCGGCATCTGCATGGTGGCCGTGCGTGCCGACCAGCGGCGCCGTGGGCTGCTGACCGCGCTGATGGATGCACACCTCGAGCGCGCCCGCGCCGCAGGGGAGGCGGTGGCGGCGCTGTGGGCCTCGGAGGCGCCGATCTACGGGCGGTTCGGCTTCGGACCGGCCGCTCCCACCGTGGCGATCACCGTGCCACGCGCCCGGGCGGACCTGCGGTCACAGGGGCCCCTCGAGGAGGTGCGGCTGATCGACCATCACGAGGCGGCAGAGGTCCTGCCGGCCCTGCATGCGGCAGCGACCCGGCAGCGTCCCGGTGCCATCCACCGACCCGAACGGTTCTGGCCCGCCACCGTCGGCCCGACACCGGGTGAGGCCCCGCCCCGCCGGATCGCGGTCCTGCCCGGCCGTGGCTACGCCATCCACCACCTCGATCCCGCGTGGTCCGCCGGCAGCCCCACGGGCACGGTGCGCGTCGAGGAGCTGATGGCCACCGATCCGCAGGCCACGGCAGCGCTGTGGCGGTTCGTGACCGACGTCGACCTGGCCACGCGCACGGTCGCGGGGCGCCGTCCGGTGGACGACCCACTGCTGGCGATGCTGGTCGACCAGGGTCGCGCCGAGGTGGGCATCGACTGGCCGCTGCAGCTGCGGCTGGTGGATCTCGCCACGGCGCTGGCAGCCCGTCGCTACGCCGCCGACGACCGCCTCGTCCTCGCGGTGGAGGACCGTCAGCTGCCCGACCAGGCCGGCACCTGGCAGCTGCGAGCAGCCGGTGGGACCGGCACCTGCGCACGCACCGACGCGGCCCCGGATCTGACCGTGGGGATCGATGTGCTCAGCACGCTGTACCTCGGTGGCGTCCGCACGACCCAGCTGCTGGCCGCCGGGCGGCTCACCGAGCACCGCGCAGGCGCCGCAGCGCGCCTGGACCGCATGCTCGCCACCGAGGTGGCGCCCTGGCACGGCTTCATGTTCTGATACGCGCCGCCCGGCGCCTCCGGCCCGCCACCGGCCTGCTCCGCGTGGCGCCCTCCGCACCCCCGAGAGACCCATGGACACCTTCACACCGAAGCGTGTGCCCGTCGAGGCGATGGCGGAGTACGCCCGCGCCGTCAACCGGCACTTCTACGCCGGGGAGGCCCCCAGCGACATCGATCCCTACCTCGAGGCGTTCTCGAGCGACTACCGCGCGTGGTGGGTGCGGCACCGCGATGCCGTCGTCGGCAACCTCGGTGTGCTGGAGACCGACATCAGCCTTCCCGGTGGCGCACGCGTACCGGTCGCTGCCATCACCGCGGTGGGCGTGGCGCAGACCATGCGTCGCCGCGGCCTGTTGACCCGGCTGCTGCACGCCTCGCTGGACGAGGCGCGCGCGCAGGGTGAACCGCTGGCGGCGTTGTTCGCCTCGGAGTCCGCGATCTACGGCCGCTACGGCTTCGGGGTCGCCGCCGTGCACCGTTCCTACGACGCCGAGCGGCTGCGGGTGCGCTTCCGTACGGCGGCGGACGTCCGTCTGGTCGAGGGCACCACGCCCGAGGCCGCCCTGGCCGCCTGGCCCGCGATCCACGAGCGGTTGGGGGACCAGCACGGCGGCTGCGTCGGCAACAACCCGGGCATGTGGCAGCTGAACCTGGCCGTCGACCCGCCCGAGTGGCGCGACGGCGCCACGGCCCGACAGCTGGTCGAGGTCCCCGGTCGCGGGTACGCGAGCTACCGCATCAAGGGGGACGAGAGCGCGCAGCTGCCCGCGGGACGGGTCCGGGTCGCGGGGGTGTTCGCCACCGACGCCGAGGCCTACGCCGCGCTGTGGCAGCACCTGCTGGACATCGACCTCACCAGCCGGATCACCGTCGCGATCCGGCCCGTCGACGACGTCCTCCCGCAGCTGGTGACCGACCCCTTCGCCCTCCACGCCACCGACGGGCCGCCGCTCTACGTGCGCATCCTCGACCTGCCGAGCGTGCTGGCCAGACGCACCTACGCCCGCCGCGGCAGTGCCGACATCGAGGTGGTGGACCCCGGGGGTCCGGTGGACGGGCGGTGGCACCTGGAGGTGGGCGACGAGGTGGTGTGCGAGCGCAGCGCGGCCGAGCCCGACGTCACGCTGCCGGTGGACGCGCTCGCCTCGGTGCTGTTCGGTGCCGTGGCGCCCGCCACGCTGGCCGACGCGGGCCGGCTCACCGCACACCGGCCCGGTGCCGTGCGCGCGCTCGGACGTCTCCTCGCCGTCGACCGTGCGCCGTGGAGCCCCGTCATGTTCTGAGCGGGTCGCAGGGCAGCGGTGGTCCTCCGGTGCCACCGGGTGCCCACGGGGACGGTGCCCGGCCACTAGCTTGCGAGTGGAACCGCCGCCGCACCCGACAGCGCCCAGGAGGGCAACGGTGTCCAACGTCTACAAGAAGATCGAACTGGTCGGCTCCAGCCGCGAGGGGGTCGATGACGCCATCCGCCGGGCGATCCACAAGGCCGGCGAGAGCATGCGCAACCTCGACTGGTTCGAGGTCAAGGAGATCCGCGGCTGGATCCAGGACGGCGAGGTGCAGCACACCCAGGTCACGGTCCAGGTCGGTTTCCGGCTCGAGGACGAGTGAGCGCGGGCGCGACGACGAGGTTGCACCCGGTCGCACCGCCCCGGCCGCCCGTTCGACATCGGGGCGAGCGGGCCGGTACGGTTCCGGCGTCAACGGGAGCAGCACCCATCATGGCATCCGCAGGGCACACGCAGGGCGAGGTCCTCGCCCCGTGCCGGCGTGCCATCAGCATCATCATCGGATCGCTCCCGTAGCCGGTGCGCCGGGCTGCGGGAGCGGCCCGGCAGCTCGATGCGCCCGGCCCTCTCCACCCGGTCACCTCCGCTCGCTGGAGCTCGAGGAGAGGAACGGATCGTGACGACCACCGGTGGCGACGCGCCACTGCCGAGCGCCCGTGCGGGGCTCGACCTCTACGACACCACCCTGCGCGACGGGACCCAGCGCGAAGGGGTGAGCCTGTCGGTGGACGACAAGCTCAAGGTCGCGCGCTACATGGACGGGCTGGGGGTCGCCTACATCGAGGGCGGCTGGCCCGGTGCCAACCCCAAGGACACCACCTTCTTCGCCCGTGCAGCCGAGGGGGAACTCGAGCTCGACCACGCCACGCTGGTCGCCTTCGGGATGACCCGCAGCGCCAAGCACCGGGCCGAGGACGACCCGCTGCTGCAGGCCCTGGTCGACGCCCGTACCGACGCGATCTGCCTGGTGGGCAAGTCCTGGGGCTACCACGTCGACGAGGCGCTGGGTGTGGCCCGCGAGGAGAACCTCGCCATGGTCGCCGACTCGATCAGCTACCTGCGCGGGCTCGGCAAGCGGGTGTTCTTCGATGCGGAGCACTTCTTCGACGGCTACGCCCGTGACACCGCCTACGCCCGTGAGGTCGTGCTGACCGCTGCGGAGGCCGGTGCGGAGTGCGTGGTGCTGTGCGACACCAACGGCGGCGCGATGCCGTGGGACGTGACCGAGATCGTCCACGGCTTCGTGGGTGAGCTGTCCTGTGACGTCGGCCTGCACTTCCACGATGACGGTGGCTGTGCGGTGGCCAACTCCCTGCTCGGGATCGAGGCCGGTGCCGTCCACGTCCAGGGCACGGCCAACGGGCTCGGCGAGCGGTGCGGCAACGCGAACCTGTTCACCATCCTGGCGGATCTGCAGATGAAGCGGAAGGTGCCGCTGATCGCGCCGGACCAGCTCGAGCGGCTCACCGACGTCAGCCACACCGTCGCGGAGCTGTGCAACCAGACCACCCCCTCGGTCGCGCCCTACGTCGGCCACACCGCCTTCGCGCACAAGGCCGGGATCCACGCCTCGGCGCTGGCCAAGGCGCCCGACATGTACAACCACATCGAGCCCGACCAGGTCGGCAACCGCCAGCGGCTGGTGGTCAGCGAGCTCGCCGGGCGCGCCAACATCAAGCTCAAGGCGCGGGAGTTCGGCCTGGAGATCGACGACACCCAGGCCAAGGCCGTGCTCGACGAGGTCAAGCAGCGCGAGTCGCAGGGGTGGACCTACGAGGCCGCCGACGCCTCCTTCGAGCTGCTGCTGCGCCGGGTGACCGGCCTGCTGCCCGACGCCGAGGAGCCCTTCCGCAGCCTGCACTACCGCGTCAACGTCTCCGGGGGTGACGGCGACGCCCTGCCCGGCGAGGGCCCGGCGGAGGCGATCCTGGCGGTCGACGTCAGCGGCAGCCGCAAGCTCGGCGCCGGTGAGGGCAACGGTCCCGTCGACGCCCTCGACGACGCCTTCCGCAACGCGGTCAACGGCACCTGGTCGCAGCTCGACCAGGTCCAACTGTCCGACTACAAGGTGCGGATCCTGGAAGCCACGGCCGGCACCGACGCGGTGACCCGCGTGCTGGTGACCTCCACGGACGGCTCACAGGTGTGGGACACCGTCGGCGTCCACCCCAACGTGGTCGAGGCGTCCTGGCTGGCGCTGTCCGATGCCTACACCAACGCCATCCTCCGCGACAGCTGGGACAGGGAGCGCTGATGGATGGCGTCCGCAGGTTCGTCCGGATCCTCCACGACGGCCAGCCGCGTTACGGGCTGCTCGAGGGCACCGAGGTCGCGCTGATCGACCCGCACCCCTTCACCACCCACACCGCGACCGGGGAGCGCGTGCCGGTGGAGGGGCTCAGGCTGCTGGCGCCGGTCATCCCCTCCAAGGTCGTGTGCGTGGGCAAGAACTACGTCGACCACGCGGCGGAGATGGGCGGCACGGTGCCGGACACGCCGCTGCTGTTCCTCAAGCCGTCGTCCAGCGTGATAGGGCCGGGCGAGGCGATCCGCCTGCCCACCGACCGGGCCGAGGAGTTCCACCACGAGGCGGAGCTCGCGGTGGTCATCGGCGCCCTGCTGCAGCGGGTCACCCCGGAGCAGGCGCTGGCCGGGGTCTTCGGCTACACCGCCGCCAACGACGTCACCGCGCGCGACCTCCAGCGCAGCGAGGATCAGTGGTTCCGCGCCAAGGGCTTCGACGCCTTCTGTCCCCTCGGCCCGGCCGTGACCAGCGGGCTGGACCCCTCCGACCTCGCCATCCGGTGCCTGGTCGACGGCGAGGTGCGCCAGGACGGCACCACCGCCGACCTGGTCCACGATGTCGCGTCCCTGGTCAGCGAGGTGTCCCAGGTCATGACCCTGCTGCCGAGCGACGTGATCCTCAGCGGGACCCCGGCCGGCGTCGGCCCGATCACCCCCGGCCAGAGCGTCCGGGTGGAGATCGAGGGCATCGGCGCCCTCGACAACCCGGTCGTCGACCGCAACGCGCCCGCCGACCGCGGTAACGGGCAGGGCTGAGCCCGCGCAGCCGCCCTGGGCCACCCGCCGTGGATCGCTGCCGGC
>JAWLFQ010000104.1:0-2049 GCA_041685505.1 Nitriliruptoraceae bacterium
GCGAGGATCAGAAGTCCATGCCGCCCATGCCGCCCATGCCGTGGTCGTGACCGCCACCAGCGTCGGCCTCGGGCTCCGGCTTGTCGGCGATCAGCGCCTCGGTGGTGAGCAGCAGACCCGCGATGGACGCGGCGTTCTGCAGCGCGGACCGGGTGACCTTGGCCGGGTCGATGACTCCGGCCGCCATCAGGTCCTCGTACTCACCGCTCAGCGCGTTGAGGCCGTAGCCGACCTCCATGCCGCGGACACGCTCCACCACGACGGAGCCCTCGAGCCCGGCGTTGGAGGCGATCCAGTACAGCGGCGCGGAGACGGCCTGGCGGATGATGCGGGCACCGGTCGCCTCGTCACCCGTCAGGTCCAGCGCGTCCAGGCCGGCCTCGGCCTGCAGCAGCGAGGTGCCACCGCCGGCGACGATGCCCTCCTCGACGGCCGCACGCGTCGCGGACAGGGCGTCCTCGATGCGGTGCTTGACCTCCTTGAGCTCGGTCTCGGTGGCAGCGCCGACCTTGACCACAGCGACGCCGCCGGAGAGCTTCGCGAGGCGCTCCTGGAGCTTCTCACGGTCCCAGTCGGAGTCGGTCTTCTCGATCTCCGCGTTGATCTGCGCGACCCGACCCTTGATGTCATCCTCGGAGCCGGCGCCCTCGACGATGGTGGTCTCGTCCTTGGTGACGACCACCTTGCGGGCGCGACCGAGCAGGTCGAGGGTGGTGTTCTCGAGCTTGAGACCCACCTCCTCGGAGATGACCTGACCACCGGTCAGGATCGCGATGTCCTGCAGCATGGCCTTGCGGCGCTCACCGAAGCCCGGCGCCTTGACGGCGGCCGACTGGAAGGTGCCGCGGATCTTGTTGACCACCAGCGTGGCCAGGGCCTCGCCCTCGATGTCCTCGGCGATGATCAGGAGCGGACGACCGCCCTGCATGACCTTCTCGAGGACGGGCAGCATGTCCTGGACCGCGGAGATCTTCGAGTTCACGATGAGGATGTAGGGGTCCTCGAACTCGACCTCCATGCGCTCGGGGTCGGTCACCATGTAGGGCGAGATGAAGCCCTTGTCGAACTGCATCCCCTCGACGAAGTCGAGCTCGAGACCGAAGGTCTGGGACTCCTCGACGGTGATGACGCCGTCCTTGCCGACCTTGTCCATCGCGTCGGCGAGGGTGCGGCCGATCTCCGGCTCGTTGTTGGCGGAGATGGCGGCGATCTGCGCGATCTGGTCCTGGGTCTCGATCTCGACCGCCTGCTTCGCGATCTCCGCGGTCACGTACTCGACGGCCTTGTCGATGCCGCGCTTGAGCTGCATCGGGTTGGCGCCGGCGGCGACGTTGCGCAGGCCCTCCTTGACGATGGCCTGGGCGAGCACGGTCGCGGTGGTGGTGCCGTCACCAGCGACGTCGTTGGTCTTGGTGGCCACCTCCTTCGCGAGCTGGGCACCCATGTTCTCGTAGGCGTCCTCCAGTTCGATCTCCCGAGCGACGGTCACGCCGTCCTTGGTGATCGTGGGGGCGCCCCACTTCTTGTCGATGACGACGTTGCGGCCCCTGGGGCCGAGCGTCACCTTGACGGCGTCCGCGAGCTGGTTCACGCCCTTCTCAAGGCGCTTGCGGGCGTCCTCGCTGTAGCTGAGGATCTTCGCCATGCGGTGGTTCCTCCTCGGTACGTCGTGAGACGTGTCGTTGAAGTCGTGTGGCTTCGGAAAGGTTGTGGTGGGGTCAGCCGACGATCGCGAGGATGTCGCGCGCGGACAGGATCAGGTACTCCTGGCCGCTGACCTTGACCTCGGTGCCGCCGTACTTGGAGAACAGGACGGTGTCGCCCTCGTTCACGTCCGGGGCGATCAGCTCGCCGGTGTGCTCCGAGCGCTTGCCCGGGCCCACGGCGATGACGGTGCCCTGCTGTGGCTTCTCCTTGGCGGTGTCGGGGATGACCAGGCCAGACGCGGTGGTCTGCTCCTGCTCCTCGACGGTCACGAGCACCCGGTCCTCGAGGGGCTTGACCTTGACATCGGTGGCGGCAGCCAACGTGCCCTCCCTTGTGTGGTCG
>JAWLFQ010000104.1:2149-3495 GCA_041685505.1 Nitriliruptoraceae bacterium
GTCTGCTCCTGCTCCTCGACGGTCACGAGCACCCGGTCCTCGAGGGGCTTGACCTTGACATCGGTGGCGGCAGCCAACGTGCCCTCCCTTGTGTGGTCGCGGCCACGGGATCACCCGCGGCCTGACGGTTGACGGTTGGTGAAGAACATCTGGTGGTCGGTGCACGCCGACCCTCGTGCTCCGCTGTGCCCCCGATGTGTGGCCGATGACGGGCCCCGGCGGACCGCCCGCATCCGGTTCGCAGCGCGCCGTGGGGGCGCCTCGCGTCGGTGTGGTCGGTGCGGTCAGCGTGGGGGACGTCGAGGTGGCGACATCGAGGTGGAAGGGAGCGGACGGGGTCGGGACGCCGAGGTGGCGTCGGCACCGTGCGGCTGCGGTGACGGGCGACGACTCCGCGAGGGAGTGGTGGGCCCGTCGCGAGCGCCGGTGCGGCGGTGCGGGCCGGGTACCGGCCCTTCCGACTACACTGGCACTCCCGAAGCGTGAGTGCTAGGGCGGAAGCTAGCACTCACCTCGTGGGAGTGCAAAGGCGCCCCTGGAGGCCCTGCACCGGGGCGGCTCAGGGTCGCTGCGCACCCTGCCCGCGTCCGCCCCGCGCACAGCAACGGCGACGCTGCGTTGCGGAAGTCGGTGGCGGACTCGCCCTTGGCAACGCACCGTTAGCGTGCAACCGCAGGGCGTTGCGTGCGCCGATCTGACCTGGGCATCATGCGTTGCGCGTTCACTTTCGGACGCGCAGTGACACCGGTCGGGCCCACCCGACCAACCGGGACGCAGGGATCCTCGGACCGTACGACGGTCGCCGCCCCGGCTCGAGCACGACGAGCCGGGACAGGTCCGAGGGGAGCGAGTGGCGAGACCGACCCGGACCGACGGCCAACCGTCGGCCCTCGGGTCGACCCTGCTCATGACGGACCCACCGATGCGCCCCCTCCCACCGCTCCGCCCGCGAACCGCGCGGCTGCTCGTCGGTCTCGCAGCGACCGCGGCGTTGCTGCTCCCGGCCGCGGCCGCGGCCGCAGCCACCCCGGGGACGGACGACGGCGCGGACGGCGGCGCGCCGTGCCCCGATGCGCTGGTCACCTTCACCCGTGCCGCCACCGTCGGCGACGATCAGGCCGTCGCGCTCACGGCACAGTCCGTCGAACGGGACACCGAGGGCTGGGAGATGGTCGGCTGGGAGACCGCTGCGGGCACGCAGCTGTCCGCGGTGGTCGCCACCGACCGTGACGGCGCGATCCATCGCCTGGGTGTCGCGGTCACCGGCGTCGCGGAGGAGGTCGTGTCGCTGACCTTCTGTGGGACCGCGGCGGAACATGCCGAGCGAGGCGCGGACGACGCGGACC
>JAWLFQ010000104.1:3595-6485 GCA_041685505.1 Nitriliruptoraceae bacterium
CCGAGGCCACCACCGAGGAGCCGGCCCCCGCCCGGACGCAGGCCGAGCCGGACGAGTCGCCCGCGCCGGCTGATGAGCCGGGTGACGCGGCGGACCACGCTGCCCGCCCCGGCACGGACGATACTGCCGACCAAGCAGCGGACGACGCCGAGGTGGAGGTGCTCGGCGTGCGCATCGTCGCCACCCCCGAGGAGGATGACGACGCGACATCCGACGCTGCCCCGGAACGGGACGTGCGGGGCGGGGCCACCAGCGAGGTGGAGGCGTCCGCCGCGGGCGTCGCCCTCGCTGCGGACGACAGCGCCCTCGATCGGGCGTGGCTGCTGGCAGCAGCCGTCGCCGCAGCCATCGCTGCAGGCATCGCCGTCAGCACCCAGGTGCGGCGGGTGCGCCGCGCAACCACGACTGCCAACACCCATGACCGCACGCCCGAGGGGGGCCACCGATGAGCCAGCAGGACCGCAACCACGCACTCGCCATCGGTGCCCGCCTGCGGCGGGTGCGCCACCAGCAGGGCCTGTCCCTCGCCGACGTACAGACCCAGAGCGAAGGCCGCTGGAAGGCGGTGGTCGTCGGCGCCTACGAGCGCGGCGACCGGACCATCACCGTGACGCGCCTGGCACAACTCGCCGAGTTCTACGACGTCCCGCTCGCCGATCTGCTGCCGGACCCGACCACCACCGTGCAGCCCGCCGACGGTCGGGTCACCCTCGACCTGCTCGCGCTGGACGCGGCCCCGGCGCGGCCCGAGCTCACGGTGCTCGCGCGCTACGCCAGCCAGGTCGCCCGCAACCGGGGCGACCACAACGGTCGGGTCCTGACCCTGCGCGCCGGCGACCTCGAAACGGTCGCGCTGGTGGTCGACATGACCGGCCCACAGCTGCGCGAGCGGCTCGAGGTGCACGGTGTGCTGTTCGGCAGGGACGACGCCGGTCTCCCGCTGCAGCTGACCGAGGATGGCGTCGACGGCGCCGGGGACCTGACCGTCACGATCGATGTCACCGGTGCCGAGGCAGCCGACAGCACCGGCCGCTGACCGCCCGACGCACGGCGGCCGGGAGCGCACCCGCCACCTCGCCGTCAGCTGCGCACGGCCAGACGCCAGGGCTCGCGGTCCACGAAGCCAGCCGCGTCGTACGCCCGCAGCGCTGCTGCGTTGTCGGCGCGGACGTGCAGGCTGATGGCACGACTGCGGCCACCCTCGACCATGGCGCCGCGGACCGCAGCAGCGACGGCGGCACGTCCGAGCCCCTCGCCGCGGGCCATGGTGTCGACCACGATGCCGGCCAACTGCACCCCGTAGCGCCCTGAGGACACGGAGCGCTCGAGCTTGGCCACCGGCGCCCCGATCGGCCCGACGCACCACACCAGCCCCTGGTTGAGGTTCGCCTCGATGCGCTGGCGGTAGCCGCGCAGCCCTGCCTGGCCCGGATGCGGACCGAACCGGTCATCGACGTGCAGGCGCACCGCGAGCTCCGCGAGCCGATCGAGGTCCTCCCGCTGTGCGCGCCGCAGGCCCGGGTCGGGGAGCTCGGCTTCCGTCGGCACCCGGTCGGGGTCGACGGTGAGGAAGCGCTGATCGTGGACGATCAGGCCCGGGTCGCTGCCGGCGCGGGCCAGTGCCGCGTCGCCGGCTGCCACGTCACCGACCATCAGGCGCCAGCGCTTGGTGGCCGCGGGGGCCGCGGCGATGGCCTCGGCGTCGCCGCAGGGGATGAGCAGCCGACCGGGGAAGACCACGGCCACGGCCCAACGGTCGTCGTCAGCGGCGATGCGCAGCGGCTCCGCACCGAAGGACTCGATGGTGGACAGGGCGAACATGTGGCGCGCCGCCCCACCGGCGGGTGACTCCCAGCCCGCCAACCGGTCGGCGATGGTCGGCAGCTCGCCGACGCCGACCCGGCGCCAGCGCAGGCGGCGACCGAGCCGGTCGAGAGCGGTCGGCGCCTTCACGCGACACGCCGTGGGTGGTGGGAGATCAACACGGTGCCCCTCATCCGGCCAGCGGCAGGTTGGGATCGACGGCCAGGCCCAGCCCCACGGTGCGCCCCGCAGCGTGCAGGTTCGCGCCGCTGGCGGCCACCATCGCCCCGTTGTCGGTGCACATCGGCACCGACGGCACGATCAGGCGCTGACCGTTGGCGGTGGTCTCCTGGGTGAAGCGCTCGCGCAGTCGGGAGTTGGCTGCGACCCCACCGGCGAGCAGCACCTGGTCGCGCCCCTCCTCGGCGGCCGCGCGTAGGGTCTTGGTCAGCTGCACGTCGACGATCGCCTCCTGGAAGGAGGCGGCGACATCGGCGAGCACCGGCTCCTGACCGGCCGCCTCCATGCGGCGTAGCTCCCGGACCACTGCGGTCTTCAGCCCCGACAGCGACAGGCGGTAGGTGCCGTCGTGCAGCAGTGCCCGGGGGAAGTCGAAGGCCGTCGGATCGCCGTCCTTGGCCAGGCGGTCGATCTCCGGACCGCCCGGGAAGGCCAGGCCGAGGTAGCGGGCGATCTTGTCGAAGGCCTCCCCCGCGGCGTCGTCGATGGTGGCGCCGAGCTCCCGGAAGGCACCGTCGGCGTCCATCGACACGATCGAGGTGTGCCCGCCCGAGACCACCAGGGCGACCAGCGGCGGTTCGAGCTCCCCGTACTCGAGCTGCGCCACCTCGACGTGGGCCCGCAGGTGGTTGACGCCGATCAGCGGCAGGCCCTGGGCCAGCGACAGCCCCTTGGCGGCGGAGACGCCGACGAGCAGGGCGCCGACCAGCCCCGGCCCGGCGGTCACCGCGATCGCGTCGATGTCGGAGAGGCGGGCACCCGCCTGGACCAGCGCGGTGTCGATGGTGGGCAGCAGGGCATC
This sequence comes from Nitriliruptoraceae bacterium, assembly GCA_041685505.1. Taxonomy (GTDB): domain Bacteria; phylum Actinomycetota; class Nitriliruptoria; order Nitriliruptorales; family Nitriliruptoraceae; genus T1Sed10-7. The sequence goes on from JAWLFQ010000104.1 coordinate 6,441, forward strand.
GAGGTGGGCGCGTGCCGCGACCTCGGGGACCACCCCGCCGTAGGG